>NZ_JAMBPS010000017.1:0-139346 GCF_024206515.1 Paraburkholderia sp. CNPSo 3281 | reverse complement strand
AGGCCGGTTGGCGAAGAACGGCACGAGCTGGGCGCGTTTGAGTACCTTGCTGCGGATTGCGCCGGTCTCGGTCTCGACGTAATGAATCTGGAAAACGCGCTTGGCCAGGTCGATGGCAATGGTCGTGGGTTCCATCTGATTCTCCTTGGCGGCTGGACTGCCGAACCAGCAATGTCGCATGTTCAGGACGCGAGACTGCGGCGCTGGACGGCCCATTAAGGCGGGAGGCGACCATTCCATCTATTTAGCTGGCACCACGACATTTGAACTTGGCGGGGACATGATCATTGTCCATAAAGTAACAAAGGAGTACAGATCAGATGAAGCGCGTCCAATCCCTTACTGATAGGCGCGATCTCCGTCCCTAGCTGACTATCGAGAACAGCTCTGCGGCGCTTGAATCGTCGCTTTCTTTCGAGCGCTCGATTACTTTTTTGAGATTGATCACGCCATCGCGTATGCCTTTCGCTGGGCTCGAATATGGATTGAAAGGCGCGGCACGCCCCTGTCGCGCCGTCTTCAGACCACGAAGAATCCATGTGTGCCGTCGCGCCCTAGCTGCGCCACGAGCCCGTACTCCCATTCGAGGTACGCGTTCATCGCTTCGCGGGCGTTATCGGTGCCTTCGTAAGGGCGCCGGTAGCGGTCGATACGCGGCGAGGCCAGATGCGCCTCGCCGCTTTGCACCGGCAGCCCGGCGTGTATCCATGCCGCCGTGCCGCCTTCCAGCAATTCGACCGGCTTGCCCGTGAGCGAGGCTATCTCGGACGCGGCGAACGGTGCGAGGGCGTTGGTCATGCACACGGCGACGTAACGGCGCGCATCGGGCAGCGCGCGCAAATCATCGAAGCCTGGTGCGAGATGCGATCGCAGCGCCCACCACGCACCGGGAATATGTGCCTTCACGTGATTGGCGCTCGACGTGAAATCGAGCACGACGGTGCCATGATCGCTCGCGGCAAGACGCGTGGCGAGCGCTTCGGGCGTGATCGTCGGGACGCTGGCGGCAGTGGGCTTCGGCGCGCGCCATGCGCCCGCTTCGGTGAGATCCTCGGTGCGGGCTGCGTCGATTACATACACGTCGACGTTCATCTGTGCGAGCCAGGAAGCGGTCATGTTGGCGCGCACGCCGTCGTCGTCGAACAGGACCACGCGTGCGCCACGCACCGGCGCGAACATTTCGGTTTCCTGGACGAGCTGCCCGCCCGGCGCACCCTGAAACCCTGGCGCATGCGCGTGTTCATACTCGGCAGGCGTGCGCACGTCGAAGCGATACGTCGTACGCGACGTGTCGGCGGCCCACTGTTCGGCTTGCGCGAGCGTCGTGCGCTGCACGCCCGCGCGGCTGGCGAGCGCGGCGGCCGCCGCGCGCGATTGCGCGAGCGTGGCCGCGTCGCGTCCCGCCTGCGGTTCGAACTGGCGTGTGCTGCCGTGCTCGAGCGTCTGCCCGGCCAGCGTCCAGCCGATCGTGCCGTTGCGCAGTGCCGCCACGGGGTTCGGCAGCCCCGCATTCACGAGCGATTGCGTGCCGATGATACTGCGCGTGCGCCCCGCGCAGTTCACGATGACGCGCGTAGCGGGATTGGGCGCCAGCGCGCGGGCGCGCAGCGCGAGTTCCGCGCCCGGCACGCTGATGCTGCCGGGAATGTTCATCGTGCGGTATTCGTCGAAGCGGCGGGCGTCGAGCACGACCACATCTTCGCCGCCCGAGAGCAGCGCATTCACTGCCTCGGCCGTCAGCGAAGGCGTATGGCGCTCCGTTTCGACGAATTCACCGAACGCCTTGCTTGGCACGTTCACGTCGCGGAACACTTCGCCGCCCGCGCGTATCCAGCCCGCGAGTCCGCCATCCAACAGTGCGATATCGGTGTAGCCAAGCGCGTCGAGCTTCATGGCCGCGCGCTGTGCGAAGCCTTCGCCGTTGTCGAGCAACACGATCGGCACGCTGCGGCGCGGCAGCTTCGTCCAGGCGTCGAGTTCGAGCTTCGAGAGCGGAAGGTTGGCGGCGAAAAGCGGATGACTTTGCGCATGCGGATCTTCCTCGCGCACGTCGAGCAGCGCGATCTCGCGGCGGGCGAGCAGGGTGTCGCGCACGTCCTGATACGTGCGCACAGGAAATGACTTCATGAGGCGTTGGGTTCCTTGCTGAGATCCCAGAAGTTCGGGAGGACGTCGTTCGAGTAGCCGGAGATAAAGGGCTTGGGCGGGGCGTCGGCCGGATAGGTAAACCGGCGCACCGCGCCGATGTTCGCCCCATACACGTGAATGCTGACCGAAACGCGATCGTAGGCATTGCGCACGCGGTGGATGTCGCCGATCGTCGGCGAGACGGCCTCCACCTCGCCGCGCTGAAGCAACACCTCGCGGCCCAGCGGATGCAACGCACCCGCCGCATCGTGCGCGTAGGGCTGCGCATATTCGGCGCCGCGCAGCACGCCTATCAGGCCCCACACCGTGTGGTCGTGAACGGGCGTTTGTTGGCCCGGTCCCCAGACAAAGCTGACCACCGAAAAGCGCTGGCGCGCATCGGCATAGAGCAGATATTGCTGATAACGCTCAGGCGAAGGCGTGGCGTAGGCGTCGGGCAACCAGTCGTCGTCGCGCACGAGTTCGCGCAGCGCATCGAAGCCGTGATCGATCAACCTGGACTCGCGCGGCGCGTGGTCCACGAGTTCCGCAACTGTGCCGACGAAGCGGCGAAGCTTGTGAATGCCCATCAGTCGAGCAACTCCGGTTCGCGCTCGACAAGCCCTGCGTAGAGGCTCTCGAACGCATAGGCCGCGCCGCCGGGGCGCCCCACCTGCGTGTGCGTGAGCGCGGCGACATCGTGAGGAATAGGTTGCGGATGGCCGGCGGCCTGCGCCAGCAATTGCGTATGGCAGGCGTTGTCGAGCGCGATATACCACCACGCCGCGGCTTCGACGGTCGGGCCGGCTGTGAGAATGCCGTGATTCTTGAGAATCACGGCCTTGCGTTGGCCCAGCGCGTTGGCAATGCGTGCGCCTTCTTCTGTATCGAACACCACGCCGCGAAAGTCGTCGAAAAGCGCATGGTCTTCGTAGAACGCGCAAGCATCCTGGGTGAGCGGATCGAGCGTGCGGCCAAGCGTCGACCAGGCTTTGCCATATAGCGAGTGTGTGTGGGCCGCTGCCACAACATCGGGGCGCGCTTCGTGAATAGCCGCGTGAATAGCGAATGCCGCCTGGTTCACGGGACCCGCGCCCACGACGATCTCGCCTTGCTGGTTGACGAGCAGCAGGTCGGACACCTTGATGCGGCCGAAATGCAGCCCGAGCGGATTGACCCAGAAGTGATCGGGCCATTCGGGGTCGCGCGCCGTGATATGCCCCGCGAGCCCCTGGTCGAAGCCGTAGCGCGCGAAGAGGCGGAACGCACCGGCCAGCCGTTCCTGCCGATGGCGGCGCTCTTCGTCGAGTGTGCGCGCGGGCGTGGCTTCGTCGTCGAACCAGAACTTGCGGATGGGCGCATGCCGGAGGTCAACGCGCGGCGCAGCGGTGCTGATATCTGCGGTGTCGGTGTGGCTCATGGCGGTCTCTCCAGCCGTTTCAGGCGGCGGCGCGCACGCGCGAGGCCAGCTCGCGCGTGGCCGGAATCAGCACGCGGCCGTAATCGATGGCGTCCTCGAGCGGGTCGAAGCCGCGAATCAGGAACGTCGTCACACCCAGCGCGTGATATTCGGCGAGCGTCTGCGCGACCTGGTCAGGCGTACCCACGAGCGCCGTCGAGTTCGAGCGGCCGCCAATTTCCTTCGCGACGGCGGTCCACAGGCGGTCGTCGGCGCGCACGCCGTCGCCCGCTGCGCCGAGCAGGCGGCGCGCGCCTTCGCTCTGAAGCGGGCCGCCCTTGTCGAGGCCCTGTTCGGCGCGCAGGCGGCGTGTCTCGTTGAGGATATGTTCGGCGCGCTCCCACGCCGCCTTCTCGGTGTCGGCGAGGATCGGCCGGAACGATACGGAGAAGCGCACCTGGCGTCCGTGTTTCGCGGCTTCGGCACGCACGCGAGCAATCAGGTCGGCCACGCCTTGCTTCGATTCGCCCCACAGCGCGTACACATCCGCGTGCTTGCCGGCCACCGCGAGCGCGGCTTCGGAAGCGCCGCCGAAGTAGATCGGCACGTGCGGCTGCTGACGCGGCTTGACCTCCGACCACGCCTGTTCGAAGCGATAGAAGCGGCCTTCGTGATCGAACGGCTTGCTTTCGGTCCATACACGTTTAAGCACCTGCAGGTACTCGTCGGTGCGCGCGTAGCGTTCGTCGTGGCTCAGGTAGTCGCCGTCGCGCCGCTGGTCGGCGTCGCTGCCGCCCGAGATGAAGTGCACGGCGAGCCGGCCGCCGGAAAAGTGATCGAGCGTTGCGAGCTGGCGCGCGGCGAGCGTCGGCGAGACAAAGCCGGGGCGGTGCGCCAGCATGAAATGTACGCGTGACGTCACGCTCGCCGCATAGGCGATCGTCAGCGTGGCGTCGGGGCTGACCGAGCTGTGCGGCACGAGAATGCGGTCGAAGCCCGCGCGTTCGTGCGCCTGCGCAAAATCGCGAACGTAGTCGACGTCGATGGCCGGACCTTCGGCGAGATGCGTCTCCGACACCTTGCGCTGCTGGATCATGCCGATGAATTCGATGCTCATGCGGGGCTCCCTGGATGGACGAACGATCAAAAGAGGCTACCACCCAGGCATGCGAGGTTTAAATATTGAATGCTGATAAACATTCCATTTGCACATGACATGCGGCGAGATGCAGCGCGCCGAAAAAGGAAAGTCCGAATCGTTCTTTGCCGGCGCGCGGCCGCTCACCGATACTCGAATTTCCGGCGCGCGTTTGCGCCCCACGTGCCCCTTCGCAGGACATTCCCATGAGCGAACCCGCGCTGCACGACCGTCATGCGCACACCACACTGCGCCTAATCGGCCCCGACCCAGAAGATTGGGTCGTCAACCGTGACGGCATCGATCACAACGTGGTCGTCGTGGGCGGCGGCCAGAGCGGCACGGCCTTCGCGTTCGGCTTGCGGCGCGCGGGGATCGGCAAGGTCAGCGTGATCGACGGCGCGGCTGGCGCGCCGCAGGCCGGCGTGTGGACCACGCGCGCGCGCATGCAGCGGCTGCGCACGCCCAAGACGCTGACGGGGCCGGAAGCAGGGTTGCCCGCGCTGAGCTTCCAGGCGTGGTACGAAGCGCGTCACGGCGAGGCCGCGTACGCCGAATTCGAACGCATTGGCCGCGAGGATTGGGCCGAGTATCTCGCGTGGTATCGGGAATTCCTCGGCATCGCGGTTCGTTACGGCACGACGCTCACGCGCGTCGAACCCATTGGCACGCACTTCAGGCTACATCTGGACGTTCGTCACGGCGACGATGTCGTGCGGCGTGTGGAAACGGCGCGCAAGGTGATACTCGCAAACGGCGTGGCGGGCAATGGCAAGCCCAACGTCGCCGCGCCGCTGGCCGCGCTGCCGCGCACGCACCGCGCGCATACGTCCGATGCAATCGATTTCTCCGCATTGCGGGGCAAGTCCGTCGCGGTAGTAGGTGGCGCGGCCTCGGCGTTCGACGCTGCGGCGACGGCGCTCGAAGCGGGCGCTGCCGATGTGCATCTCTTCGTGCGTCGCGCGCTGTTGCCAAGCCTTCCTGTGACGCGCGCCCGTGCGTATCCTGGCGCTTACGACAACTATCCCGCGCTGCCCGACGCGCTGCGCTGGCGCCTGGCACTGCGCTTTCGGCGCGCGGGATCGACGCCGCCCGCCGACGCAGTCTCACGCGCCACGCGCTTCCCGAACTTCCATCTGCATCTGGACGCCGTGTGGCAACGCGCGACAGTGGAGGGCACGCGCGTAGCGGCGCGGGTGAACGACGCAACGTTCGCATTCGATTTCGTGATTGCCGGAACAGGTTACGCCGTCGATCTGCACGCGCGGCCCGAGCTTGCCGACCTGGCCGATCACGTGCTGCTCTGGCGCGATCATTACACGCCGGCGCCGCACGAGCAGGACGAGGCGCTCGGCGCGCATCCTTACCTCGGCGCGGCGCTCGAATACCTGGAGAAGACGCCTGGCGCCGCGCCGCTCCTGCGCAATGTTCACGTCTTCAATCCGGCCGCGTTCGTGAGCCGCGGGCTGCCCGTTGGCGACGTGCCGAGCATGAAGCGCGATATCCCCGCCGTGATCCGGCGCATCAGCGAGGATCTGTTTCTCGACGATATCGAGGCGCATGAGGCGCGGATGAGCGCCGTGGTGGCCGCCGATTTCGAGCCGTCGCTGTATGTGGACAGTGTGTACAGTGAAGAGCGCGTCGAGCCGGCGCAATCGCGGTAACGGCCAGGCTCACGCGCCGATCGCAACCGCACGCTTTTGCGCGAAGTCCCAGCGCTCGGCGTGCGCCGTCTCCACCGGGGCCGGCAGCAGATGCGCGTTGAAGAACGTGTCGGCGATTTTCTGCTGCTCGCCGAAAACCGGGGCGCTGACCTCGCGCACGAGATAGCTTCGGCGCGCGTTGGCGCGCGCGATGGTGGGCGCATCGAGTCCCCAGACCGGCGCGAGCAGCCGCGCGGCGTCCAGCGGCGCGCTGCGCACCCATTGGCCGGCGTCGCGCAACTGCGCATAGACCACGGCGATCACGTCGGGGCGCGCCTGCGCGAAACGCGTGGAGGCGAGATAGTAGCGCTGGTAGGTGGCGAGCCCCTTGCCGTCCGCGAGCACGCGCACATCGGGCTGCTGGTCGACCGAGGCCACATACGGGTCCCACGTCACCCACGCGTCGACGCTGCCGTTCTCGAAAGCGGCGCGCCCGTCTGCAGGCGTGAGGTAATGGATGCGCACCGCTTCGGCGGGCACGTTCGCCTGCGCGAGTGCAGCCAGCAGCAGATAGTGGCTGCCGGCCGCTTTCGTCACGGCGATGTCCCTGTTGCGCAGGTCGGCGAGCGTGCGCAGCGCACCCGCGCGCTTGACGATGATGGCCTGCGCGCCGGGCGAGGGCGCTTCCTGGGCGACGTAGACGAAGCGCGCATGTGCGGCCTGCGCGAAGATCGGCACGGTGTCGGCAACATCGGCGCTGAAATCCACGGCTTCCGCATTGAGCGCTTCGGTGAGCGGCAGGCCGCTCGCGAACTCGCTCCAGCTCACGCTCACGCCGAGCGGCGCGAGCGCGGCTTCGAGCTCGCCTTGCGCCTTGAGCACGGTGATCAGCGTAGACGACTTCTGATAGCCGATACGCAGCGTGGAAGCCGGTGCGGCAAAAGCGAGGCCCGTGGTCGCCGCGACGCCGAGAATCGATCCATGAATGAGCAGGCGGCGGCGGGAGGGAGAGAACATGGCGGACCCAGCGGATTCAGTTGACGAATCGAAAATGCTGGATGACCTTCGCGCACAACGCAACGAAGCGATTCTGCTAAGGATTCGCGCGGGAGCGCTTTAGCCGGGTGAACGCGCAATATCAGCGGCGTGATTCGCCTTAATGCGTTTTCATGGCTTTGATATCAGCAGATATTGGATTGGCCGTGACGCACGTGGCGTTAGTATGGATGCCCGATCATTTCCGTCCTTTGACGTTCTCACGCGATGTCCCGTTCTTTCCCACGTTTTGGCATCTGGGCGCTCGTGCACGGAAGCCGCGCGGCGCTGCAAGACCCCGCTGAACCCTACGATGCCTCGTGGGCCCGCAACAAGGCGCTCGTGCTCGAAGCCGAGCGGCTTGGCTACGACTCGGTGCTCGTGGCGCAGCATACGGTCAATCCGCACGATCCCGCGCTCGACCAGCTCGAGGCGTGGACCGCATCAGCCGCGCTGGCGGCGCTCACCTCGCGCATCGAGATCATCGCCGCGATCAAGCCGTTTCTCTACCATCCGGTCGTGCTCGCGAAAATGGCGCAGCAGATCGAGCACATCAGCGGCGGCCGCTTTGCAATCAACCTCGTGAACGCATGGAATCGGCCTGAATTCGAACGCGCCGGCATTGCGTTTCCCGAGCACGACGATCGCTATCACTATGGCTGCGAATGGATCTCGGTGGTTGACGCGTTGCTGTGCGGCGAGCGTGTGACCCATCACGGCGACCATTTCCACATCGACGATTACCGGCTGCTTCCGGCCGATCCGTACCGTGCGCGTCCGCGCATCTACGTGGGTGGCGAGTCTGAACCGGCGCGCTCACTTGTTGCCGCGCACGGCGATACCTGGTTCATCAACGGGCAGCCGCTCGACGACGTGGCGGCCCTGATCGCCGACGTGTCGGCACGCGCGCGGCCCGCCGGCCACGAAGCGTTGCGTTTTGGCCTCTCCGCGTTCGTGATCGCACGCGAAACGCAGGCGGAAGCCGAGGCCCATCTCGAGCATCTCTTCGCACTGGCCGAACTCGACAAGCCGCTTCGCGAGCGCCAGAAGGCCAACATCGACCCGAACGCCGAAATGTTCAAGACCTTCGCCCGCTCGGCGCGCGTGGGTTCCAATGGCGGCACCGCCGCCGGCCTCGTCGGCGACTACGATACGGTCGCGCGGCGCATCGCGGCCTTTCACCGGGCGGGCGTCGAGCTATTCATGCTCCAGTTCCAGCCGTTCGAAGACGATATGCGGCGCTTCGCGCAGGAGATCGTCCCGCGCGTGCGCCGCGAACTCGAAGCGTGAAGCGGGTAGCGGCGGGCGCGATCAGAAGAACGCGCCCGTTGGCGGAAGCTGGCCGGTCAACAGGTTCTGG
This sequence comes from Paraburkholderia sp. CNPSo 3281, assembly GCF_024206515.1. Classification (NCBI taxonomy): domain Bacteria; kingdom Pseudomonadati; phylum Pseudomonadota; class Betaproteobacteria; order Burkholderiales; family Burkholderiaceae; genus Paraburkholderia; species Paraburkholderia sp. CNPSo 3281. The sequence continues at coordinate 130,644 of NZ_JAMBPS010000017.1, read as the reverse complement.
CCGAGCAGGCGCTCCTTGTAAAGCCGTGGGTTGTGCGAGGCGATGACCTTGATGTTGCGCCAGTGCCTGTCCAGCGCGCCCACGCTCGACACCACGGAGCCGGAGCCGAGGTCGATGAGCCAGCTCGCGACTTGCGGCGCGAGATCGTCGATCACGACTTTCGCCTCCGAAGCCGCAAGCGTCGCGGCGAGCGTGGCGGCGTATTCCTCGTTCGTGCCTTCGCTATCCAACGCGCGTTGCAGCGCATGCACGGCGCGGTCGGCGCTCGCCTCGATGCTCGCCGCGTAGGCGCGAATCCGGCCCAGCAGGGCCTGGAGCGCCGGTTCGTCGGCGGGATGCGCCGCCCCGCCGTGGTAGAAGTTGCGCTTGCGTCCTCGCAGCACCTCGACCGCATCGAGCACCACGCGCCGAACGATGCCGGCAATGCAGTTGGTCAGGTAGATCTGGTGGAAGGTGAAGCCCCACGGCGCGGCTTCGGGCGCCTTCGGCGGGTCGGGCGCATAGACATGCTCGACCTTTACTGCGACATCGCGGAATCGCGCGGTGCCGGAGCCCGTCAGGCGCTGCCCGAAACCCAGCCAGTCGTCCTCGTCGTTCACGCCTTCGCCGCGTTCGAGCACGTATTGCACAGTTGTGTTCGAACGGCTTTCCACAGCGACACCGATGAATGCATCGTTGTACAGATTACCTGTCGCGTAGACCTTGTCGCCCGAACCCAGATACACCTGTTTGCGCTCGTCCCATTCCAGGCGGCTCAATACGCGGCTCGGCCGCGCGCCGGCCGCCGTCGCGTCGCTTTCGACGAAACTAAGCCCGATCGTCTTGCGCTGGCGCACGAGGTCGAGCACGTGCGCATGGAACGGCAGGGCACGATGCTTGAGCGCGGCTTCCACTTGCCAGAAGTGATTGCGCAAGGCGTGGGCGATGTTCGAATCGGCCGCGGCGACGTCACGCGCCACGGCGAAGAGTTCGCTCAATGACAGACCGCGGCCGCCGTCGTCGGCGGGCAGGCGCAACGCGCCGAAGCCGAGCGCCTTCAGCGTGGCGATCTCTTCGTGCGGCAGGCGCTGGTCGCGCTCGCGCTGCGCCGCCGTCGCGGCGATCCTGCTTATCGCTTCGGAGAACCCGAGCGCGGCGGACAACCGCGAGACGAGCGCGATCCCGCCCGGCTGAAGGGTGGAGGTTTCAGTCATGCGCATTCCCGTTCATGGCGCGTCACACCTTGACGCTGTAATCGGCGACCTTGATGGGCGCGTTGATGATCCTGCGTTGCGCGAGCCAGTCCGCGGCGCGTTGGAACTGCGCCATGAAGGCCGCGTCGTCCGGCTCGTGAAACTGGTTTACGCGCTTCAGGCTCGTCAAATAGTCGCGCACCTGGTCCGGATACTTCGCTTCTTTCTGTACGAGCAGTTCCGAATCGGCGGCATGGGCCGACTGCCAGGCGCCTTCCACGTAATATGCGTCGAGCACGGCGCGCACCAGCTCCGAATTTTCTTCGGAAAACTTGCGACGTGTCACGAGCGAGCTGTAGTCGATGAGGAAGTCGAGATCGCGCCCCTCGTTGAAAATGTCCTTCGCGTCATTCGAATAGCGCGCGATATCCACGGCGGGCGACCACATCGACCATGCTTCGACTCTGCCTTGCGCAAATGCAGGCGCCGCATCGGGCGGATTCAGATAGACGAACTCGACCTTGTCGCGGTCGACATGGTGCTTCTCCAGCGCCGCGATGAGCAGGAACTCGCCGAGCCCCGAGCGGTTCACCGCGACCTTGCGCCCGGCGAGGTCGGCAACCGAGTTGATGCCGCTCGACTTCTTCACGATGATGGCCGTGGACCGCGGCGAATACACGTCGAAGCCGGTGAAGACGATGGGCGAGCCGGCCAGCATGGCGGCGAGCGCGGGCGTGGTGGAGCCCCAGAAGCCGAAGTCCGCGCTACCGCCAACAACAGCCTGGATCGAGGGCGCATGGTTCGGGAACGGACCGACCCATTCGACCTTGATGTTCTTCGCGGCGAGCGTCTTCTCGAACACGCCGCGCTGCCTGGCGATGTCGGGCAGGGCGCCGTAACCCCAGCCAATGCGGACCGTGTCGGTGTTGCGCGTGAGCTTGCGGGGCGGCTCGGCCGCCTGCGCGGAAAGAAGAGGCGCGGCTGCGGCGCCGGCAAGCAAACCTCCCGCCGCGAGCAGAAGCTGGCGGCGAGTCAGTGAAACATCGTTCATTCGTGGTGGTTCCTTCTGTAGAGAGCGGAGCGGATCAGTGCGACCGAACGCCCAGTCCCTCGAGCAGCGTGAGCCGCAATGCCTGCGGCGTGTGGTCTTTGGTGTGAAACGAAGCCGCGATGCGGCCGGCGCGCATGACGAGAATGCGGTCCGCGAGCGCGAGCGCCTCGTCGACGTCGTGGGTCACGAGCAGCACGCCCGGCGCGTGGCGCGCGACCAGCTCCTTCACGAGCCCGTGCATCTTGATGCGCGTGAGCGCATCGAGCGCGGCGAACGGTTCATCGAGCAACAGCAGCGCGGGGTCGCGCACGAGCGCCCGCGCGAGCGCCACGCGCTGCGCCTGACCGCCGGACAGATTGCGCGGCCAGTCGTCCTCGCGGCCTGACAAACCGACTTCGGCCAGTGCCCGGGTGGCACCGGTGTGCCCGACGCTCGACTCGTTGCCGAGCGCGACGTTCTCCCACAAAGTGGCCCAGGGCAGCAGACGATGCTCCTGAAACACCACGGAGGGCCGCTCTGGTGCGCGGATTTGCCCGGCATCCGGTTTGTCGAGCCCGGCGAGCGCTCGCAGCAGCGTGGTCTTGCCGCAGCCGCTTTCGCCGAGCAGCGCGACGAATTCGCCTTTGCGGATATCGAGGTCGAGTGCGTCGATGACGACGCGCTCGCCATAACGGCGTTGCAGGCCGCGCACCGATACAGCGGACGGCGCCGCGGCGGCTTCGTTTGCGGCGCGATGCGCGCCATTCGCAGGAAGGGACAACGCGACGGTGGAGCCCATTATTTCGCCCCCTTCGCGTAGTTAGCGTGCCAGGAGAGGAAGCGCGCTTCGAGCGAGCGAACCAGCGCGTCCGCGGCAACGCCGATGATCGCGTAAATAATCATGGTCAACAGGATGACGTTGGTTTGCAGGAATTCGCGGGCGTCCATGGCGAGAAAGCCGATGCCCTTGGTCGTCGCGAGCGTTTCGGCGATCACGAGGGCGAGCCACGCGTGCGCCAGCGCGTAACGCACGCCGGTGAGGATCGAAGGCATGGCGCCAGGCAGGATGATCCGGCGCACCACGGCCGGCCAGTTCAACCCGATCACCTTGGCCAGTTCCATCAGCTTGGGATCGATCTGTCGAATGCCGAGCATCGTGTTGATGTAGACGGGAAACAGCACGGCGAGCGCGACCAGAAAAATCTTCGCGACTTCGCCTACGCCGAACCATACGATGACGAGCGGCAGCATGGCGAGAAAGGGAATCGCACGCACCATCTGGATGGACCGGTCGATGAGCGCCTGCGTGAGTCGGGAAAAACCCACCAGTACGCCAAGCACGAGGCCGATCGTGCCGCCGATCAGAAGTCCTGTTGCGGCACGCAGCAGCGAGACGCCGAGGTGCACGAACAGGTCGCCGTTGCGGGCAAGATCCCACGCTGTCGCGGCGACGCTGCTCGGCGCCGGTAGCACTTGCGGCGCGATCCAGCCCACGCGCGCCGCGAGTTCCCAGACTACGACGATCAGCGCGGGGATCGCCCACGAGAGCCAGAAGTAAAAGCGGTCCGTCGAAAGCCGCGAGCCGCCGGTGCGCGAAGGCAGTCCATAGCGGTTTGAAGAGGAGGTGACGTCAGCCATGTCGGTTCCGTAATTGCGGTGAAGTCCGGGCGATGGACGCCCGTTCAGGGAGCGGTCGACGAGAACTGTTTGTCGAAGCTCGGCGCAACGTCGAGGCGTGTTTTGATGACGTCCGCGCGCAGGTAGAGATCGGCGGTGCGCTGCTGCTCGGCGATCACGCTGTTGTCAATCGGCACGGGATGCAGTTGCGCGCGCTGATAGACGGTCTTGAGCACGTCGGCGGGCAGGCCCGTCACGCGCGACTGGATCGCCGCGACTTCGTCAGGATGCGAGAGCGCCCAGCGCTGGCCGGCCGCCACGCGACGCAGGAAGTCGGCGAGTTCGGCGTGCTTGTCGCGGATCGCCGTATCGGTGGCGGCCTCGAAGCTCAAGCCCGACGAAACACCTACGCCGTTCGCGATGCTGCGCGTATGCTGGCGCGCTTCGGTGAGCGCCACGTAAGGGTCCCATGTGGACCAGGCGTCCACGCTTCCGGTGGCGAGCGCGGCCTGGGCGTCGACGGGCTGCATGTACGACAAGGTCACGTCGGTGAGCTTGAGGTTCGCATGCTCGAGCGTGGCCACGGCGAGATAGTGTCCGATAGAGCCGCGCGTGGTGGCGATCCGCTTGCCCTTGAGGTCAGCGGCGTTGCGGATGGGCGAACCGTTGGCCACGACGATCGCGAGATCGACAGGCGTCGAGCGTGCGGCCGAGACCGCGCGGATTTTCGCGCCTGCCGAGTACGCGAAGATGAGCGGGGCGTCGCCCAGACCGCCCACGTCGATCGCGCCCGCATTGAGTGCTTCGCCAAGCGGCTGCGCAGCGGGGAAATTGAACCATTCGATCTGGTAGGGCACGTCCTTTAGCTGGCCCGACGCTTCGAGTATGCCGCGCGTCTGAAGCTGCTGGTCGCCGACCTTGAGCGTGGCGGCGGATGCGGCCAGCGGCAACGTTGCAGCAATAGCGACAAGAAAGCGGACATAAGCGCGGCGCATGAAAGATTCCCTGGGTAATGCGGATAGCGAAGAGAGCACGATACGGAGCGCTCCCGTATAAGGCAAACGCATTGTTCTTCTAAGGAAATATGCAGATCGCAAATGCGACGCCGCTTGAACGAAGCGTTGCAACGACGCTAAGCTACGCGATCAATACACCGGGACCATCATGACACTCGACGAGATCGAAGCCTTCGTCGCCGTGGTGCGCAGCGAGTCGCTGAGCCACGCGGCCGAACGGCTCGAACTGACGCAGCCGGCCGTGACTCGCCGCATCCAGAATTTCGAGGAAGCATTGGGCGTGGCGCTGCTCGATCGCAACACCAAGCCCATGCGCACGACGCCGATGGGCCGCGCCGTGTACGACCAGTGCCGCGCCATCGTGCGAGAGATCGACGTGCTGCGGCAGCTCGTGAACGACGGGGCGCCGCTTGCGGGCGTGCTGCGTGTGGGCGTGGCGCAAACCGTTGCGGACATCGCGATGCTCGACGCGCTGCAATCGCTGCGTCACGCGCATCCCGGGTTGCAGGCGCGCGTATCCACGGGGTGGGGCGCACCGCTGCTGCAAAAAGTGGAGGACGGTGAACTCGACGCGGCCGTCGTGCTGTTGCCCGCGAACCGCGCGTTGTCCGAGACGCTCGTGGCGGAATCGCTCAGCTCGCTCAAGCTCGCCGTGGTCGCGCAAAAGGGGCTGCTGAAGCGCCGCGTCTGGACGCTCGCCGAATGCCAGTCGCACGGCTGGGTGCTCAATCCGGACGGTTGCGGTTTTCGCGCCGGCCTGCAGCATGCGCTCGCCGCGCAAGGCCACGCACTCAAACTGAATTTCGAAACGCTCGGCACCGAGTTGCAGCTCGGGCTCGTCGCGGACGGCGTGGGCCTCGGCGTCGTACCGTATCCGCTCGTCGTGGCGAGCGCGCACGCCGATTCGCTGGACATCGTGCAGGTGAGCGACTTCAAGCCCGAAATCACGGTGCGTATCGTCCGCTCACGCGCGATTGGCAAGATGGAATCCGCTATCGCGGTGCTGGCGCAAAGCATTGCGCAAAGCTTCAAGTCGGCGAAGCTTGCACGCGCGGCGTGAGCGGCGGTAGCGCCTGCGGCGGGCGGCAGCGGCTATGCGGTCCGGTCGACGGCGCGAATCTTATGAGCTCTCGCGGTCTCGTCCCGAGAAAAATTGATCGTCAGGCACGACATTGAGCGCGATCGTCAGACGGTTCGCGTAATTGAAGAAAGCGGATACTTCGAGGATCTCGACGACCGCCTCACGCGTGAAGCCGAGGTCGTGGAGCCGCTGCAAAGCGCTGTCGTCGACAAGGCCGGGTTCGCGCGTGAGCTGCTCCGCAATCCCGGCGAGCGCCGCCTCCTTCGGATCCAGCCGCACGTGATGCCATCCCTGCGCGATGCGCTGTGCGCGCACGGTGTCGCCGAGCGCAGTCGCGAGCGACTGGGTGTGGTTGAACACACAATAGCTGCACGAGTTGGCTGCGGAAGTGACGACCGCGATCAGTTCTCGCTCGGCGGCCGTCAGGCGGCTGCGATGCGGGTCGAACAGATGTTCGTAGAACGCCACGAGCCGCCACGCCGTGTCGGGGTTGACGGCCAGCGCGGCCAGCCAGTTTGGCACGAAGCCGTATTGGCGCCGAAATCGCTCAAAAAGCCCGGCAGCGTGCGGCGGCAGCGCCGATTCTTCGGGCAGGCCAAGCCGGGAGACGGGCTCGTGTGCGATGTCGTGACCGGCAACGAAATCCGCCCGACGCGACGCGATATCGATAGTGGGTGCGGCAGTAGACATAAAAGGACTCCTTATGTTTTGCGTGCGAACCGGTAATCTTCGAAGAATCGTTGAGATGCGTGCGCTATGCGGTCTGACCGAGGACGCCCAGCCATAGCTGGCCGATCAACTCGTGCGTTGCATCGGCGTTGGGCGGATGGAATGCGCCGGCGCGCACGTCGCGGAAAAGCCTTTCGAGTTCTTGCCGGCGCGAGAGCGAACCCGCGCCGCTCACCTGCAACGCGAGATTGACCACACGCAGCGCGCCATCGACGGCGTGCTGCTTGGCCGCAAGGAGTTGCGCGAGCCACAGTTCGCCAGGTGCGTAGCCGTCCCACCAGCGCTGTGCGGTGCGCTCGAGCAGCGCCTCGATGCTCTCCAGTTCGATCGCGGCTTGCGCGACGTGGGCCTGCGTGAGCGGCTTGAACGCATACGTCTGGCCGCCCAGCGCGAGAGAACGCCGCGACCGCGCCGCTTCCAGCGCCAGGTCGAAAGCGCGCTTTGCAATGCCGTAATACACTGCGCCCAGCCCGGGCAGTACCGCGCCGAGAATGCCGTCGACGAAAGGATCGTCGGGCGGCCCCGCGGGCAACACGCGGGTGACGTGCTCGGGTTGCGCAACGACGCCTTCGAGCCACGTGTCGTGACTGCTCGTCGCACGCAATCCGAGCGCATCCCACGTGGGCTCGGTGCGATGGCCTGCCGCGTCCCGGCGAATGAAGGCGTGCACGATGCGCGGATTGGCCGGATCGCTGTCGTCGCGTCCATGCACGCCGAGCCAGTCCCATGCGGGGGCGAGCGACGTAAAGATCTTGTGGCCGTCGAAGCGCCAGGCGCCGCCGGGTAGCGGCGTCGCGCGTACCGTCGAGTCCGCGAGGCCTGCATCGTTGCCGGGCTCGCCATGGCCTGCGGCGAACACCTTGCCCGCGCCGATCTCGCGCAGAATCCAGTCGGCCGAATGATCGCCGCGCCGCCACAGATGCAAGGCGGCGCCTGCCCAGTAGAGATGCATGTTGAGAGCGAGCGCCGTGGCGGGCGCCCGGGAGGCGAGCCTGACCTGTTCGCGCAATAGCGCCGGCAGCGTGAAACCAAGGCCGCCGAGCTGGCGCGGTACGCTTGCACGCAAGAAGCCTGATGCGTGGAGATCAGTCAGATCCTCTGCGAAGAACGCGTTCTCGCGGTCGTACTGCGCCGCGCGGGCACCGATGCGCTCCAGCAGTGATTCGGTGAGCAGTGGCGACCCCGCTTGCGGGGTGAGTGAAGATTGCGGCGCTTGCTGTTCCAGTACGGTACTCAAGACGTTACCTCCTGCATGGGGCGCGAGCGCGGGTCACGTCACCGTGTGGCGGAAGTGGCCGCAGCAGCAGCGATCCAGATACGGTTGAGAGTTCGCGCTTCACGACTGCGGGAGCGCGCGGGCGGTGCAATCCGCTTGTTGCCCATTATGGTTTGGGATGCGAACCGTGGCCAATATCAAATCGAGAATTGCATATCGAAGGCAGATAATACGGATGCCGAATCATATTCGTTACCTTTTCGATTCGTTCGATGCAGCGGAAGGTGCGCGACGAAGGGGTGTTTGTCCGCGCAGCGATCAATGCACGTAGCCACCCTTCACGTAACGCACCGGCTCCGCGTCAATGCGTAAGAGTAGCGAAGTGAGCGGATCGGACCGGCCGCTCACGCGCCCGCCGCGTTCGCTGCGTTCGGCGCCCGCGCCAGCGGCTGTGCAGAGCAGCGCCGCGTTGGCCCATGCGGGGTCGCCCGGTTTCGCCTCGGCGCGCAGCCACCCGTCGCGGTCAGCGATCAGTTGCGAGCCCGCGAAGGCTTGCGCATTCACGCCCGCTATGCCCGCGAACGCAGTCCACGCTCCGGGCGAGACAGCCACGCACGAGGCGTCGCCATTCGCTGCCCAACGCGCGGCTTCGGACGGCGCGGGCAACGCGCCGTCGCGGAACAGCAGCAGCGTTTGCCAGCGCGGATCTTCGAGAGGCGACCCGCGCCCATCGACGGCCACGGCCCTCACGCGCTGCCCTGCGCGCCAACTGGCCAGCGGCACGGCCGGCGCGTCGCCGCAGCGCACGTCTAGCGCAGGCAGCGCGACAGGCACCGGCCAGCCTTCGCCGTCCTGCGCGCCGCCGCCCGCGGCCAGCACCTTCAGGTAATCGAGAATGGCCCACGTTTGCGCATCGGACAGGCGTCCTTCGAATCCGGGCATCGATTGCGCGCCGTCGCGTGCGTGCATGCCATGCAGCACGCGCCAGAACAATTCCCCGTCCAGACGATGACCGAGCAGCGGACCCACGACGGTCGGCGGCCAGCGCACGAGCGTGGCGGCGCGCGGGCCGTCACCGCGGCCCGTGTCGCCGTGGCAGGCCGCGCACTCGTGCGCATAGTGTGCAGCGCCACGCGCGATCGCATCGACCGAGAAGGGTGTGGTCTGGAAGCTGGTGGGCACGGCGTCGGCGAGCCACAGCGGGGTGTCGGGCCACGGCGCGAACCAGGCGGCGAGTGCGGCCGCGGCGAACAGCGCGATGCGCCGCCCACGCCAGAACAGGCCAGCGACCGCGAGCAGTAGTGCGCCGCCGGTGGCGGCGAGCGCGAGTGCGAGCTGGCGCGCGACGCCCGCATCGATCAGCAGAACCTCTACGGCGAGCCGTTTCGGCCACGGCCACGCGGGCTGGCCGTGGCTGTCGCGGGCGATGCCGAGCGCGTGCGCCACACTGCCGAGTGCGACCTGCGCCGCCTGCAGCGCGCCGAGAAACGGGTTGAGCCAGGTGTTGCCGGAGAGCAGCGCGCTCATCGCCGCGCGTAGGATGAAGCGTGCCGCATCATTCGTATTCTTTACCAGCTTGCGTCGAGGCCGAGATGCTGCAAGGCTTCGCGGCGCAGCGCGGCAAACGCCGGGTCGCCGCGATGGCGCGGATAGGGCAGGTCGACATGCAGTTCGGCCGCGACGCGCGCGGGCCGGGAGCTGAATACGATCACACGCTGGGCGAGAAAGAGCGCCTCTTCCACATCATGGGTGACGAGCAGCGCTGAGAAACGGTCGCGCTGCCAGAGATCCACGAGTTCGCTCTGCATTGCCAGACGCGTGAGCGAGTCGAGCTTGCCGAGCGGCTCGTCGAGTACGAGCAGGCGTGGATCGTTGACGAGCGCGCGGGCCAGCGCCACACGCTGCGACATGCCGCCCGAAAGCTGGTGCGGAAAGGCATCCGCGAATTCGGTGAGGCCAACGCGTTCGAGTTCGACATCCACGCGCTTGCGCTCCTGCTTGATCACGCCGCGCGCCTGCAGCCCGAGCGCGACGTTCGCGCGCACGCGCCGCCATGGGTAGAGCGTCGGGTCCTGGAACACCACGACGCGCGAGGGATCGGGCCGCTCGATCGGCGCGCCGTCTTGCAGAAGCCTGCCCTGCGTCGCCGGTTCGAGCCCCGCGACGAGACGCAGCAGCGTGGACTTTCCACACCCGCTTGGGCCCAGCAGCGCGACGAATTCGCCCGGCGCGACCGAGAGCGTCACGTCGTCGAGCACCGCGAGCGGGCCCTTGGGCGTGTCGAAGCGGTGGCTCACCTGCTCGACAGTGATCTGCGCGCCCCGGATGGCCGGCTCGGGCGCAATCGAGGACGTGGCGTGGGACACGGCGGCATTTACCATTTGACGGTTCCTTTCTGCCAGACGAGCGTGCGATCGCGCACGAGGAAGAGCAGGGTGATGAGGCTCGAGAACAGGACAGCCATCACGAGCAGCGCGGCGTACATGTTCGAGTACGACGCCCACCCCTGCGCCCATGTGAGGTACCAGCCGAGGCCGGATTTCACGCCCATCATCTCTGCTGTCACGAGCACCGTGAACGAGGCGCTCAGGCCCATGAAGAGGCCGACGAAGACCTGCGGCAGCGCAGCCGGAATGGCGACGCGCAGCACGAGGAACCGCTGGCTTGCCCCGAGCGTGCGCGCCACGTCGTAATACGCCTTGTTCACGCTCGCAACTCCCGACCACGTGAGCACGGTCACGGGGAACGCGGTGGCGAGCGCGATCAGGAAGATGGCGGCGGAACGGCTCGACGGGAAGATATAGAACGCGAGCGGCAGCAGCGCCGTGGCGGGCACGGGGCCGAGCACGCGCATGACGGGGTGCACCCAGTAGCCCACGGCGCGCGACCAGCCGATCGATACGCCGATGAGGAATCCGGCCACGCCGCCGTAGAGAAAGCCTATGGCGAGCAGGCCGATCGAATGGACCACGCAATCGGCGAGGCGCGCCCAGTCGTCGCGATAGACCTCGACGAGCGCCTGCGGCGGTGCGAAGAACGGCGTAGGCAGGATCGCGGTCTTCGCCGTGAGGATCTCCCAGAGCGTGAACGCAACGGGCAACGCGATCAGCCACGGTCCCGCCTTTCTCAAGCCGCGCAGCGCGGGCCGCAGCCGCTCGCTGCTGCGTTCGAGAGCGGGCAGCACGAGCGCGAGCAGCGCGAGCCATGCCGCGATCGCCCAGGCGGCCGCGCCCAGTTCGGCGGTATAGGCCCAGTCGGAAAAACCGGTGATGCGGTTCGGCCACAGGCGCGTGACGCCGCCGAACACGGCCCATGCCGCTGCCACCGCGAGGCCGGTGTACCACACGGTTGGCTGCCCCGAAGAACGGCGGCCCCGCAGGTCGACATTCGCGAAAGGTTGGCCTGCCCCGTCACTGGTCTCCAGTGCGTCGCTGGCGCCGGCGCGGGCCAGCGCAGCCTGTTCGAGCGTCGTCATCGCGTCACCCCAGTACGTTGGTGTAGACGGCCGCGGCGAAGCGCTGCGGGTCGGTGGTGGGCTTGAGCACGCCGGCGCGCTTGAAGTCCTCGGCGAAGTAAGCGATCTCCTGCTGGAGATCGACGTTGGTCGGATGGTGATCGTAGGTGAGCGACGAATAGAGCTTTACAAGGTCATCCTCGGCAAACTTCGGCGTGTACTTCGCGAACGATTTCGCCGCTTCCCGCGGGTTCTCGCGCGAGAAGTCGGTGGCCTGGATCAGCGCACGCGCAAGCGCTGCAGCGGTCGGGCGATCGCTGCGCAGAAGCGAGCCCCGTGCGGCGATCACGCAGCAAACCTTGTGCGCGTATTCGTCGGAAAGATTGCTGGCGAGATGCGTGTAAGCGCCCGGACGTTGCCGCTCCAGCAGATAGAGATTCGGGTCGCCGTCGGCGATGGCCTGGATCTCGCCCTTTTGCACAGCGACATCGAGCAGGTCCGCGGGATACTGGCGCCAGCTCACGTCGCGGTCGGGGTCGATGCCGTGCTTGAGCAGCAGGATGGCGAAGAAGTTCTTGCCCGGAGAGGCGAGGTCGCTCACCCCCACGGTCTTGCCTTTGAGCGCGGCGAGCGACGTGACGCCCGCTGCGCTCGAGCCGATCAGGCGCACGCATCCGCCGTGCACGCTGCTGATAATCTTGACGTCGAATCCCGCCTCCAGCGGTTTGAGCCAGCGGTGGATCATGCCAACCGCAGCGTCGGCCTTGCCGGTGGAAAGCGTTTGCAGCAACTGGTCGTTCGAGCCGGCGTAGCTCACGAGATTGACCTTCAGTCCGTTCTTTTCGAAGAACCCCTGCTCCTGCGCGACGGCGACGGGCGTGAGGCAAAAGCCGTTCGGCGCCCACGCGAAAGTGAACGGCTTGAGCGCCGGCGCCGACCATGCCTTGCGGCCGAGCGTCAGAACCGGCGCGCTCAGCGCGGTCGCGCTCAGCGCGGTCGCGCTGGCGGCACGCAGCCATTTGCGGCGTTGCCCGTTCGGGGCGGGCGGGGTGAGGCTGGAACCGTGCAATGCGGCCATGAATCGGTCTCCGTGCGGATCGAAGTGAAGAGGCGCTTGAGGTGAGGGCGGTCTGCATACGTGCGTACACGTCGCCATGAATCGAATCGTATGTAAACCTAATTAAATGGCGTAAGTATTGGAAAACGACATCGAATGTCAGCGTAATGTCGAACCTGGCTAGCCGCGAAATAATGAATTGCGCAAACCATATGCTGTCGTTTGTCATCGGACGTTCCAGCGTGATTATTCCCGCCCATGCAGGCAAAGTGCATCGTGATGACGAAGTGATGCCCGTGCTGATTTGCTAACGCCAAAGCCTTCTTTGCCGTCGCGCGCTTCTTGCAGCAGGATGAAGTGCCGCGGGCGCTTGTGTCCGCGTTTGTCATTACGGGAGCCTTCATGCGATACAAGGGCTACGAAGTTGAAGCGTCCGCACACGTATTGCCTAGCGGACTCTACGCGGCGAACCTGTCCATCGAGAACAGGTCGTCGCCCGCCGGTTCGTCGTTTACCTTCGACGCACTCGATTACTTCTTCGAGGCCGATCACGCCATTGCGTACGCCTCGCGCTGGGCGCGACTGTGGATCGACCAGCGCGGCAGGCCGGCGTCTTGCTGACGAGAGCGCACGCGATCGAATTCGCGCGATTGCTTCTCACACCTGCGCCCATTTGGATATCAGTTTTTATTGGTTGGAACTGCGGCGGCGCCCTCGCATAGTGGAATCCTGATGGCTATAGGCGGCAGCGCTCCGAGGGTCGGAGCGCTGCCGCCCACATTAAGGAGACACTGATGACAGTGGAACTGCATGAAAAGCCGCTGCACGCGGATCTGGAAGCGGCGCGCGGCGCCGCGCACGCGGCCGGCCTGCCCTACGCGGGCAGCGTGACGCCGCAGCAAGCCTGGGCGCTCCATCAGGCGGGCGAAGCGGTGCTCGTAGACGTGCGCACGGCCGAAGAGCGCAAGTTCGTTGGCCACGTGCCCGATACGTTGCATGTGGCGTGGGCCACCGGCACGAGCTTCACGCGCAATCCGCGCTTCGTGCGCGAACTCGAGGCCAAGACGGGCAAGAGCGCGGCTATCGTCCTGCTGTGCCGCAGCGGCAACCGGTCGGGACAGGCCGCCGAAGCGGCGACCAAGGCGGGCTTTACCCGTGTGTTCAACGTCACCGAAGGCTTTGAAGGCGACCTGGACGAAGCCGGGCGGCGCGGGCGCCGTAATGGCTGGCGTTTTCATGATTTACCGTGGGTGCAGGATTAAAGCCTGTTCCTCATGCCCCTAACGAATAACGAAGCGAGAACTGGCGTGACCGTATTTCATGTGTCGGAAATCGTCGACGCGCTGCAGGGCGTGCGTCAGCAATGGCGGGAATTGCAGCGCCGCGCCCTGGAGCCGGGCGGGCGCGACCTGCCCGCGCGCGAAGCGCTGGCCGAGGTCGTCGAAACGCTCAAGGGCGTGCTGTTCCCGATGCGGCTCGGGCCGCCCGACCTGCGCCAGGAAAGCGAGAACTTCTACGTCGGCCATGCGCTCGACGCCGCGCTGCACGCACTGCTGGCGCAGGCGAGGCTCGAACTGCGCTACAAGGCGCGCCACGCGGAGGCCGATCACGGCGAAATCGATGCACGCGCATTGGCCGCCGTGCGTGCGTTCTCGCAGCGCCTGCCAGTCATCCGTGGATTGCTCGACAGCGACGTGCTCGCGGCGTTCAACGGCGATCCGGCCGCGGGCAGCGTCGACGAGGTGCTGCTCTGCTATCCGGGCGTGCTGGCGATGATTCACCACCGGCTCGCCCACGAACTCTACCGGCTCGGTTTGCCGCTGCTCGCGCGCATCATCTCGGAGCTGGCGCATGCGGCCACGGGCATCGACATTCATCCTGGCGCGCAAATCGGCAGCGCGTTCTTCATCGATCACGGCACGGGGGTCGTGATTGGCGAAACCGCCGTCATTGGCGAGCGCGTGCGCGTCTACCAGGCTGTGACGCTCGGCGCGAAGCGCTTTCCGCGCGACGCGGCCGGCAATCTCGAGAAAGGGCTGCCGCGTCATCCCATTGTCGAAGACGAGGTCGTCATTTACGCGGGCGCGACGATTCTCGGGCGTGTGACGCTCGGGCGCGGCGCTGTGATCGGCGGCAATGTCTGGCTGACCGAAAGCGTTCCCGCCGGGGCGCATATCACCCAGGCGATTTCCAGGCACGACGTGCGCGCACCGGCGAATGGACGGACGGGTAGCGCCGCGCCGGATGCGATCACGATGGGCGCGGCATGATGAGCGCGATCGTCCATGACTTCGGCGCCAAGGTGCGCCGCCTGCGCGAGGCACAGGCCTGGTCGCAGGAGCGGCTCGCCGAGCATGCGGGACTCAACCGCACCTATGTCGGCGAAATCGAGCGCGGCACGGCCATCGCATCGATCGTGACTGTCGAAAAGCTTGCGCTGGCTTTCGGCGTGGGTATCGCGGAACTGCTTGCGGGCGGGGCCGCCGTCTCGCTTCCCGCCAGCCCGTTGTCTTCCTGAGTCGTCCCTGCACGCTGCCGTCTATAGCCGGTTGATCCGGCTCCATTGGCTCCTGATAATCGACCGTCGTCATAAGCAAAGCAGTTTTTGTTATAAGTAACCGGAGCCCTCGTTCATGTCCTCAATTCAGAGCGGCCAGACCGCGCTTGGCGATAACGCCGCGCGGCAACTGGCGAATGCCACCAAAACCGTCCCGCAGCTTTCCACGATCACGCCGCGCTGGCTTACGCACCTGCTGCAATGGGTGCCGGTCGAAGCCGGCATTTATCGTCTGAACCGCGTTAAGGATCCCGAAGCAGTGCGTGCCGCCTGCACGGCTCGCGAGGACGAAGGCACGCTGCCCACGACATTCGTGCCTTACGAAGAGCAGCCGCGCGAATACTTCCTCAACGCGGTGAGCACGGTGCTCGACGTACACACGCGGATTTCCGACCTGTACAGCAGCCCGCACGACCAGATCAAGGAGCAACTGCGCCTCACGATCGAGACGATCAAGGAGTTGCAGGAAAGCCAGCTCATCAACAATCCCGACTACGGCCTGCTGGCGAACGTCGAGGAAGACCAGCGCATTTTCCCGCTGACCGGCGCGCCCACGCCCGATGACCTCGACGAACTGCTCACGAAGGTGTGGAAGGAACCCGCGTTCTTCCTTACCCATCCGCTCGCGATTGCCGCATTCGGGCGCGAATGCACGCGGCGCGGCGTGCCGCCGCCTACGGTCAGCCTGTTCGGTTCGCAGTTCCTCACGTGGCGCGGCATTCCGCTGATTCCTTCGGACAAGGTGCCGGTTGCCGACGGCAAGACCAAGATCCTGTTGCTGCGCGTGGGCGACAAGCGCCAGGGCGTGGTGGGCCTGTATCAACCGGGCGTGGCGGGCGAGCAGGGGCCGGGGCTGTCGGTGCGCTTCATGGGCATCAACAACCAGGCGATCGCGTCGTATCTGATCTCGCTTTACTGCTCGCTTGCGGTTCATTCGCCGGATGCGCTGGCTGTGCTCGATGACGTGGAAATCGGCAAGTACCATGACTACCCTGACACCTACCGCTAAGCCAACGGAGATCGCGCATCCGCCGTTGCCGGGCGGACTGCCGGATCCCGCCACGCTCGCGCGGCTCGCCAACGAGTTTTTCAGCACGTTGCCGGGCGGCGCAGGCGCGCCCGGCGTCGCGGCAGGCAGCGGCGCGGTAGGCGGCGTGCCGTCCGCATTGCCGGCGGCCGCGCCGATACTCGCCTCGATCAGCAATCCGGCGCCGGCGGGCTCGCCGCTCGCGGGTCCGGGCGGCACCGGCACGGGCGTGCCGGGCTTCGCGCCGCCGCAAGGCAAGGCGCCGGGCTTGAATCTCGCGCCTTCCGCGCCCACGCACGTGCTTTCGCTCGGCAATCGCGTACCCGCGCTCGCGCCGCATGCGGCGGCGGCGAACGGGCTGCCCGACAATGCGGTGACGGTCGCGCCGGCGCTGGAGCCGCGCGCGGGCGGTGCGCTGCTTGGCGTGCCGCAGGCTTACGCGGTAGCCGAGCCGTCCGAGCCAGTGCGAGCCACGACGAGCGAGCGTGCGCCGTTCTACTTCACGGAAACGGCGGGCAACGGCTGGCGCGATACGGCGCGCGATATCGAGGTGCCGGTGCACGGGCTCGCTTCTCCCGAAGCGTTCGGGTTGCCGGGCGACGATGCGCTGCGTGGCCTGCTGGCGCTCAATCATCTGGACTACGATGCAAACGGCGGCCCCGCGCGATACTTTCTCGGCGAACGGGCAGCAGCGCCAGGCGTGAGCCAGGGCGTGCCGTTGCGCGGCGCGCATCCGCCTTTCGATGTCAATGCGGTGCGTCGCGACTTCCCGATCCTCCAGGAGCGCGTGAACGGTAAGCCGTTGGTGTGGTTCGACAACGCCGCGACGACGCACAAGCCGCAGGCCGTGATCGACCGCCTCGCGTACTTCTACGCGCACGAGAACTCGAACATTCACCGCGCGGCGCACACGCTCGCGGCGAGAGCGACCGACGCGTACGAGCATGCGCGCAAGACGGTGCAGCGCTTCATCAATGCATCGTCGCCCGAAGAGATCGTGTTCGTGCGCGGCACGACCGAGGCGATCAACCTGATCGCGAAGACCTGGGGCGTGCAGAACGTGGGCGAGGGCGACGAGATCATCGTCTCGCATCTCGAGCACCACGCGAACATCGTGCCGTGGCAGCAGCTCGCCGCGCTCAAGGGCGCCAGGCTGCGCGTCATTCCGGTCGACGATTCAGGCCAGGTGCTGCTGGACGAGTACCGCAAACTGCTCAACGACCGCACGAAGATCGTCTCGGTCACGCAGGTGTCGAACGCGCTGGGCACGGTCGTGCCGGTGGACGAGATCGTGGAGCTTGCGCATCGTGCGGGCGCGAAGGCGCTGGTCGACGGCGCGCAGTCGATTTCGCACATGCGGGTGGACGTGCAGGCGCTCGATGCGGACTTCTTCGTGTTCTCGGGCCACAAGATCTACGGGCCGACCGGCATCGGCGTGGTGTACGGCAAGCGCGAGGTGCTGGAAAACATGCCGCCATGGCAGGGCGGCGGCAACATGATCCAGGACGTGACGTTCGAGCGGACTGTGTTCCAGCCGCCGCCGTCGCGCTTCGAGGCAGGCACCGGCAATATCGCCGATGCGGTGGGGCTGGGCGCCGCGCTGGACTATGTGAGCCGCGTCGGCATCGAAAACATCGCGCGTTACGAGCATGATCTGCTTGCCTACGCAACGAGCGTGCTCGCGCCGGTGCCGGGCGTGCGCCTCGTGGGCACGGCCCGCGACAAGGCCAGTGTGCTGTCGTTCGTGTTGAAGGGCTACAGCACCGAAGAGGTGGGACAGGCGCTGAGCCGCGAAGGCATTGCAGTGCGCGCGGGGCATCATTGCGCCCAGCCCATTCTGCGCCGTTTCGGTCTGGAAGCCACCGTGCGGCCCTCGCTCGCGTTCTACAACACGTGCGAAGAAGTCGATGCGCTCGTGTCGGTCATTCGCGGTCTGGCGCCGCGGCAGTAGCACGACCCCGGAGCGGCGTTGCCTGACGCCGCTCCCCTTCTTCTTTTCCTCTCTCCCTTTGCCGTTTTCCACTTCCGCGCGATATCGATAAGCCCGTAACCGAGATATCGATCTGCCAATCCGTTATTGGAGCGGCGCGCGCCGGCTTTCTATACTCGGTTTTCCATCAGCACTCGCAAGCGGCGAGTGCCAGTTTCACCGCGAATAACCGAGAGATAACCGCAAGGAAGCCACCCATGAGCCTGCGCCCACTGCACGATCGCGTGATCGTCAAACGACTCGACCAGGAAACCCGCACTGCGTCGGGCATCGTCATTCCCGATAGCGCCGCCGAAAAGCCCGACCAGGGCGAAGTGTTGGCCGTGGGGCCGGGCCGCCGCGACAACGACGGCCGCCGCATTGCGCCGGACCTGAGCGTGGGCGACCGCGTGCTGTTCGGCAAATACGCGGGCCAGACCGTGAAGGTCGACGGCAACGAACTCCTCGTGTTGCGCGAAGAAGACATCGTCGCAGTCGTCAATCAATAAGTAAGAACCGGAGAGAGCACGTCATCATGGCAGCCAAAGACATCGTATTCGGCGATATCGCCCGCACCAAACTCATCGAAGGCGTGAACCTGCTCGCCGACGCCGTCAAGGTCACACTCGGCCCGAAGGGCCGCAACGTCGTGCTCGAACGCAGCTTCGGCGCGCCCGTCGTGACGAAGGACGGCGTTTCGGTCGCCAAGGAAATCGAACTGGCCGACAAGCTCCAGAATATCGGCGCGCAGGTCGTGAAGGAAGTCGCCTCGAAAACGAGCGACGCAGCGGGCGACGGCACCACGACCGCCACCGTGCTTGCGCAGGCGATCGTGCGCGAAGGGCAGAAGTACGTGGCGGCGGGGCTCAACCCGCTTGACCTGAAGCGCGGCATCGACAAGGCCGTGGTGGCCGCTGTGGAAGAACTCAAGAAGATCAGCAAGCCCACCACGACGAGCAAGGAGATTGCGCAGGTCGCGACGATTTCGGCCAACGGCGAGGAGTCGATTGGCCAGCGCATTGCCGAGGCGATCGATCGCGTAGGCAAGGAAGGCGTGATCACGGTGGAAGACGGCAAGTCGCTCGCCGACGAACTCGACGTCGTGGAGGGCCTGCAGTTCGATCGCGGCTATCTCTCGCCGTACTTCATCAATAACCCGGACAAGCAGGTCGCCGAACTCGACAATCCGTTCATCCTCCTGCACGACAAGAAGATCTCGAACATTCGCGACCTGCTGCCGCTGCTCGAACAGGTGGCGAAGGCCGGGCGCCCGCTGCTGCTGATTGCCGAGGATATCGAGGGCGAGGCGCTCGCCACGCTCGTCGTCAACAACATTCGCGGCGTGCTGAAGACGGTGGCCGTGAAGGCGCCGGGTTTCGGCGACCGCCGCAAGGCGCTGCTTGAAGACATCGCGATTCTCACGGGCGGCCAGGTGGTCGCCGAGGAAACGGGCCTCACGCTCGAGAAGGCCACGCTCCAGGAACTGGGCCAGGCCAAGCGCATCGAGGTGGGCAAGGAAAACACCACGGTGATCGACGGCGCGGGCGAAGCGGGCGCCATCGAGGCGCGCGTGAAGCAGATTCGCGTGCAGATCGAGGAAGCGACCTCCGACTACGACCGCGAGAAGCTGCAGGAACGCGTGGCGAAGCTGGCGGGCGGCGTGGCCGTCATCAAGGTGGGCGGCGCCACCGAGATCGAAGTGAAGGAAAAGAAGGACCGCGTGGACGACGCGCTGCATGCCACGCGCGCGGCCGTGGAAGAGGGCATCGTGCCGGGTGGCGGCGTGGCGCTGATCCGCGTGCGTCAGGCGATCCTCGACCTGAAGGGCAAGAACGCCGACCAGACGGCGGGCGTGAAGATCGTGCTGCGCGCGCTGGAAGAGCCGCTGCGCCAGATCGTGAGCAACGCGGGCGAAGAAGCGAGCGTGGTGGCGGCGAAGGTCGCGGAAGGCACGGGCAACTTCGGTTACGACGCGGCGACCGGCGAATATGGCGATCTGGTCGAAAAGGGCGTGCTCGATCCGACCAAGGTCACGCGCACGGCGCTGCAAAACGCGGCTTCGGTAGCGGGGCTGCTGCTCACGACCGATGCCACGGTGCATGAGGCGCCTAAAGCCCCGGCGGCGCAGTCGCCGGCGGGTGGCCCTGGCGGCGCCGATCTCGGCTTCTAAGCCGGTTTTGTCGGGCAACGGGGGGAAGGCCGCCCTGGCGTTACGCCAGGCGCGGCTGGCGTGTTTCGACAAGCGGGCGTCAGCGCGCTCAGGTGGATTGCCAGCGCGCATCGGCGACCACGAGCTTCTTCGGGATCAGCTTGAGTTCGGAGAACGTATCGGCGATCTGCTGCTGGTAGGCGAGCGTGGCCGCGTCGATGGGCTGCACGCCGTAGCTCGCGCGCTTGAGGGCGAGTTCGAGCGTCGGCGCGTCGAGGCCGACAAGCGGTGACAGTTGAGCCGCGACGGTCGGAACGTTGTCGCGCGCCCAGGTGTCCACGGCGCCGATTTCCTCCACGACCGCATGCAGGACAGCCGCATGCGCGGTCGCGAAGTTGCGACTTGCTATGTAGTACTGCGTATTGCGAGCGAGGTTTTCACCGTTCGCGATCGAACGCACTTTCGCCTGGCGTTCGATCGCCGCGAGATAGGGGTCCCAGATCACCCACGCGTCTACGCTGCCGCTTGTGAACGCGGCGCGCGCATCGGCGGGAGCGAGATAGACGGGCTGGATGTCTTCGTACTTGAGGTTGGCTTTCTGCAGCGCCTTGACGAGCAGATAGTGCACGTTTGAGCCTTTGTTGAACGCAACGCGCTTGCCGCGCAGGTCGGCGGGCATGCGAATTGGCGAATTTTCGTGCACGACAATGGCCTCACCCTGCGGCGCGGGCGGCTCGCTTGCAATGTAGACGAAATCCACGCCGCCGGCCTGCGCAAAGATGGGCGGCGTTTCACCTACGGTGCCGACATCCACCGCGCCGGCGGCAAGCCCTTCCAGCAACTGCGGGCCGCCGGGAAACTCGAGCCATTGCACGGTGAAGCCCAGCGGCGCGAGCCGCTTCTCCAGCGTGCGCTGGGCCTTTAGCACCACGAAGTTGCCGTACTTCTGGAAACCGATGCGCAGGACCTTGCCGTCGTCCGCGCGTGCCGCGCCGCTTTGAAGCGCCAACGCGGCGGCGCTCGCGAGCCCCGCTGCGCCACGCAGCGCGGCGGCCGTCGCGGCCCCCGCTGCGAGCTTCAATAGCTTGCGGCGCGCGCCTTTTGCCGTGTGGTCATCGTGATTCTCGTAGTTGTCGTTCGACATCGTGCCGTTGCCCATTTAAATGTCCACGTTGAAACTGCCGCGCTTGCGCGGCGATCCGCCTCCCACCTTAATCTGTTTCAACATCGGCACAACCAAGATATTGTCAGATGCTTATCTGCGCTGGCGCCCACAGCGGATTTTGCCGATCCGGAGTATGTTGTGACTTTCGTTTTCCGGTGGCCGAAGCGATGAACCGAAATCGACAGTTGCATCTCGGCGCATTCATGCGCCCCGTCAGCCTGCACACGGGGGCGTGGCGTTACCCCGGTGCATACCCCGACGCGAATTTCAACTTCGCTCATCTGAAGCGCTTTGCGCAGACGCTCGAGCGTGCGCGTTTCGACGCGTTCTTCATGGCCGATCACCTGGCCGTCTTGAACATGCCGGTCAACGCGCTCAAGCGCAGCCACACCGCCACCTCGTTCGAACCGTTCACCTTGCTCTCGGCGCTTGCCGCTGTGACGGAGAAGATCGGGCTCGTCGCAACGGCTTCGACGACGTTCGACACGCCTTACCATGTCGCGCGCCGCTTCGCCTCGCTGGATCATCTGAGCGGCGGCCGCGCCGGGTGGAACCTCGTGACGACTTCCAATCCGGACGCAGCGCTCAATTTCGGCCTCGAGGAACACGTGGAGCACGACGAACGCTATCGCCGCGCACGCGAATTCTTCGACGTCGTGACGGGCCTCTGGGACAGTTGGGCCGACGATGCATTCTTGCGCGATGTGGAGAGCGGCGAGTATTTCGATCCGGAGAAGCTCCATGTGCTCGCGCACAAGGGTGACTACTATTGCGTGCGCGGGCCGCTCAATATCGCGCGGCCGCCGCAGGGCTGGCCGGTGGTGGTGCAGGCCGGATCGTCGGAGGCCGGGCGGCAACTCGCGGCTGAAACGGCCGAGGCGGTTTTCACCGCGCAGCCGAATCTCGAAGCCGGCAAGCGTTTCTATGCCGACGTGAAGGCGCGCATGGAAACGCTGGGCCGCGATCCCGATCATCTGAAGATCCTGCCCGGCGCGTTCGTCGTGGTGGGCGACTCGCTGGAAGAGGCGCACGAGAAGCGCGAGCGTCTCGACACCTTCGTGCACTACGACAGCGGGATCGCCTCGTTATCGATCGCGCTTGGTCACGACGTCTCCGGATTCGACCCCGACGGCCCGCTGCCCGAGATTGCGGAGAGCAATGCGAGCCGTACCGCGCGACAGCGCGTGGTGGACTGGGCGCGCGACGAGGGCTTGACGATTCGCCAGCTCGCGCAGCGCGTGGGCGGATACTCCGGCCTGCAAATGGTGGGCACGCCCCATTCGATCGCGGACGAGATGGAGCAGTGGCTGGTGGAGGCGGGCAGTGATGGCTTCAACGTGATGTTCCCGTATCTGCCCGCGGGCCTCGACGACTTAGTGGGGAAGGTGGTGCCCGAGCTGCAGCGGCGCGGCATTTTCCGTCGCGAGTACGAGGGCAGTACGCTACGCGAGCATCTTGGCTTGCCGAGGCCGGAGAACCGGTTTTTTGCGCTCAGCCAAAATGCCGGTTAGCAGCGGCGCGAATATTGTTGGATCGATTCATTCGTGGCGGCAGTGGCCGCCGCGCACGACAATTCCCGTGTGTCCTCAATTCAATCACGGAGCGTCGGTCCACCATGACTCGAGACCTGCTGCTGTTGCTTGAACCTGGCTTCACCGATCCCGCGCGTCCTGGCGAGCGTTTCATCTGTCCGGACGGCGCGCCGATAGAAGGATTGCTCGTGTCCGAGCCCGAGCGCGTCGCGCGGCTCGATGTCAAACGCCTGCCGTTCGCGCGCCCGCGGGCAGCCGTGATCGACGTGCTCGACGAGGCGCATCAGGGGTTGCCCGTGCTCGTGCTGGGCGACGAGCATCCCGTTCCTAGTGCAAACGCTGAACGGCCGTCACTTCGTGACCGACGCGAAGCGCATTCTCGCGCTGCTCGCCGAGCGGCACGGTTTTCCCAAGGTGCATTGAGGCAGTACGAACAGGCGGCGACGGGCGCCGCCGCCTGACTATGCTTAGAACGAGGGCAGCGCCTGCGTGAGCGTGGAGACGAAGCGCGCCGTGCGCGCATCGCGCGGGTGTGCGAAGAGTTCATGCGACGGACCGGCCTCGACAATCGCGCCATCCTTGAGGAAAACGGCGTCGTGCGCGACAGAAGCCGCGAGCCGTAAATCATGCGTCGCCATCAGCATGGTCGTGCCTTCCAGCGCAAGCTGCCTCAGCACGTCGACCACTTCGGCGGAAAGCTCGGGGTCGAGCGCCGAAGTCGGCTCGTCGCAGAGCAGCACCTGGGGCGAGGGCGCGAGTGCGCGCGCTATCGCCACGCGTTGCTGCTGGCCACCCGAAAGCGTGGAGGGCCATGCGTCTGCCTTCTGGGCAATCCCCACTTTCGCGAGCAGCGCTGCGGCGCGCTCGCGGGCTCGCTCCTTCTCCCATTTGAGGACCGTGACGAGACCTTCCATCACGTTCTCGATCACGCTCAGGTGCGGGAACAACTGGAAGTTCTGGAACACCATGCCGGTATGCCGACGCACCGAGGCGATTTCCGCGTGGGTGAGCAGCCGGCCGCGGCTGAATTCGAGGCGGGCATCGCCGACGCTCAACGTGCCGGAGTCTGGCACTTCGAGCAGATTGATGCAGCGTAGCAGCGTGCTCTTGCCGCTGCCGGACGGCCCGATCAGCGCCGTGACGCTGCCGGCCTTGAGCTCGAGGTCGATGGCCGCGAGCACTTCGTGGTCGCCGAACGACTTGTGGAGCTTATCGATGTGGATCATCAGCGCCCCGCTGCGAACAAGGCATGGCGGCCATAGCGCGCTTCGAGACGCCCCTGAGCCTGCGAGAGCACGGAGCTGAACAAGAGATAGATCAGTGCGGCCTCGGTATAGAGAATGAGGGGTTCGTAGGTCACGGCCGCGATGCGTTGTGCAGCCTGGAAGATCTCCGGCACGGTCAGCACGGCCGCGAGGGACGTGTCCTTCACGAGCGAGATGAACGAGTTCGAGAGCGCGGGCAACGCTACGCGAATCGCTTGCGGCAGGATGGCGCGGCGCAGCGCCTGAGCGCGCGTCATGTTCATCGAATAGGCGGCTTCCCACTGACCGCGCGGAATCGATTCGATCACGCCACGAATGACTTCCGCGTTATAAGCGCCCACATTGAGTGAAAAGCCGATGATGGCCGCCGTCAACGGATCGAGCACGATGCCCACGTTGGGCAGCCCGTAGAAGATGACGAACAGCTGCACGAGCAGTGGCGAGCCGCGAAAGAGCCAGATATAGAAACGCACGGCCGCCACGGCCCAGCGTTTCCCGAAGAGGCGGACGAGCGCCGCGCAGAACGCGAGCGCCATGCCGATCGCAAACGAAGCCAGCGTGAGCGGGACGGTAAAGACCAGTCCCGCGTAGAGCAGTGGCCACAACGATTGCGCCATCAAATGCAGCCATACCGGCATCGCTCAGTCCGCCTTATTGCGAAACGTCTTTGCCGAAATACTTCTGCGAGATCTTCGCGTAGGTGCCGTCAGCCTTGATATCGGCGAGCGCCTTGTCGACGGCCGCGACCAGGTCCGGGTTGCCCTTGCGCAGCAGAACGCCCGACTGGTCGTCCGCGGAAGACGCGTCGATGGCGGCAATCTTGAGCTTCGCGTCCGGCTTGTGCTTCTGGAAGTCGAGGAATGAAAGCGCGTCGTTGACGGTGGCGTCCACGCGGCCCGACGTCAGCAGATCGATCGATTCGTTGAAGCCTTGAACCGGCACGACGTCAGCACCATGCGACGCGGCGAGCTTGCCGAAGTTGCTGGTCAGCGTATTGGCCGACTTCTTGCCCTTCAGGTCGTCGAAGGAATGGATGGTCGTGTTGTCCGAGCGCACGATCAGCACGGCGTGCGTCGAGATATACGGCTTTGAAAAATCGTACTTGGCCTTGCGTGCGTCGGTGATCGAAACCTCGTTGATCACGGCGTCGTAGCGGTTGACGTCGAGGCCCGCGATCAGGCCATCCCATTTGCCTTCGACGAACTGCGGCTTCACACCAAGCCGCTGTGCGATGGCCGTGGCGATATCGACGTCGAAGCCGGTCAGCTTGCCGGTTTCGTCATGGTAGGTGAACGGCGCGTAAGTGCCTTCGGTGCCGACACGGAACACACCGGACGACTTGACCTGCGCAAGTTCGTCGGCAGCCAGGGCCGGCGCCGAGGCGACGACCGACAGCAGGGCGGCAAAAAGAGCGGAGCGGATGGCTTTCATGATTGAAATATTCGTAATGAGAGTTTCGTTGGCGGCATCAGTGAGTCGACGGATTCTACTGTCGGCGTATCTGCCTGCAAACCAGACACATTCGCTATGCATATGCTCTGGTGGAATATAACGACGGATATGTCGCAGCGACGGACGCGCCGCGTGGGAAAGCCGAGATCAGTGCGCCATAGCGCGCCGATCGGGATCATTCGGTGAACGCGAACGCGCCTTCCGCGGAAATCGCGGCCAACGGCAGACGTCCGTTGGGCAGTTCGCGGGCGCGCAGCGCCTCGCTCAACTGCGCTGGGTCGCCCGGGCGGCCGATCGCGAGGGCCGCTTCGATGGCATAGTCGTCCGGTATGGCGAGTTCAGAGCGAATCCGCTCGCGCTCGATCCCTGCCAGTCCGTGCGCCTTCCAGCCGGAAAGGCTGGCCTGAAGCCCAAGTTGCGCCCACGCGGCACCGCTGTCGAATGAATGCGTGAGCGAAGCAACGGGATCCTTTGCGCCCGGTGGCACGAAGGATTTTTTCGAGAGGACGATCACGATGGCAGCGGCATGCTGCGCCCAACCGCGGTTGAAATCGTTGAGGAAACCGAGGAAGCGCGACCAGTGCGCCGTACCTCTGAGGGCATAGACGAAACGCCAGGGCTGAGAATTGTACGAAGAGGGCGCCCAGCGCGCCGCTTCGAGAAACGTGAGCAGCGTGGCTTCGGGCAGCGTGTCGTTCGTGAAAGCCCGCGGCGACCAGCGGTCGAGAAACTGTCGGTCGATCGCGTGATCGGCGGTGCGTTGATTCGAGGTCGTCATGTGAGTGTCCTGAAGATGAGCGCAAGTAAAGAGCAGGCCGTGCGGGTACGCGGCCCCTCGATGCGACGAGTATAGAAGTGCGCCTCTTTGCGGCTAACGCATTTGTTTTGGGTTGCTTATGTTTATTCACGCAGCCGGGGCTGGAACCGGTTCGCCCGTCTGCACGGCTGTTTCGCGCTTCACACGCTCGATGTCGCGATAGCGCGCCGCCGGATGCTCGTCGGGCAAGCGCGCGCCGCCGCCGAAGAGCTTTTCGCGCAAGGTGCCCGGCGCGTAGTCGCGCGGATACACGCCGCGCCGCTGCAACTCGGGCACGAGGTACTCGACGACATGCTCGAAGGTCTCATGCGCGAGCGCGTACGCCAGATTGAATCCGTCCACGCCGGTCTCTTCGACCCACTCCTGAAGGATGTCGGCAATCGTCGTGGGAGAGCCGACAAATACTGGTCCCATTCCGCCGACGCCGCCCCACTTCGCCAGCGCTTCGATGGTCCAGGTCGTGTCACCGCCCGAGAGATGTTCGACAGCCGAGTGGATTGCATTCGTTTGCACGCGCTTGACCGTGTCGGTGGGCAGGTACTGCCCGAAGTCGATGCCGGTCCAGCCGGACATGAAGACGAGCGAGCCGTCGTAGGAGACGTGGCGCTGATACTCCTCGAAGCGCGCCTGTGCCTTGGCATCGGTCTCGTCGACGATCACGGTGACGAGGTTATAGATCAGCAGCTTGTTCGCGTCGCGCCCGGCGAGCGCCGCCTGGCGGCGCACATCCGTCACGTAGTCGCGCAGCAGGTTTTTCGTGAGCGCCGCAACGAACACACATTCGGCATGCTGCGCCGCGAACGTCTTGCCGGGGCCCGATGCACCCGCCTGAAACAGCACCGGCGTGCGCTGCGGAGAGGGCTCGCAAAGATGATAGCCCGGCACTTCGAAATATTTTCCCTTGTGGCCGATTTCGTGCACTTTCTCGGGGTGCGTGAACACGCGCCGGTCCCGGTCGCGCACCACGGCGCCGTCTTCCCAGCTTCCTTCGAACAGCTTGTAGAGCACCTCGACATATTCCGTCGCGACTTCGTAGCGGTTGTTGTGGTCGCGTAGGCCGCCTTGCCCGATATTCTTGGCGCCGCTTTCCAGATACGACGTTACGATGTTCCATGCAAGGCGCCCCTGCGTGTGATGGTCGGCCGTGGAGAGACGGCGCGCGAACGTGTAGGGGTGCTCGAAGCTCGTGGAAGCCGTGATGCCTATGCCTAGATGTGACGTCACCATGGCAATGGGCGCGGCCAGTTGCAGGGGGTCGTTTACGGGAATTTGCGCCGCCTGATGCAGCGCGTGATAGTTGTTGCCCTTGTAGACGTCGTAATAGCCGATCACGTCCGCGATGAAGATCGCATCGAAAACGCCCCGCTCGAGTATCTTCGCGAGGTCGGTCCAGTAATCGAGATCCTTGTACTGCCACGAGCGATCGCGCGGGTGGGTCCAGAGGCCTGGCGACTGGTGGCCCACGCAGTTCATCTCAAAGGCGTTCAGGTGGATGGTTTTGCTCATGATGTTCACTTGCTCCCGCGTTCCGGTCCGTTGCCGATTTGCCAGAGAAAGGGCGGCTCGGTGCCGTTGATGGTCCAGTCGCCCACGATCTTCGCCTTGTAGACGAGCGGATTGTGCGACGACACCGCGCGTGCATTGCGCCAATGGCGGTCGAGTGCGTGGCCGGCGCGGATGGCAGACGCGCCGAGCGCATCGAACAGATGCGTCGCCGCGCGCAGTGCGAATTCAGAGGCGACAATCTGGGCCTGTGCCGAAGCGATTTCGGCTTCCACGTTTGCCGCGCGCTCGGCCTCGTCGTCACCTTCGAAGCGCGCCTCGTAAGCGCGCTGCGCGGCTTCTCCAGTCTGCAGTGCGATGGCCCTTGCACCATAGGCCCATGAGGCGATCTCGCCGATCACCTGCTGGATCTGCGCGTCGTCACTCACGCGCGGCGCGTTGCCGTGGCTGTAGATACGCTTGCGGTTGCGCACGAGGGTGGCGGCGTCGCGCCTTGCTGCCTCGGCAATTCCTGCGAGCGTGGCGACGTGAAAGAGCTGATAGAACGCGGTCTGATATTTGAAGCGACGGTTGAAGTCGATGATGTTGCGTCCCTCGACCGCGGCGTCGCGGAACAGCGTGGTGCCGCTACCCGTGGTCGTCTGGCCGAAGCCGTCCCAGTCGTCTTCGCGAAGCACGCCGGGCTGGTCGGTCGCCACGGCCACGATCACGTCGCTGCCGTCTTCTTCGCGCTGCGCGAATACGTCAATCCAGTCCGCGTAGAGGCTGCCGGTGCTGTAGTACTTCGAACCGTTGAGCACGAAGCCGCCATCGCGGCGCGCGACCTTCGTGCCGATCTGGCCGAGCGCGACGTCGCCAGCCTCGGTCCACGCATTGCCCACAAGCTGGCCGCTCACGAAGCGATCGAACCATGCACGCTGGTCCGCGCCGGCAGGCACGTTCAGCCAGTCCTCGACGAAGGCGAAGTGGCCGCGCAGCGCCTGCGGCAGGTTCGAGTCCGCAGCGGCAAGCTCGATGAGCAGTTGCGCCAACTGCGCGATCGAAGCGCCCGCGCCACCGTCACGCACCGGAATGCGCACGGCGCCGAAGCCCGCTTGCTTGAGCGCGGCAATCGCGTCATGCGGCAGCGTGCGCGAGCGCTCGCGTTCGGCGGCTTCGCGGGCGATCTCCGTGAAGATCGGGCGGAAGCGGGCGGCAAGGGTTTCGTAGTCGGCGCCTAGCGAGAGCGCGTCATGGGATCGGGGGACATTCATGCGTTTTTTCTCGGTTGGGGGTGGAGAGAATGCGCACCGCGCAGCGAAGAAGAAAAGTATAGAAACCCGCGCGCAGCGGCTCCAATAACGGATTGACGAATCGATATAGGCTTGCCCGATTTGCTTCGGCGCGTTCTTCGCAATGTCGTCGAATCGGCTGTTGCGGCAGCGGATACGCCCTGTTGCTGTCAGGCTGCTTTCTGTAGGGTGCCTTATCAAATACAGACGCATGAATATGAGCATCGCTTCGTTGGGCTCCCTCCCGCGCCTCGCTACGATGGGCAGCAGTGTCCGCTAGCGATCTCCAACCGGCTACCCCATCGATGTCCGCTCCGATTCTGACTGCCCACTCGATCACGAAGCGTTTTGGCGCGACGCTCGCGCTGTCGCGGCTGAACTTCTCCATCTGCGCTGGCGAGGTCGTTGCACTGATGGGCGCGAACGGCGCCGGAAAATCGACGTTCGTCAAGATCCTGAGCGGAGTGAGTGCGCAGGACGAAGGCACGCTCACGCTCGGCGAAGACGCCTATGCGCCGGGTTCGCCCCAGGCGGCGAAGCGTCTGCGCGTGGCGACCGTACATCAGAGCCTTGCCGACGCGGTGGTGCCCGCGCTGTCCATTGCCGACAATCTTCTGCTCGACGAACTTTGCGGCGGCGGAGCGCGCTGGTGGACGCCGCGCGCCTCCCGCTACACCCGTGCAGCCGCGCTGGCCGCGCGCGTGGGGCTCGAAGCCGATCTCACGGCACCGCTCGGTTCGCTTTCTCTCGCCGGTCAGCAGCGCGTGGTGATCGCGCGTGCGCTGGCTTCGCGCCCGCGGCTGCTGATTCTCGACGAGCCCACGGCCAGCCTTTCCACGAGCGAGGCCGCACGGCTCCATGCGCTAGTGGATGACTTGCGCGCGGAGGGCGTGGCGGTGCTGCTGGTCTCGCATCGGCTTGGCGACCTGCGAAGACTGGCTTCGCGCGTGGCGGTGCTCCGTGACGGCCGCATTGTGGACGAACAGAACGCGCCCATCGATTTTGACGCGGCGCTGGAAGCGATGATCGGCCGCGCCCTGCCACAGGCGCGAGCAGTGCCGCGCACGGCCCAGGCGCGCGCGGACCCTGCATTGCGGCTGCGCGGCCTGCGACTTACGGCGCATGGCGATGCGTTCGATCTCGACGTGCAGCAAGGCGAGATCGTTGCGATTGTCGGCCCGGTCGGTGCGGGGAAATCGAGGCTTGCCCAGGTGATATTCGGCGCGTTGCACGCGGCTGCGGGCGAGATGCGCCTTTACGGCAGCGCCTGGGCCCCACGCTCGCCAACCGACGCGATCCGCGCGGGCGTATTCCTCGCCGGCGAAGACCGGTGGCGCACGTCACTCTTTCCCGACACCGTTGCGTTCGCATCGATCGCCGGCACGATCAGCTTTCCGTTTCTGTCCCGCTGGCAGCGCGGCGTGGGCCTGCCGCGCGATCGCGAAGCGGCGCAGGCGCAAGACGCCATCGGGACATTCGGCATTCGCTGCTCGGGTCCCGACGACCGCGTCGCGCGGCTTTCGGGCGGCAACCAGCAGAAAGTGCTGCTGGCGCGCTGGCACGCCGAGCCGGCCCGGCTGCTGCTGCTCGACGAGCCGTTTCAGGGCGTCGATGCGGGCGCACGGGCCGATATCGCCGCCGCGTTGCGCGAGCGCGCCGCTTCGCGCGCGACGCTCGTTTTCGTCAGCGACCTCGAAGAGGCGCATGAAGTCGCCGACCGCATCGTCATGTTCGATCGCGGCACAGTCGAACGCGCAGCCGTAGCGGAACCCCTCTTGTCAGCCCACTCATGAGATCCATCACACCCACAGCAGCATCGGACGAGTCTTCCACGCGCGGCACGACCCGGCAGCGCCGGCACAGCCTTTTCGTCGCGCTCGAACGCGGCGGGTTGCTGCTCGTCCTCGTCGCGCTAGGCGTCATCTTCACGGTGCGCGAGCCTGCGTTTCTGAACGTCGCGAACCTGTTCAGCATCTTGCAGGCCGTCTCGATCGTCGCGCTGCTCGGCATCGGCGTGACGATCACGCTCGCCGCGGGCGGCTTCGATCTTTCCGTGGGCAGCGTCGCCGCCTCGGCGCAGATGGCCGCTAGCTATGTGCTCGTGGTGTGGCACGGCAACGGCTGGGAAGCCGTGCTTGCGTGTCTCGCGCTGGGTGTGGCGGCGGGGCTCTTCAACGGGTTGCTGATCACGCGCCTGCATGTCCCGGACCAGCTCGCGACGCTCGGCACGCTCTTCCTGCTTGCAGGCCTGCAACTGATTCCCACCGGCGGCCGCTCGCTTGCGAGCGGCACGATCCTGCCCGACGGCACCGAAGCGAGCGGCACGTTCCCCGATGCGTTCCTTGCGCTAGGCCGTGCTCGCCTTTTCGACGTGGTGCCGGTGCCTGTCATCGTGCTCCTCGTGCTGACCGTGCTCGTGTCGTTCGTCATGGGCTCGACGCGTTGGGGCCGGGTCGTCTATGCGATCGGCGGCAACGAGACGGCGGCCCGGCTGGCCGGTGCGCCAACGGCCCGCTACCGGCTGGCGGCCTATGTCGCTTCCGCGACGATCGCCTCGCTCGGCGGACTGCTGATCGCCGCGCGCGTGGGGCGAGGCGACGTGAGCGCGGGGCATTCGTTGCTGCTCGATGCGGTGGCGGCCGCGCTGGTTGGCTACGCCGTGTGGGGCGCGAAGCGGCCCAATGTGCCGGGCACGGTGATCGGCGCGGTGTTCGTCGGCGTGCTGCTCAACGGTCTCACGATGCTCAACGCGCCGTATTACCTGCAGGACTT
Organism: Paraburkholderia sp. CNPSo 3281; assembly: GCF_024206515.1. NCBI lineage: Bacteria > Pseudomonadati > Pseudomonadota > Betaproteobacteria > Burkholderiales > Burkholderiaceae > Paraburkholderia > Paraburkholderia sp. CNPSo 3281. The sequence continues at coordinate 98,793 of NZ_JAMBPS010000017.1, read as the reverse complement.
CATCAAGGGCGCATTGCTGGTCGTGGCGCTGGCGTTCACGTTCAGCATCGGGCGCCGGGCGGAAGGGCGCAACTGAGGCCGGCAGAGTCCGGCAATGTTGCGGTTGGCAAAACTACACAATCTGGTCGAGCGGAGCAAATCATGGCAGAGACACTGGCAGGCAACGAGACACGGGGCGCCGCTCCCTTAACGGAAGCCGCGCATGTGATTGCTACGGAAAACGAAGCGATTGCGGTAGCAACGGAGCTGGCCGTGCGGCTGGCCGTTGGCGCGGCGCAGCGCGACAGCGAGCGGCGCCTGCCACACGAGGAGATCGAGTGGTTCTCGCGCTCGGGGCTATGGGGTATCACGGTGCCCAAAGCGTATGGCGGCGCTGGCGTGTCCAACGTCACGCTCACGGAGGTAGTCAAGATCATTTCTGCTGCGGACCCGTCGCTCGGGCAACTGCCGCAGAATCACTTCGGCCTCGTCGACGTGATCACGTTGACCGGCACCGAGGAGCAAAAGCGCGAACTGTTCGGTGAAGTCCTCGCCGGCAAGCGCTTTGGCAACGGCTTTTCGGAAAAGGGCACGAAACACGTGCTCGACCTGAAGACGCGCGTGCGCCGCGACGGCGATCACTACGTCGTGGACGGCGCCAAGTTCTATTCGACGGGCGCCCTGTTCGCGCATTACGTTCCCGTACTCGGGCTCGACGAGGACCGCAGGGGCTGGCTCGCCTATATTCCACGCGGCACGCAAGGGCTCAGCGTGGTGGACGACTGGTCCGGTTTCGGTCAGCGCACCACAGCTAGCGGCACCGTGACACTCGACAACGTGCGCGTGCCGGCAAGGCTCGTGTTGCCCGCGCATCGCGTGTCGGAGCAGCCCACGCTCAATGGTCCACTCTCGCAGATCATCCAGGCGGCCATCGACGCAGGCATTGCCCGCGCTGCGATCGAAGACACGCTCGCGTTCGTGCGCTCACGCTCGCGGCCGTGGGTCGATAGCGGCGTCGACCGTGCAAGCGACGACCCCCTGACGATCCGCGAGGTCGGCAATCTGCATATCCAGTTGCATGCCGCCGAGGCCTTGCTCGAGCGTGCGGCGCGTGTGCTCGACGAACTCGCCGCAAAGGGCGAGACGACGGAGGACGACGTGGCGCGCGCCTCGGTCGCCGTGGGGGAGGCGAAGGTGCTCACGACACAAGTCGCGCTGCTGGCCGGCGAGAAGCTGTTCGAACTGGCCGGCACGCAGTCGACGCTCGGCGTGCACAACCTCGACCGCCATTGGCGCAACGCACGAACGCACACGCTGCACGATCCGGTGCGCTGGAAGTATCACCTTGTTGGCAATTACTACCTCAACGGCGTCAAGCCGGCACGTCACGCGTGGAACTAACCCCATCGCACAAACGGGAACGTCATGAAGACATCGATTCAACGGCACATTCGCAACGGCGCACTGGCGCTCTGCACGGCGGGCCTGTTCGGCACACTGACGGCGCAGGCCGCTGCACTGGCTGGCGCCCCGGCGCCGTTCGACAAAGGCGGCGTGAAGGTCGCGCTGGTCAATTATCTTTCGGAAGGCGACTTCTTCCAGGCCTACGAGGCGGGCGCGCAGAAGCAGGCGAAGGCGCTCGGCATCGACCTGCGCATCTACGAAGGGCGCCAGGACGCGGCCGAGCAGCGCGACCAGATCCAGCAGGCCGTCAATCTGGGCGTGTCGGCGATCATCGTCAATCACGGCTTGCCCGAGTCGCTCAAGGATGTCGTGCAGCAGGCGCTCGACAAGGGCATCAAGGTCGTCGCTTTCGACGTCAATCTGGCCAATCCGAAGGTCCCGCAAATCGAGCAGAGCGACAGCGACCTCGCTTCGCTGCTGCTCGCCCAGGCAGTCAAGGACAACGGCAGCGCGTTTTCCGCGGGCTATGTGTACGTAGCGGGCTTTGCGCCGCTCGACCGGCGCGACGCCGTCTGGCAGACGTTCAAGCACGACCATCCCGGCATCCAGGAAAAGGCGCGCTGGGGCACCGTGGACAATCCGATCGCGCAGTCGGTTGCCAATCAGGCGGCTGCCGCCTACCGCGCGCATCCGGATATACGCGTGGTCATTGCCCCCTATGACGAATTTGCGCGCGGCGCCAATCTCGCGGCGAATGAATCGAATGTGGCGAGCAAGGTGCGGATCTACAGCGCGGACATCTCGACTGCCGACATCGAGGCGATTCGCGCGCCGAACAGCGCGTGGGTCGCCACCGCGGCGACCAACCCCGCCGTGGTGGGCGCCGTGTCGGTACGCGCCGCGGCGCTCGACGTGGCCGGGCAGCCGCTCGACCATCACATCCTCGTGAAGCCCACGCTCGTCACGCGCGACGATCTGGTGAAGAACGATATCCACACCATTGCGGAACTGGGAGCGAAATTCCCGGCGTTCCGGGCCAGCGATGCCGCGACGGCGAACTGGATTCCCGTCGAACAGTGACCTTGATGGGGGCGCTCGACGATAATCATTGCGCTTCTTTCGATCTGACTCATCGGAGCGCGTATTACGCTATTAACCGGAAATCATCATGAGCACAGCAGTCGACCCAGAAGAAGCCCAGGTCGTTGTCCGGCCGCTTTCAGCCCATATTGGTGCGGAAATCAGCGGCGTCGATCTCTCGCGGCCCCTGACACAAGTGCAGATCAAGGCTATTCGCGGCGCGTTGCTCGAATGGCGCGTGATCTTTTTCCGCGAGCAGTTCCTTAGTCACGAACAGCACGTGGCCTTTTCGGCACAGTTCGGCGAGTTGACCGTCGGGCATCCCGTATTCGGTCACGTCGAAGGACACCCGCAGATCTATTCGATTTCCAAGTTTCGCAAGGCGACGCGCTTCGAGGGAGAGCCACTTCTGCGACCATGGACAGGCTGGCATACCGATGTAACAGCAGCGGTCAACCCACCTTTTGCGTCGATCCTGCGCGGCGTGACGATCCCGCCATTCGGTGGCGACACGCAGTGGACCAATCTCGTTGTTGCCTATGAGAAGCTCTCCGCGCCGCTGCGCGCTTTCGTCGACGGACTGCGCGGCGTGCATCGCTTCGCTGCGCCGCAGGGTGCGCGAGGCACAGACGCGTTCGACAAGGCCGTCAAGGACCAGACGCTTGTGAGCGAGCATCCACTGGTGCGCGTGCACCCGGAGACGGGGGAGCGCGCGCTTTACGTGAGCCCCGGCTTCCTGAAGGAGGTCGTCGGGCTTGCGCCGCGCGAGAGCCAGGTCCTGCTCGAACTGCTTTGGGAGCATGTCACGCGCTCCGATTTCACGGTGCGGTTCAAATGGGAGCCCGGCAGCGTGGCATTCTGGGACAATCGATCGACAGCGCATCTTGCGCCAACGGATATATTTGATCTCGACGTTGACCGACAGCTTTACCGCACCACGCTCGTCGGCGACGTTCCCGTTGGGGTTGATGGGAGGCCGTCCGTTGCGTTGCAGGGCTCGCCACTGGGAGCAGCGGCGGCTGTGGCGTTGAACTGATCCAGCATGCGAATTCGGGCGAAGTCTGGTTCAAACGTGCCTTCGGATGTCTTTTGATGATGGACGACTCCACTTCAACCCATAAATATCGCTACAGGTTCGCCCGGGCGGCATGCTGCTCGCCAATGTGCCGCGCCACGTCATCGACGATTTTCACGTGCGAGATGACGCGTTGAGGGAGGATCGGTACCGGGCGGTTGGCGACAGGAGGGCGCGGAAAGCTTGTATCGTATGGCACCCTCCCAACACGACGACATCGCAAATGATCGAGATCCGCCAGCGCCGGGCACTTCCTGGATATCCGCTATTGCTCGTTTTTGCCATCGCTGCAGTATCCGCTGCGGTGATGACCGCGGGCTGCGCCGCGTCCTCGCAAGCGGTTACTCGCGACTCGCAAGCTTCCGGGTTGGCGGCGACTTCGCTGACTGCGGCCATTGACGGCTCCCAGCGCAGCGAAAAGGCGAGGGCGCGAGACGTCTATCGGCATCCACAAGAGACACTGCAGTTTCATGAGGTCGGTTCAACGCAGACGGTCCTGGAGATCGCGCCGGGCGGCGGTTGGTACACGGAGATACTCGGCCCGTATCTGCGCGGCCATGGGCATCTATACGAAGCGCAATACATCAGTACGTCGGCCGAGCTGGCGGATGAGGACCGCCCAACGGACGCGGCATTTCGGCGCAAGCTGGCGGGAGAGCCGGCTATTTACGGCGACATCGTTGTCGGCACGTTGCGCGCCGGGGAATTCTCGGGTTTCGATGCGGATGGTCAGTTTGATCGTGTTCTCACGTTTCGCAACATCCACAACTGGATGAAGGACGGTCAGTTCGACGCGAATCTCCGGGCTTTTTATCGCGCGCTCAAACCCGGCGGAATACTGGGCGTCGAGGAACATCGCGCGCGGCCGGGAACAACCCTTCAGCAAATGATCGACACCGGGTACGTAACGGAGGACTACGTGATCGAACATGCGAAGGCGGCTGGCTTCACACTGGCGGGACGTAGCGAAATCAACGCGAACGCCCGAGATACCAAGGACTATCCGCACGGTGTCTGGTCGCTTCCGCCGACATATGCGGGCGGCGACGTCGATAGGGCACGCTACGCTGCGATCGGCGAATCGGATCGTATGACGCTCAAGTTCGTCAAAGCTCAATAGCCTGGCGTGCACAGTGGAGATGCAATGGTGGCCTGAACGAGGGTCAGCGCGCGACCGGGCGACGCATCGTCCCGACCGGATCCCATCGACCGGGCGGTTGTCCTTGGCCGGAAACGACCGGACTCGTGACGGTCAGCGCGGTGCGTGCGGCAAGGATGCGCCGGATGGTCGCCAGGGACTGCTCAGCCATCGGGCTCGGGCTTTCCCGCCTTGGCAGGTGAGAAAGGGGACGCAATATTGAATCGGCGCTAAAGGAAAAGGGGATCGGCTTGACCTTTGAAGCCATCAAAGCGGGAACCTGGTTGATCCATCATGCATTTTTATAGTGCAAACTCGGCGGAGCCTTGGAGCTTGGGCCAGCGCCGAATAGTTTTGACTCGCGGCGCGCCATCAGAACTGCCGCAACGCGCAAGGGGCCCGGCTGAAAGCAATCCTTCTACGAGCGATTGCGGGCGCTTACGTACCTATGTGACGCGTACGGATGAGATTGTTCGCGAGTGTGTCGGCTGCTTCCGAGCTAGGGTCGGCATGCGGCCCCGAGGCGCATCGTCATTCGTGCAGATACGTGTGCACAAGCCTGACCCAACACGCTGCACCTAGCGGCAGAGCCGCATCGTTGAAGTCGTAGCTGGCGTTGTGTACCATGCAGCCGCCGCCCTCGCCCTCACCGTTGCCAATGATCAGATAGCAGCCCGGCACCTCGTTGAGCATCCAGGCGAAGTCCTCACTGCCGTTCAGGCTTCTCGGTGCCCCGGTTTCGACTCGCTCGGTGCCGACCAGGCTCTCGCACACCTTCTGCACGATGCACGTTTCTGTTTCGCTGTTGACGACGGGTGGGGTCAAGGCGCGATAGTTGATGTCGGCGCTCACGCCGTGTGCGCGCGCCGTCAGCTCGATGACTTCGCGAACGCGCTGCTCGACGAGGCTGCGCGTCTCGGTGCGCAAGGCGCGTACGTTCAGGCCAAACGTGGCGGACTCTGGGATCACGTTGTAAGTGGCGCCGCCGCGCACGAATCCCACCGACAGAACGGCCGGATCGCCGGGCGGCACGTTGCGCGAGATCACTGTCTGCAGCGCACCGATCATGGCCGCCACGGCGACGATCGGATCGCGGGTCCGACGCGGTGTTGCACCGTGGCCGCCCACGCCCCTGACGGTAACGTCGGCGACATCGGATGAAAGCGTGACCGGGCCGGGTGCCACGAGGTAAGTGCCGATTGGCATGCCGGGGCGGTTGTGGAGTGCGAAAACGGCGTCGCACGGGAAGCGTTCGAACAGCCCGTCCTGGATCATCGCGCGCGCGCCGCCGAGGTTTTCCTCATCGGGCTGGAAGATCAGGTTGAGCGTGCCGTTGAAGTCCCGCGTGTCGGCCAGCACCTTGGCCGCCGCCAACAGCATCGCCGTGTGTCCGTCGTGGCCGCAGGCGTGCATCTTGCCACGCGTGCGGCTGGCATAGGGCAGCCCGGTTGCTTCAATGATCGGCAGGGCGTCCATATCTGCACGAATTCCCAGGCGTCGCGAACCGCTACCGAGCCGTAGTTGCGCGACGATGCCGCTGCGGCCGATTCCGGTGTGCACCTTGTAGCCCCAGCTTTCGAGCCGCTCGGCCACCAGCGAGCCGGTGGCCTCTACCTCGAAGCCGAGTTCTGGATGAGCGTGGATGTGCCGACGCAGGGCAGTGAAAGTTTCGGTGTCAATGCGGATCGCGGGTAGCGCAGTCGTGGCTGGGAAAATGGTGGCGTCGCTCACATCATGTCCGTGTCGGGCGTTGTTGGCAGGGCGGGTCGGTCGGCAGTGCGTAGTAGGCGTGGCCTGAGTCAGGCGTGGCGTTGCTCGCGTACGCTGAGCACGGCGAGCAGCGTGACGGCGCCGCAGCTCATCATGTAGAACGCAGGGGCAAGCGGATTGCCGGTACGCGCCAGTAACCACGTCACGACGAACTGACACGATCCGCCAAACACGGTCACGCCGACGGAATAGATCAGGGACAGTCCGCTGGCGCGCACCTCAGCCGGCAGCAACTCCATCAGTATCAGCAGCATCACCGATCCGCCGAAGTAGAGACTGCCTGCGAGCATCGCGGAGATCCCGAGCACTAACGGCACGCTGGGGAATTGCAGCATCATCCGAAAAGCGGGATAGAGCGCCACCAGCACGAAGCCCATCGAGGCGACGACGAGCGGCTTGCGTTGCGCGCGCCGATCCGCGAGCCATCCGCCCAGCAGCGATGACGCGAGACAAACGAGGCCGCTCACGCAGCCGGACAGCATCGACAGCGACGCGGGCAGATGCAGTTCCCGGACCATGTAGGTCGGCATGAAATAGACCACCAGATAGGTGCCGACAGTTCCGCCGATGATGGTGAGAATGCCTTGCGCCACGACCTTGCCGTGATCACGCAGCAGAGTGCTAAGCGGGCTGCGGGCAGGGGCCGGCGCGGTATGCGTTTCTTCGAGACGGCTGCGGATGTAGAAGCCGGCCGGCGCGATCAGCAGGCCGAGCGCGAACGGCACGCGCCAGCCCCAGTGCGCGATTGCTTCCGGCGACAGCGTGGCATGGATGACCGCGGCCACCAGCGCGCCCAGCAGCGCCGCGATCCCCTGGCTACCGAGTTGCCAGCCCACGCGAAAACCGCGGCCGGAGGCGTCGCTGCCCTCCATCAGCATGGCGGTGGCGGCACCGATTTCGCCTCCGAGGGCGAAGCCTTGCAGCATGCGCCCGATCACCAGCAGCAGTGGCCCATAGAGCCCGGCCTCGGCGTGGGTCGGTGCTACCACCAGGCATAGCGTGCCCGCTATCATGATGGTAATGGTCAGCGTCATGGCGGCCTTTCGCCCACTGCGGTCCGCGTGATTACCGATGATGAGGCCGCCCAACGGTCGCATCACGAATCCGATGCCGAACGTGCTGACGGCGAACAGAAGCGATCCGTAGGCACTGCCCGACGGGAAGAACGCGGCCCCGATCACGAGCGCGAAGAAACTGTAAACCGTGAAGTCGTACATTTCCAACGCGTTGCCGACGGCGCAGGCGGCGATCAGCCGGAGCCGGTAGGAGCGCGAATCGGCCGGCTTGCCGTCGGCCGTGCGAGAATTCGCCGCGAGCGCGGAAGGTGGTGCAATGTCGTTCATCTCTAATTTCCCGTAGCGCAAGTTACAAGGTCTGCTTAGGATGCTATTGCCCTCAATCGGTCACCATTGCGTGAACGAATACATTTAAGCCGGCTAGCAATATGGCGAAACAATCGCGATTGGTGATGGCTCGAAGATTACGAGAATATGTCCGATTCGATGAATTTATTCTGTTGCAACTGATGGAATGCGGCAAAACCTTATTTTAAATTGAAAGATCGAGTAATAATTTAGAATGGTAGGATATTTGTTTCCGTAAGATTTGGCGCGCCTTATTCAAAATGAATATATTCCCGCTCGAAAAAGATTTACGAAAAATAGCATTTTATGCTTTTTGACTGATATTAAATCGGAAGAATAGCGTCGGACATTAGTGACCTGCGTTCGATTCAATATTTCATGAACGCCTGCATTCGGTTGGCCAGAAAATCGATGAGCTCGCGGGCGTGCTTCGTCATGTTGATGGTCTGTGGCCAGACGAGATTAATCGGCTTGGGTGGAACCTGCCAATCCTGAAGCAATTCGATCAGTTGCCCCGAGCGTAGAGCCGGCCCGACGCTAATCAGCGGTTGCATGATGATGCCGCCACCGGCGATCGCGGCCGATCGCAGCGCGCCGCGATTGTTGATCCGGTAGCGGCTCGGAATGCGCACGCGCTGCGTCGTGCCGTCGGCCCCGATGAACTCCCATGCATGCTCCTTGCCGCCGTAGCCGGTGGCAAGGCAGTGGTGGGCGCTGAGATCCTCCGGCTTGCGCGGCGTGCCGTGCTTGGCAAGATACAGCGGCGAGGCGCAGACGGTGAAGTGGAACTGACCGAGCGGCCGCGCGATCAGCGACGAGTTGCTCATCTTGCCGATCCGGATGGCCAGGTCGAACTGGCCGTTCATGACGTCTTCAAAGTTATCGCTAAGCGAGAAGTCAATCGAGGTGTGGGGGTGGGTCGACAGGTACTCAGCCAGCAGTTCGGAGACGACCTCCGTGCCCAACAGCACGGGCGCTGTGATGCGGAAATTGTGACGAGCGCTGTTCGTATTATCGCGAACCAGTGCTTCCGCTGTCTTGATGTCGGTAATGATGCACTGGCAGCTCTTCAGGAAAATCTGTCCCGATTCGGTGAGATTCTGATTGCGCGTATTCCGGTTGATCAGAGCCACACCAAGATGATCCTCCAGATACTGAATATATCTGCCGATCATGGCCGGCGTCATATCGAGTCCTTTCGATGCCGCTGCGAATGAACCGGCGCTGGCGACTCTTACAAAAACCTCAAGACTTGTAAGGCGATCCATATTCGATACCCGGAGTATTGGCTATATAAAACATCTTATATCGAGAAACCAAGTACAGTGAAGTCCAATGTTTTTTGCGCTATTTAAGAACTTCGATGAGATTGCGTAGTGAATCAACTTTGGAGGAAAGTGTGACGACAGCGAACCGTTCTGCAGCCCTTTTTGAAAGAGGCCGTAAGGTAATTCCCAATGGTGTGAGCTCGCCGATGCGGGCCTTCGCGCAGGTCGGCGGCGAGCCGCTGTGCGCGGCTTCGGCGAAGGGTTCACGCATCGTCGACGCGGACGGCCGCAGCTACGTCGATTTCCTGAATGCGTTCGGCGCGCTGCTGCTCGGCCACGCGCCCGACCCAATCGTCGCCGCGATCGCGGAGCAGGCCGCCCGCGGGCCGATCTATGGATTGTCGACCGAACTCGAGTACCGGCTCGCAGAGCGCATCGTCGGCGCCTCGGCGGCGGTCGAGCAGATGCGCTTCGTCACCAGCGGCACCGAGGCCGTGATGACGGCGGCTCGGATCGCGCGCAGCCATACCGGTCGCAATCTGCTGCTGAAGTTCCGCGGCTCGTATCACGGCCATTCTGATGCGCTGCTCGCCAATCCCGCCAATCTGCAGAAGGGTACGGGCAACGCGAAGGGCGTCTCGAAGGGGATCAGCGACCAGCTGAATCGCGACGTCGTGATAGTCGAGTATAACGACGAGACTGAGGTGATTGCGGCGTTCGACGCGCACGGACCGCGGATCGCGGCGGTCCTCGTCGAGCCGCACGCGACCAACATGGGCTTCGTGAAATCGAAGGAAGGCTTCCACCGCCTCCTGCGCGAACAATGCGATTGGCATGGCGCGCTGCTGATTTTTGACGAGGTGGTGACGGGCTTCCGGTTCCGCTTCGGTCCGGTGTGCGACCTGTTCGGCGTGGTGCCGGACCTCGTCACCTTCGGCAAGATCATTGGCGGTGGCACGTCGATCGGCGCGTTCGGCGGCCGCGCTGACGTGATGGCAGAAGTAGCTTTGGGGCGCAGCGTGTTCCAGTCGGGCACCTTCGCGGCCAACCCGCTGACGATGGCGGCCGGCAATGCCGCGCTCGACCTTCTGGAGAAGCCGGGCGTGTACGACGCATTGGAACAGAAGGGCGCGTTCCTGGAGAACCGGCTGCGTGCCGGTTTCGAGCGCCAAGGCATCCCGTTCATTGTGACGCGGCACGGCGCGCTGCTCGGTATCGCGTTCCGCGATCACCCGCAGCCGCTGTCCGGCTATCGCGACGTAGCGACCCAGGACTACGGACTGTTCTCGCGCTTTCACCGCGAGATGCGCGAGCAGGGCTTCCTGTTGCCGCCGTCGCTCGAGGAACCGCTGTTCCTGTCGGTTGCGCATGATGAGCAAGATCTCGTCGCGTTTGCCGACACGGCCACCTCCGTGCTGCAGGCGCTGCGGGAAACTCCCGTGTCGGCCTGACGTCGCGGCGAAACAATGGTTACCGAGTTCGATGCAGCATAATCAATTTGCATAACTGATTAACTATTACGAGGCAAACATGAACGCAGTGGCAGACGTCATTGAGCAGACTCCTATCGACCCCGTCACGCGCTGGTACGCCGGCGCCACCGTGCGCAATGCTGCGCGCATCTTCGTGCCGAAGGACATCGGTCGCGAGAACACGTTCCCGAAGTCGCGACAGTTGCTGTCGACGCACCCGCTGGTGGCGGCGCTCGGCCAGGAAGCCGTGTCGTATGTGCTCGCGCAGTCGACCTATCGCTACATGTACGAGATCGGCCTGCTCGAGACGCGTTTCGTGATCGATTGCGCCTTGAAGATCATTAACAACGAGATCGGCACCGGCACATCGGAAGAGGACAAGCGCGAGGCGATCACGATCGTGATCGACGAGGGATATCACGCCTATGTCGCGCTCGACTTCATCATCCAGATGAGGACGAATAGCGGCATCGAACCACTAACGGTACCGCAAACCAATGGCAATCTTGATGCGGTCAAACGCGGCTACGAGATGCTGCCCGCTAGGCTGCACGGCACGTTCCAATTGCTCGCTACCTGCCTAGCCGAGCACACGCTGACCAAGGACCTGCTCAGCATCGGCAAGGAGAAGGAGGCGACGGTCACCTTTACGCAGGTGATGACTGATCACGTGTCAGACGAGGGCCGCCATGCCAACTACTTCGCACGGCTCACGCGCGAGTACTGGCGTGGGGTCACGCCGGCCGACCAGCAGCTGATCGGGCGCTTCCTGCCGGGCTATCTGAAGGACTATCTCGCGGTCGACTGGCAGCGCGATTTCGACCGTGACGTGCTGGCGAAGCTTGGGTTGTCGGCCGAACAGGTGGAGACCGCAATTCGCGACACGGATCGGGATTTTCGCGAGGCGGCCACCAAGTACGTCGACGTGACGCTCGTCAATCTCGTCAAGCTGCTCGGCCGCATGGGTGTTATCGACCATGCCGACACGCGCGCGGCATTTATCGATGCCGGCCTGCTGAGCGCCTGAACGACGTTTCCTTCCCAGCGACTTTCCCGTTTGTCGTTCGCTTCGCACGGCGCCATGCGCCGTGCGGCGGCGCGGCTCGCCCTCGTCCGGCGCATGGTGCGCCACCGGTCGGTCGCCTGCACGGGCGCTAGCTATCCGAGAGGTTGGACATGCTTCTTGAACAGATTTCACATCATGCCGATGACCATCCCGAGCGCGCGGCCGTCGTGGCAGGCGACCGGCAATTGACGTATGCGCAACTGCGCGCACGCGGTGCCGCGATCACGGCGGTAGTTTTGGCAGAAACGCTCGAACGCGGCGCGCTGGTTGCCGTGTTCCTGAACCGCACGACCGATGCGATCGCCGCCATCGTCGGCGTGATGTCGGCGGGCATGGCGTATACGGTGGTGGAGAACGAGGGCAACGCAACCGAGCATGCGCATCGTCTGGCTGCGATTGCGCCGGCCCTCGTGTTGACGGACGAGGCAGGTGCGGCCGCGCTCTCGGGCCGCAACCTGCGCGTGGCGCGCCTGCCGAAGACGCTCGGGGCGGCGTCTGCAGGTGCGCAGCACGGCATGGCGCCCGCGCCGTCGGCTGACGAGTTGGCCTACGTCCTGTTCACGTCTGGCTCAACGGGCGTGCCCAAGGGCGTCATGATCACGCACGGCAATCTCGCGCACTATGTCGAGGCGCTGCAGGCGCGGCTCGACGTGAGAGCGCCTTTGGCGTACGCGCACGTCAGCACGCTCGCGGCGGATCTGGGCAATACCTCGCTGATGCTGTCGCTCTGGACCGGCGGCACGCTGCACCTGATCGACCACGATCTGCGCAAGGACCCCGCAGCGCTGGCGGCCCATCTCGCCGGACACGGCATCCAGTTCCTGAAGATCACGCCGTCGCACTGGAACCTGCTGCTGAGGGCGTTCGGCGCCGAAGCGAAGCAGGGGTGGCGGCTCGACTACCTGGTTCTCGGCGGCGAGGCGCTCGGTCTGCGCCTGGCCGCTGACACGCTGCGCAGCGGCGTGGTGCGTACGCTGGTCAATCACTATGGCCCGACCGAAACCACGGTTGGTGCGCTCGCGTTCCCGGTGCCGGACGCGAGTGCGGTCGAGGCGCTACCGACCCGCACGGTGCCGGTCGGCCTGCCCCTCGGCCGCACTCGCGCGCTGGTGCGTACTGATGACGGTGCGTTCCACGCTGACTCCGCTACCGGCGAGCTGTATCTCGGCGGCCCGTCGGTGTCACCCGGCTATCGCGGCAATCCGGAAGCGACGGCGGTGCGCTTCATGGCCGACGTAGAGGGTGACACGCGTTTCTATCGCACCGGTGATCTGGTCTCGATTGATGCGGCGGGCGTGGTGGAATTCCTTGGCCGTGTGGATCGGCAGGTGAAGATCAACGGCTATCGCGTCGAGCTCGAGCACGTGGAATCCGCGTTGCGCTCGATTCCCAATGTCGACGCGGCGGGCGCGTTCCTCGTCGAGATCCACGGCAAGACGGCGCTGGCCGCTGCCTATTCGCCTGCCATCGCGGAGGTGTCGACGGTGCGCGCCAGACTGGCCGAGATCGTGCCGCCCTACCTCATTCCAAAGTGGCTTGAGGCATACGACGCGTTGCCGCGCAATGCCAACGGGAAGACCAATCTGGCCGAGATCAGGCAGGCCTTCGAGGTACGGCTCGCGCAGGGCCCAGCGGCCAACGCGGAGCAGGCTGCGCAAGCGGGGCAGGCGGCAACGCCCGCGCCCGTCGCCGTACCCGAGCGGGGCGACGACCCAGTTGCGGCCGAGGCGCTGCGCGGTGTGATTCGCGGCGTCTGGACCACGGTACTCGGCCATGACGGCTTCGACAACTGTACCTCGTTCTTCGAACTCGGCGGCGATTCGCTTGACGCGATCCAGGTGATCGCTGAATTGCAGGCGATGGGATACCGCGTAACAGCGAACGCATTCCTGCGCGAGCCGACGGTAGAAGCGCTCACGCGAGACGTCTTCGACGGCGAGCCGCAGGTCGCGCACCGCGGTGGCGCCGCTGCCGCGGACGTGGTGCCGCAGTTTTCGGTGGCCCAGCGCGATTTCCTCGCACAGGGTTTCGCTCAGGCCGATCACTACAACCAGGCGATCATGCTGCAGTCAGACCGGCCGTTGGCGATCGAGGTGCTGCGCCGCGTAGTGGGCGTGCTGCAACGCTGGCATCCAATGCTGGCCGCACAGTATCGCGAGCGCGATGGCGAATGGTCCGTGCACTTCGGTGCCGTGCGGCCGTCGGTGGGGATGTCGTCAATCGACACGCTCACTGAGGACGAGGCGATAGACACGCTGATCCGCACCGCCGCGCAGGTCTATCAGAGCACGCTGAGCCTCGACGGCGGGCGCGTTTTCGCCGCGCATCTGTTCACGCGCCGCGACGGGCCGCATCAGTTGCTGCTGATCGCGCATCACCTGTCGATCGACGTGATCTCGTGGCGTGTGATTGTGAGCGATCTCGGTCGCTTGTACAGCTTGCTGGAGAAGGGCGACGCGCCCGTCACCGAACCGGCCGGCACACCGTTCCATGCCTGGGCCGCGCATCTGCCCGAGGCGGGCGAGCGCCTGGCCGACGCGCTGGCGTTCTGGCGCGGTCTGCGGGCCGAGGGACTGCTTGAGACTGACCCACATGCGGTCGCGCTCGACACCGAGGATTGCACGGAGACAGCATGGCTGCGTTTCTCGGCCGACGAGACTCGCGCGTTGCTGCAAAGCTCGACCGACGGGCTGCACGCGCCATTTCATCATCTGTTTCTCGCTGCTTTCCTGCAGGTGCTGCACGATGCGCAGGGCGACACTGTACGTCGCACGGTGGTCGACATTGAGAGCCATGGCCGCGTCAGTTTCGACGAGCGCGTCGACGTGTCGAGGACGGTGGGTTGGTTCACCTCGACCTATCCGCTGCCACTGTCGAGCACGCGTGGCAATCTGACGCGCACCGTGGAGCAGGTCCACGCGATGCTCGCGGCGGTGCCTGATCTCGGCGTGGCCTACGGCCTGCGACGCGACGCGCTGGTCGCCGAGTGGGGCAAGGCGCCAGCCGCGCGGCTTTGCTACAACTATCTGGGCGAATTCAACTTCGCACGCGACCCGGCGCTGTCGCTGACGCCGTCGCGTTACAACCCGGGGACCGCGCGCGGCGGCGAAAACGCGCGTACCCACGACCTCAAGCTGACCGCGCGCGTGCTAGCGGGGCAGCTCGTAGTCGACCTGTCATTCAATGCTCGCCGACGCGGCGGCGGCCCCGTCAAGGCGCTGCTCGAAGCGCTGCACGGCCTGCTACTGGAGAACGCCGGGCTGCCGGCGGACGGGTCGCAGGTGGTGCTCGAACGCGGCACCAGCACCGGGCTGATCGCCTACGCTCCCGCGGCGCTGCGCTGGGAGGCGCGCGACCAGGTTGGCACGCGGCGCGCCTATCGTCACGTCCTGCTCACCGGCGCGAGTGGCTATCTCGGCATTCATGCGCTGCACGATCTGCTCACGCGCACCGACGCGCATGTCACCTGCCTGGTTCGCGACAAGGGCGCCGAGCCCGCCGCGGCGCGACTGGCCGAGACCTTCGGATGGTATTTCCCCGAGCTTTCTCTGGCGGCGTTCGGCGCGCGGTTGAGCGTAGTCGGCGGCGATCTCGGGCAGGACCGCTTCGGCCTTGACGCCGACACCTACCGGACACTTGCGCGTCATGTAGACGCCATCTATCACTTCGCGGCCGACACGCGCCTGTTCGCCGACGATGCGACGCTGCAGCGGGAGAACGTCGAGGGTACGCGGCGCGTAATCGAGCTGGCCGGCAGCGAGTGTCAGAAAGATCTCCACCACGTCTCGACGCTGGCCGTCGCTGGCGTCAACCGCAAGGGCTCGCCGGTGATCTTCGATGAGGCGGCGCTCGACGTCGGCCAGGATTTCCTCAACGCCTACGAGCGCTCGAAGTTCAAGGCGGAGCAACTGGTGCGGGCCTTCTTCCTTAATGGAGGCGCCGGTGCCATCTATCGCACCGGCAACGTATCTGGCCATTCACGCACCTCGCGCTTCCAGCGCAACGGCGCCGACAACCGCTTCATACAGTTCCTGCGTGCGGCGCTGAAGGCCGGCGAGCGGCCGCGCCAACTCGGCGAGGACATCGTGCTGAGTCCGGTGGATCGCGTGGTGGAGGCCATCGTAACGCTTTCGTTGCACGGCGAGCCGGGCGGACAGACATTCCACGTCGACAGCCCGTGGCCTGTGACGATCGCGAGCGTGCTCGACGCCCTAGAAGCGGCCGGCGAGCGGCTCGCGGAGTCGGCGCATCCAACCTTTGCGGACGTGTTCGGCAAGGGCGAGCAGTCGCACGACCGCGACGTCTCGCTTGGCTACTTCTGGGCGCGGCGCGAACAGCGCGACGTGGTCTACAACAACGATCACACTCTCGCACTGTTGGGGCGGCTCGGCTTCGGATTCGAGCCGCTCGATGCCGAATGGCTGAAACAGTTCGTCGGGCAGCTAGCCGCCGCGGGCGCGTTGCCGGTCCGCCGCGAGATCACCGAGGCTGCCGGCGCCGCGAACTGAGATCGCCGTCACTGGAATTTGGGAGAAAGTCACATGACGTCGTCTATCGGAATCGTCGGGGTGGGTCCGCGCGGCCTTGGGCTTCTGGAGAGGTTGCACGCGCACTGCCTCTCGGGAAGCCTGCCCGATGATCTGGTCATTCACCTCGTCGATCCGGTCTGCGAGGGCGTGGGTGTGCATCTGGCGGATCAGCCGGACTATCTGCCGGTCAACACGGTGGCCGGCCAGATCACTGTGTTCGCGATTCAGACCGTGAAGGACGCGCTGTCGTCATGAGTCGTGTCGCGCGAGGGCCGCGTGCCGCCCACAACCACCTTCCACTGGAACCCCACTCATGAATTCGGCCCCGAAAAGCAATTCCCTGTTGGTGTCGCTTGGCGTGACGCGCCCGATCTTCCTCTCGCCGATGGCGGGCACTGGCACTGTGACGCTGGCCGCGGCGGTGTCGAACGCCGGAGGCCTCGGTGCCCTGGCCGTGGGCGCGATGTCGCCAGCCCGGGCACACGAAGCGATCGCCGAATTACGCGAGCGCACCGACCGGCCATTCAACATCAACGTTTTCACACACGCGCCGCCCGTGGTGGACGCCGCGGCTAACGAGCGCTGGCTGAACTATCTCTCTCCACGCTTCGCGGCGTTCGGTGCCGAGCCGCCGGCGTCGCTGAGCGCTATCTACCCGAGTTTCGTCGAGGACGACGCGATGCTCGACGTGCTCCTCAGGCAACGCCCGCCGGTGGTCAGCTTCCATTTCGGCCTGCCATCGGCCGAACGGATCGCCGCGCTACGACAGGCCGGCTGCCTGCTGTTCGCGACCGCCACTTCGCTCGAAGAGGCACAACGCATCGAAGCGGCGCAGGTGGACGTGATCGTTGCGCAGGGAATCGAGGCGGGCGGCCATCGCGGCGTGTTCGATCCCGCTGCTCGAGACGAGCGGCTCAGCACGCTCGCGCTGGTTGCGGCGATTGCTCGGCGCACGCGGCTGCCGGTGGTGGCCGCAGGCGGGATCATGACGGGTGGAGGCATCGCCGCGGCGCTGGCCGCCGGCGCGCAAGCAGCACAGCTCGGTACGGTCTTCATCGACACACCCGAATCGGCCGCTGACGCTGCATACCGCGCCGCACTCGCGGCGCCGGATCGAGGCACGGCGCTGACCTTGGCGATCTCGGGACGCCCCGCGCGCTGCCTCGAAAGTCGCTTCACTGTGTTGGACCGCGATCCCGGACGTCCGCCGACGCCGCCTTACCCAGTGGCGTACGACGCTGGCAAGGCGCTTAACGCAGCTGCCGCGGCGCGGGGAGACGCCGGCTTCGCTGGACATTGGGCCGGGCAGGGCGTAGCGCTTTCGCGGCGTCTTCCCGCGGCCCAACTGATCGAGACTCTGGTGTTCGAACTGCGCGCCGCAGCCGTACATCTGCAGCAGTACTGAGGATGCGAGCGGTGCGCGCTGATCGCATCGCCGCTCGCATCAGCAGTGCCCCTTCCTATGGAGGCGGAAAGGAGATGACAACTGGGGTTCTGCCAACGCGGTATCGCCGGTCGTGGCGCCACGTGTCATGTTGCTCGGCACGATTGACCAGCGATCGCGCCAATCGCCGCCGAATTCGGCCATTTCGCCGATGTGTCGTGGGTAGTGACTGGCTATCTGCTGACCTCGGCGGCGGCCACGCCGCTGGCGGGCAGGTCGAGCGATTGCCATGGCCGACGAGCAGTAATCATCGGTGCGCTGCTGGTAATGCTGGCGGCCTCGGTGGCGTGTGCAAGCGCGCCCGGCCTGACGGTGCTAGTCGTAGGCCGGCCCTTGCAACGGATCGGCGGTGGCGCGCTGATGACGCTGCCCAACACGCTGATCGCCGACATCCTGCCAGTTCGCGTTGTTAGCGGGCACCTTGCCCGTGCGCGGCTTGCCGCATCGCCGTCGTGGCGTTGGATTGTTTTGCGCCACCTGGAATTGCCCGCATCGCGCCTGCCTTACCGATGCGCTTACCAATCATCAATGAGGAAGAGTCATGATGCAGAAAGTCGTCACGATCATCGGAATGGGGCCGCGCGGCGTCAGCGTGCTGGAGCGCATAGGCCATTACGCGCGCAGTCAGCCGCTGCCGCTAAAATTGATCGTTAACGTGGTCGATCCGGGCGAGTGCGGGCAGGGTACGCATACGGCGCGGCAGCCGCATTACCTGCTCACCAACACGCTCGCAAACCAGGTCACGATTTTCCCGCCGCACAGCCGTGCGATCGACGGCGAAGGCCCTAGCTTCGGCGACTGGGCGCGCCAGCAGGGCTATCGCAAGTTCGGTAGCGCCTGTCATGCGACCGGTGGCGCGGGCGGAGAGGAGATCGACGAGCAGAGCTATCTGCCGCGCCAACTTCTGGGCCTCTATTTCACATGGGCCTACGACCGCATCGCTCGCATGCTGCCCGCCAACGTTGAGCTGCGGCACTGGAGGCGGCGTGCGGTGGGTGTGCGCGAGCTGGCTGGCGAGCGCTACGCGGTGATGCTCGAAGGAGCCTGCGTGCTCGACTCGGACTTCGTGCTGCTGACGACCGGCCACGGCAAGCGCCTGCCTGATGCCCACGATGAGCGCTTTGAGGCGTTCGTGCGGAGCGCTTCGGTGCGCAACGGCCGGCTGGCATTCTTCGCACATGCCTACCCGGTTGACCAGCTTGAGGCGGTTTCGCCGGATGCCGCGGTGGCGATCCAGGGCTTCGGGCTGACCGCACACGACGTGCTGTGCCAATTGACCACGGGCCGCGGTGGCCGCTTTGTGCGCGCCGACGGCCGTCTGGGCTACGAGCCGTCGGGGCGCGAGCCACGGATTCTTATGTACTCGCGCAAGAGCCTGCCGTTCTCCGGGCGACCGGTGAATCAGAAGAGCGTGGGCGGGCGCTATGTCGCGCGCTTCTTCACGGTCGAAGCGATCGAGAAGCTGCGCATTCAAGCGCGGGCGACGCGCGGTAGTCCGCAAATTGACTTCGTCAACGAGGTGCTCCCGCTCGTCAAGGCGGACATGGCTTACGCGAGGCGACTTGCGCTCGACGGCGTCACCTCGCTAGACACGGGCTGGGTACCCGATGAGGCGGAACTAGTCGTGATCGACACGATCCTCGATCCGCTTGCGGGCCGCTCGTTCACGAGCATGGCGGAGTTCGAGGTGTATTTCCGTGAGTTCCTGCTCGACGACCTGCGCGAGATCGACAAGGGTAATGTCCATGGGCCGGTCAAGGCTGCTACCGACGTGCTGCGCGACCTCCGCGATCATTTCCGGTTAGCTGCCGAGTACGCCGGCTTCACGCCTGAATCACATGCGGTGTTCGTTGGCGAATTCGTGCCCACGCTGAACCGGATCGTATTCGGTCCTCCGCGGCATCGCAACGACGAGCTGCTTGCGCTACTCGACGCGGGCATCGTCGAGCTTGCAGGTGGTCCGGCCGCGCACACCGGGGTGGACGAGGCGCGTGCGCAATTCGTCATCGAGACTAGCTTCGCCGGTGGTGTTGAGCGGCGTCACGCTGACGTGCTAGCCCTGTCACGCATCGACGTCTACAGTCCACTCAACGATGCAGCGCCGCTGACGGCTGACATGATTCAGCGCGGTGTGATCCGGCCGCACATGAACGGCGACTACCACCCTGGCGGCATCGACATCGACACGAACAATAACGTGCTGGGCGCGGACGGTCGTGCCCAGTCGAACATGTGGGCGATCGGTTATCTGGTCGAGGGGCCGCACTACTACACGCAGGAGCTTCCGCGCCCAGGGCGGCTGTCGCGGCTCACGCTCGATGCCCAACAGTGCGTCGAGGCGCTGTTCACGAGCTTGGCCGCCGCCGCGCGGGGCGGCGACGTGGACAGTGAAGCCGCACTCGAGGATCCGCAACTGATCGGCGTGGCCAGTTGATGTTGTCGAATCATGCGCACGCGGCATCGTTGCGGGCGCATCTATCTATTCACAAGGAGATGGAAAGTGCAACTTTATTCATTTCATCGCTCCACGGCATCGTTCCGGGTGCGCATTGCGCTGAACCTGAAGGGCATTTCGTTTGAGACGATCTCGGTAAATCTGACCAGCGTGCCCGGCGAGCACGAGACCAATGTCTATCGGCGAGTCAACCCTCAAGGACTTCTGCCCACACTGGTCGACGGCGGGGTCACTGTGCACCAGTCGATCGCGATCTGCGAGTACCTGGAACACGTACAACCGGAGCCCGCGCTGCTGCCGGCACATCCGGCCGACCGGGCGCGCGTGCGCGGGCTGGCTGCCGCGCTCGCTTCGGACATCCACCCGCTGCATTCGATTCGTGTCAGTCGACACCTTGCTCGCGCGTTCGGCGCAAGCGACACACAGCGCGGAGCATGGGTGCGTCACTGGATCGGAGAAGGGCTGTCTGGCATTGAGCGGTTGCTTGCGAGTTCGCCGCAAACGGGCTTGTTCTGCCACGGCGATGCGGTGACGCTCGCCGATGCTTTCCTGGTGCCGCAGGTGGTAGCGGCACAGGCGTACGACGTCGACACGGCGCGCTTCACGACCCTAGCAGCGATCACGGCGCGCTGCCTCGCGCTGCCGGCGTTCGAAGCCGCCTTGCCGGTACGGCAACCCGATGCGGTCCCGGCATAAGCGCCCACCGCGTGCAAGTGTGCCGAGGCTCGGCTCGCCGCTATGCGGCCCGCCGGGTCTCGGCCTTCGTGGCTCGAGCGACCGCGCCGCCGGAGCCGGGCGACGGTTCGGGCAGCAAGCGTGAGAAAATTTCTCGCGCCGAATCGGCGCTGTCTGCGCGTCTCGAAACCTGGGCAGAGACGATCGCCCCGTCCACGAGCATCATCAGTTGACGCGCGAGCGCATTGGCGCGCTCGGGCACGGAGTCCATTAGCACCGTTTCGAAATAAGCCTGCATGCTGGCCTTGTGCTCGGCGGCTGCGCGCGCAATGTCGCCGCTGTCGTTGCCGTATTCGGAAACTGCGTTGACGAACATGCAGCCGCTGAAGCCGCTGCATTTGATGCGTTGATCGAGCCACTGGAAAATCGCGCGGATCTGCGGCCGCCCACGCCGGGCGCGCCCGACGAATTCCGCGAGCGAGGCGCGGGTGCGCTGGTCCCGCTCGTGTAGCACGGCGACCACCAGGTCGTCCTTCGAGCGGAAGTGGTTGTACATCGTCATCTTGGCGACGCCGGACTCCGCGATGATCCGGTCTATACCGACCGCACGATAGCCATGTTCCTCGAACAGGCGCAATGCTGTTTCGATAATGTCCTGCTTTTTCCTCAACATTCTGATCCCTCGGCCGGCACGAGTGGCCTTCGATAAACGCTCACGCAGGACCGTCGCAGTCGGCGATCCGAGGCCGATGACACGGCTCGCGATTACGTCAAAATATATACCGACTGGTACGTTTATGCAAATCGATTTGTCCGGCTGCGGGCCGCGCTCGCGCTGCGCGCGCGAGGCGTTTGCCTTGTTAAGCCGCATTGTTACTTCGCGGCAGCCTGGCGCCGGGCGCGCACCCGCAAATAGGCGTTGTTTAGAATCAGCGCGGCGCCCGACATGCAGGCGCCTGCGATCTGCACATTGGTTGGGATCACGCCTTCCAGCGACGACACGATGAAGGTCGTGATCGGCACGACGTCCATAAAAAGCACGCCGTTGAGCGGTGTGAGGATTTTGTTGCCAAGGTTCCAGCACAGGATTCCGCCGAAGCCGGCGACGAGCCCCATGTAGAGCAAGTGTGGGCCGATAGCGCTCAGCGTGGACAGGTGAGGCACAGGGATCGCATGGGTCGCGAACAGCACAAGGTTGACTGCCACGATCGTGCTGAGGCCGAGCCAAGTCGTCACGGTGGTGTATTTGAAGGCTGACCAGGTTGGGAAATACATCGCGCTGAACGTGTAGACGACCCAGCACGCCGCGCCAAGCACGATCAGCGCGTTGGCCGCATAGTTCTGCGGTTCGTTCAGCAGGCCGACGATGTCGCCCTTTGTGACGACGAGCGCTACTCCGCAGAACGACATCACGATGAACAGGAACGAAAAGAGTGGCGGGCGGATCCTGCGTACCGCCGAGTTTAGCAGCAGGCCGATCATCGGCTGAGTGGCCATCATGATCGAGGCAGTCAGCGCGCCGTCTCGGCCGGCGAGCTGCTGCCCGAGGAACACGAAGAAGCCGAAGCCAGCGAAGCCAATTGAGCCGAGGAACCAGGCAAAGCCGATCCGCTCGCCCTTCAGACGCAATGTACCGAAGCCTTCGCGCGCCACCAGCAGGATCAGGAAGGCGGTGCCGGCGATCAGATAGCGCAGCGACGTAAACGTGAACGGATCGATGTGCAGTAAGGCGTCCGTCATCACCGGAAACATGATGCCGAACGAGAGTGTGGCGGCGACGCAGAACAGCACGCCACGCGTATAGGAGCCCCACGCCGAGGGCTGGGACGGGGTAGCGGCGACGGCTGGCGACGGGTTGGTGGTAGACACGGCGAACTCCTGGCGCAATGGGAAAGGGTGGCCAGCCGCAGCCGGCCGGTTGGGGCGGGATGCTTACTCGGAATGGGCAGTGGCCTCGGCACGCTCGATCCCGTAGCGCGCGAAGATCTCATCGGTATGCTGGCCGAGCGACGGCGGGTCGAGCACCGGACGCGACGACGCGACGTCACGCCACGGCATGCCAGGCACCGCGACGCGGCGCCCGCTCTGCGGCGGATACTCGACTTCGAGCAGGGCGCCGCGCTCGGCGAGATGTGGGTGCGCGAGGATCTCGGGCAGGCTGTTGACGGGCGCGGCAGGCAGGCCGAGCGCGAGCATCGCGTCGAGCCAATGTTCGGCCGGCCGCGACACCAGAATCGCTTCGAGTTCGACGTAGAGAGCGTCGCGGTGTCGATTGCGCAGCGCTTGGGTGGCGTAGCTCGGATTGTCTTCGAGCGCGACGAATTCGACGATGGAGCAGAGCTGCCGCCAGCGCTTGTCGTTCGCGAGCGACACCACGATGTCACGCGTAGCGGTGCGGAACGACGTGTAAGGCGCGATCGTCTCGTGCGCGTTGCCGAAGCGCTTCGGCTCCTGCCCGGACATCTGGTATGCGACGATCGGTTGGCCGAGCATCGTGATCAGCATGTCGAGCATGCTGATGTCGATCGCGCGATTAACGTGGGTGGTGCCGCGCGCGCGGCCCAGGAGAGCGGCCACTATGGAGAATGCCGCGCCAAAGCCGCCCAGTAGGTCCGCGATCGGCACGGCGGCCTTCACCGGCCGTCCGTCGGGCTCGCCATTCAACGACATCACGCCGCTGATGGCCTGGATGATGAGGTCCATCGCGCCTTGCTGGGCGAGTGGGCCGTGCTGCCCGTAGCCGGAGATCGAGCAATAGATTAGCTCCGGATTGCGGGCCTTCAGCACAGGTTCGTCCACGCCGAAGCGACCCATTGTGCCGGGGCGGAAGTTTTCGACCACCACGTCGGCGTGCGCGGCAAGCTCGACCAGCTGGCGCTGGCCGGCTTTGGTGTGCAGGTCAATTTCCACGCTGCGCTTGTTACGGTTGAAGCCAATGAACGCGGCGCCGCAGGTTTCGGCGAACGGCGCTCCCCAATGACGGGCTTCGTCGCCCGCGCCGGGCAACTCCACTTTGATCACTTCGGCACCTAGATCTCCGAGCACCATCGTGCAAAAAGGCCCGGACAAGGCCCGCGTCAGGTCCAGTACGACGATTCCATCCAGTGCTCCACGTTCCATCTCGCTTCCTCTCGGTTTGAATGCCGCCAGTCGCCTGCGGCGCGAACGGCCGTTTTCATGGCCGGCGAGCAACGATCTAAACTAGACGATTCATCGTAAAATAAACGTACAGTTCTGTCTATAATTGAATCGCAAATCGGTCCATTTCGTTGGCGAGGCGGCCTGTATTTCAGAGTTCAGGAGAGAGCATGAAGATCGCAGTCCTGACGGTGCCCGGCCTCTACGGCTCAGGCGCAGAGCATTGGCAGACGCGCTGGGAGAGGAAGCTTGACGGTGTGTTGCGCGTAGAGCAGGACGAGTGGCGAACGCCGCGCGCGCACGACTGGATCGTGCGGCTCGATCGCGAGGTCGGGCGCTACGGCCCCGATCTGGTGCTGGTCGGCCACAGCCTGGCTTGCTGTCTGATCGCGATGTGGGCGGACGCGACGTCTCACGCCGTGCGCGGCGCGTTGCTCGTTGCTCCGACGGATACCGAGGCTGAGACGTTTCCGGCAGGGCCGTGCGGTTTCACGCCGATGCCGGCGCGGCGGCTGCCATTCCCGTCGATCGTGCTGATGAGCGCCGACGATCGGTTCGTGTCGGTCGAGCGTGGCAGCGGATTCGCGAGGGCATGGGGCAGCGAGCTGGTGTTGTTGCCCGAAGGCGGCCATTTGAGCGCCGACAACGGGTTGGGCGACTGGCAGGCCGGGCTTGCCCAGTTGCGGCGCCTGCTCGGCTCCGGGGCGTCAGGACTCAGTGCATGACAGCATCGCGCCGATTCTGCCGGCGAGCCTGCTCTCGAAGCCGGTGTTCGCCGCCTCGATCAGTTTCGGCACGCATGAACCTTTCCTATTACGGCTCGGAGTTCACGGAAGGGGGCTTCGATGCGCGGTGTGTGGGCCGCGGTGAGCGGGAAAAGACAACAACAACGTGAAGGTAAGCCATGGATCTGATCGAGCTCGAAATTTTCTGCGCCGTCGCCGAGGGCCGCAGCATCACGCGCGCGGCGGCGCAGCTCAAACGTGTTCAGTCGAACGTAACGACGCGCGTCAAGCATCTGGAGCATGATCTGGGCGTGTCTCTGTTCCTCCGCGGCGGACGCGGTATGACGCTGACGCCGGCCGGTGAGCGGCTGCTCGGCTACGCGCAGAAGATCCTCGCGCTGGCGCGCGAGGCACGCCATGCGCTGGGAGCGAGGGGGCCGAGCGGCGTGCTACGCATCGGTACGGTAGAGAGCGTCGCGGAGCGTTGGCTGCCGTGCGTCATCGGCACTTATCACCAGCGTTGGTCGGACGTCCAGATCAAGGTTTCGAACGATACGAGTCGAGTGCTCGTCGATCAGGTGCGCAGTGGCGCGATCGACGGCGCATTTGTAGCGCAGGTTGAGGGCGAGGTGCACGATGGGCCCGAGCTGGTAGCCGACTCTCTAACCGGGGAGCTAGGGCTGCAAGCGATCAAGGTCGGCGGCGACGAACTACTGGCAGTGCTGCCCACGGCACGTGGTGCGGGCGCTGGCGCGGCCCGGTGCTATCCGATCGCGACCACCGCCGAGGGCACAGCCTATCGCAAACTCGCGCATGACTGGCTCGCCGACAACGGCGTCGATATCGACCCGCAGCATGAGGCGATCCAGCTGTCTTCCTATCCCGCCTTGCTTATGTCAGCAATGGCGGGCGATGTCATCGCGCTGTTCCCGAGATCGGTCCTCGAACGGCTGGACTTGCCGCGCGGCAGTAGCGCGGTGCCGTTCGCGTCATCGAGCATCTATCTGGTCAGCCGCGCCGGCTTTACGAACAGTGCATTCGACGAACTGGTGCGCCTGCTGCCGGCGGGCGCCCGTTGTGACAAATCGCGTGTGGTGTGAGCAGGCCAGCAGGCAGGCGGTCGCTCGCTGGTTAGCGCGGTTGAGGATTTTCATGTCCATTCAGGAGGGGCGCAATGAACACGGTGGATGAAGCCGGGCACGACTTCGAAGTCGGGGAGTTGCAGGCGGACATCAATTATCTTGAGCCCGGCGGTGTTCGACCGGTATCCTACATGTTTGATCCACCGCGCGACGCACCACGACCAATGCTCGTGCTAACGCCGCGGCGCATGCGGATTCGTGATGCGAGGCCGCTCGCGGAGGCTGGTGCGCTCGGGCTAGACGTGACCGGTTTTGAGCTCGTCGCGTATCGCACGGTGTTATCCGACTTTGGCGACGACGACGCCATCCGCTCTATCTATCACGCGGAAGTGAAGGCGCTGCTGCGCGCGGCCACGGGCGCGGACAAGGTGGTGATCTTCGATCATACGCTGCGCGACAGCGCGCGCGACGAGCGCGGCAGCATCGCGCTGCGCGGCCCCGTCCTGCGCGCGCACGTCGACCAGACGCCAGCGTCGGCGCTGCGCCGCGTCGCGGAACACGTGCCGTCCGGCGAGGTTGCAGCGTTGGCGAGCAAGCGGTTCGCGATCATCAACGTCTGGCGTCCGCTCGAGGTGGTCGAATGCATGCCGCTGGCAGTATGCGACGCACGCTCGATCGCGCCGGATGATCTGGTAGCGAGCGATCTCATATATCCCGATCGCGTTGGCGAAACCTACCTGGTCAATTGGAACGCCGGGCATCGCTGGTACTATTTCCCGCAGATGCATCCCGGCGAGGCACTGTTGCTGAAGATTCACGACTCGCTGATGTCGGGCACCGCGCGTCACACACCGCATACGGCGTTTGACGATCCAACAACGCCGCGAGCCGCAGCGTCACGCCGCAGCATCGAGGTGCGCGCGCTGGTGTTCTGGACCGACGGCGTCGAAAGTTGCTAGGCGGACGGCAAGTGGGCAACGGGTCGCGAGCAGCCATCAGGCTCCACGCAAAAATAGAACGATCGTTCGAAAATGCGATAAATTATATTATGTTAAATGATGCGCGCAGGCGTATTAATCTGGCTGCCTCAGGCCTGCCGCGGCCAGTACGAGCACCCGACATGCCGGGAGGCAAAATTATTTCTATAAAAGTTCAGGAACAAAAAGTCGGTCTGAAGCGTGTCCATGTCGAAAAGTATGGCAAACTATGTGCATGGTTCATGCACATAGGGGATGCACATGATTAATGCGTCTGCGGAGCAACCAGATGCCGTCAAGCGGGCCGCTGGCGCACGTGCCCCATCAAAGGTAACGCGCAAACCCACCAACGTTTCGCTTCCGACGGATCTACTCGATCGCGCCAAAGAACTGAACGTCAACGTTTCCCGGGCAAGCGAACGCGGTCTGCGCGAAGAGGTTCAGGCGGCCGAGGCTCGTGCCTGGGCGGAAAAGAACGCGGACTTCATCGCTGAAATGAATGCACGTATCGAGCGTGACGGCTTGCCCCTGGAAGAATATCGGATGTTTTGATGGCGCGTTTTGATCTTTACGACAACCCTTCGACAAGATCCAGGGCCAAGTCACCTTTTCTGCTCGACGTGCAAAGCAATCATCTCGGCAATCTCATATCGCGCGTAGTCATTCCCTTGACGCGAGTAGCCGGCAATTACACCGCGAGCAAGGTTGCGCAGGATCTCTCGCCCATCATTGAGATCGAGGGAGAACAGTTC
Organism: Paraburkholderia sp. CNPSo 3281; assembly: GCF_024206515.1. NCBI lineage: Bacteria > Pseudomonadati > Pseudomonadota > Betaproteobacteria > Burkholderiales > Burkholderiaceae > Paraburkholderia > Paraburkholderia sp. CNPSo 3281. The sequence continues at coordinate 71,400 of NZ_JAMBPS010000017.1, read as the reverse complement.
GTGCTGGAAACGCCGTTGCTCGGCGCATTCAGGACAACTGATCTCGGCCCCGCGATTGGCACGCTCAAAGATGAACGGGACCGGATCAGTGCCGCGCTCGACCGTCTGTTCGGCGCTTACTGAGCCATCCTGAATATCTCACAGAGTCTTCCAATCTCTCGAGTACGAGGTGTATGAAATGGGGCGAACCATTGTCGGCGGCCGCCATCCCACGATCTCTGTTATTGACCTGTAACGTGCGTGAGTTCACGAGCATGACGATCGTCTGAACCTTGACGCCGGCGGCGATCATGGTGCGCCTCATATCGCGGCAGTCACCGAAGTGGCAGCGGTCAATCCATTGGCTCACGCTACGATTCCAGGAAAAGGGAATGGGAGATCGTGATGGAAGACGAGATCTACGCAACTCACACGCACATCGCACGAGTTCGCGTGATGAAGACGGTTGCCGGCTCTTATCGCGGAATCGTTCATCTGCGAGAAGTGGGAGCCGAACCTGACTCGGACGATCCGCACGAAACCGAAATCGAGTTTCCAAGTGAGGATCGGGCGCGAGAGGCAGCGCGCGCGCCCTCGCTAACAAGCTGCTTAAAGAACAAGTACCCTGAATCTCCACTCCGACCATCAGAACGTCGGCAACCGCCAAAAGCGACGAAAGCGGCAACGGAGATAGCCATGTGGACTTTTCGAAACTGCAATGCGAGATTTGCCGTCGATGAAGTCGAAACCCAAACCGACGAAAGTGAATTTATTCCCGATTGCGACTACCGAAACAGGCTGGTGAACGTAGGTCTAGACGCGACGGGACGCCCGCAGCTTATCCAGCGCGATAAGGAGTATTCGTACCTTTCGTGCAATCTCTGGCGGTCAGTTTCAAAAAATCCTTATTTATCGCGGCTTGAATAATCTCGTTTCGATGAGCCGCTCAGGGGCGGGAGAGACTTGCTGGACGAGGCTCGGCGGGCGATGGGCGCCAGAAATTGCACGAAAGGTACGGATACCCCAACATTGGCGTCGTTCCTGCTCGTGTCGGCAAGGCACGTTAGGCGATCAGCTGACACGCGGGCCGCCATTGTACGGACCTCCTGCCTGGACGCAGAAATGCCGGCGAACTATGCTGAAAGCGTTCACGCCCCGGGATGCCGCTGCCGATACGCGACGACCGGTGCTACCAGGATATTCCGCTGCTGGCTGACACATGAACTGCATCACGCTGTTTCTATGCGGGGATGTGATGTTGGGGCGCGGCATCGATCAGATACTGAAGCATCCCAGCCGGCCCCGTCTCTTCGAGCCCTATGTCCGATCGGCGAAAGACTATGTGAGCCTCGCCGAGGCGAATGCCGGCCCGTTGCCGGAACGTGTCCCGCTCGACTACGTTTGGGGCGATGCGCGGCGCGAACTTGATCGCATAAGTCCCGACGCGCGCATCATCAATCTGGAGACCGCCGTCACGTCCAGCGAGGACGCATGGCCCGGGAAGGGCATCCACTATCGCATCCATCCCGCCAATTCGCCTGTCCTGGGCGCAGCAAAAATCGACTGCTGCTCGCTCGCGAATAATCACGTGCTTGACTGGGGCTACCGCGGTCTGACGGAAACCCTGAGTACCTTGCGTGCCGCCGGCATTCATACAGCCGGCGCGGGACAGGACGACGTCGAGGCGGCTACGCCGGCCCTGATCGAACTCGCGGGCCAAGGCCGGGTGGTGATCTTCGCCTTCGCGACGGAATGCAGCGGTGTGGGCGAGGACTGGGCTGCCGGCCGGGGCCGTCCCGGCGTGAATCGGCTTGAAGATTTTTCCGCCGAATCCGTGCACGCAATCGCGACGCAGGTGCGTAGGGTCAAGCAGCCCGCCGATGTCGTTGTCGTCTCGATCCATTGGGGCGCGAACTTCGATTTCGACATACCGGCGTCGCATCGGCGCTTCGCACACGATCTCGTCGATTCGGCTGCGGTGGACGTGGTGCACGGTCATTCGTCGCACCACGTGAAGGGCATTGAGGTGTATCAGGACAAGCTCATCCTGTACGGCGCCGGGGACTTCATCAACGACTATGAAGGTATTCGCGGTCAGAAAGCGTATCGCGGCGATCTCTCGCTGATGTATTTCCCTGTCGTCGAGGTCGCTACGGGCAAGCTGGTCGAACTGTCGATGACGCCCACGCAGACACGCCGCTTCCGCGTCAACCGGGCGCCTGAAGAAGGCATACGATGGCTGGAGGAAACGCTCAATCGAGAAAGCAGGCCGTTAGGTGCCGCGGTTGAGCGGCGCGCAGACGACACACTTGTGCTGCGTGCATTCGCTTAGGCGCTGTGCATCCGCAGCAGCTCGTGTGCCTCGCCAGCCCGGCCGGCTAACGCCGGTGGGTGCAGCATCACGCGTTGCCACGCGAGTTGCCAAGGTAGCGCTCGAACCACTGCACAGCGAGCCGCGCGACGGCTTCCAGCGTGCCGGGCTCCTCAAACAGGTGCGTCGCGCCGGGAACGATTACCAGATCCTTCGGGCCTTCGAGCACGGCGAACGCCGCGCGATTGAGTTCGATGATGTGAGCATCGAGCCCGCCGACCACCAGCAACGTGGGCGCGTGCACTGACGAGAGCACGCCGCGTCCGGCGAGATCGGGCCTCCCGCCTCGCGAAACGATGGCCTGGATCGGAACAGACGATACCCGCGCCGCGCGGATCGCCGCAGCGGCGCCCGTGCTCGCGCCGAAGTAGCCAATGGATAACGGTGGTGTCTGCCGCGCCGCGATCGATTCCGTCGCTTGCGCGAGACGCGTTGCCAGCAGATCGATGTCGAAGCGGGCAGCCGGGCCGGCGTCTTCCTGCTCGGAGAGCAGATCCATCAGCATCGTTCCGATACTGGCCCGATTGAGTTCGGCGGCCACATACCGGTTGCGCGGGCTGAACCGCGAGCTGCCACTGCCGTGCGCGAACAGAACCAGTGAGCGAGCGTTCTGCGGCAGCGTAAGCGTGCCCATCAGACGCACGCCCTCCACGGCAATCGTGACCTCCTGCATAGTTAGCCGAGATTCCATGGCATCCTCCCTTCGCCAGTCAGCGCATGCCGTCCCGCCCCAATATCTGGCCGCCTCGTAAGGCTTCGCTCACGACGGGTCGATCCTGCTGCTTTGTAAAACCTGTACTTGACACATGCCCGTCGAACTCGAATCGCGCGCGAGTTAAATTCTTAATCGGCGGGCAAGTAATCAGACGGAAGGCCTTCGCGATTCCGCCGTTGTGTGTGGCGTTACAGAACACATCAACCTTGTCCATGATCACCCTCACCTCTTCCGAACTCATGCTGTTACGGCAAAGGCTCTGCGAGCGCCGTCGTGAGTTGCTGGCGACGCTGCACGGCGAATACGGAGATCTCGCCGGAGACCGGCCGCCCGAAGCGCTGGGCCCCGAGTCGCATCCCGATGAGACCGCATCGCGCAAGGCGGACGACGAGTTGCGCGCTGCCCTCGCGCGGCACGATTTCCATGAACTGCAGCAGATCGACGGAGCGCTGGCACGCATCGGCGCCGGCCTCTACGGCGCATGCGTCGAATGCGGGGAGTCGATCGGTTATGAGCGACTTGCCGCCGCGCCCTACACGGCCCGATGCGTTTCGTGCCAGACCGCGTTTGAACGACACCGCGCGACCCGCTAATAAGAGGCCGATCAGGTACGACATGCCTTCCTGGTGCGCAGACGCAGTAGCCCCCGCCCATAGACAGTTCAATGGTATCCGGAACACCTATCGGCGGGTGCCGCCGTCTGAAATGTCGAAGCAAGTCGCGTTTTCACACATGCGGGCATTGGCATTCAACGATGGCCAGTAAAGTATGGGCAATCGGCAAAGGCACGTGTTTGCGCAGAACGTCGCCGTTCCTGAGCAAGACAATACCCGCGCAAGCAATCGGATTGTCCTCGGGTGGCTCACGCAAATTCAGGGAAACAGTATCGCGGAGTAGTGGCGCGCGCTGTGCAGGACGTGAATAACGTCGATGCGCTCGGGAGGCTCGCCAATGACGCCGGTCGCGGCGCCGCGCGAAGCCGAACGCAGTGCGTGGCTTTCGTTACCAGTTCGGCGCGGGCAAGCAAGGACTTTTAACAGCGACCGCCCCCTGGCCCGTCCTACTGCCGTTGCGTCACGGGATGAAGCGTCTTAACTCCCACTCACAGCCGGGTGGCGATGCTGCCCGTCGCGCTGGTGCCCGTGATCGTATTTTCCCTGGCATTGCTGACAGAGGTGCACGTTCCGGTGATCACGCCGGCCTGCGAAAGCAGGTTCAGCCCCGTTGGCAGTGCAGTTACACGTCGAATTGCGCGATTGCTCCACCGCTCTTGCTGGGCATTTCGGGCGCTGTGCCGGTACCCTCGGGGTATATCACCGAGCCGTCATGTTCGGCCAGCGGCGCGAACATCCATGCCACAGGCGGGCGGCCCTGTGGCCGGTCGCCCTCACCGGTGCGCAAGCTGCGATACAAGAGCCTCAGAATCTCCAGAAGAGAAAATGATGATGCGCTCGCGCATGGCCTGAGTGCGACGGATTGGTCGCTGGCGCAAGCTGGGCGTGCGCATCGATGACTCGCGCGCGCAGCGCCATGTCATAGAAAGCACCCACCACCGGCAAGGCGCTGTGCGCACCTTCGCCCCAGTAGTCGTTGCGTAACGTCACGCGTGCGTCGTCGAATCCCACCCATGCGCCTGCAACCAGTTGGGGGTGGATCAGGATGAACCAGCTATCCGTGCCGTCCTGCGTTGTTCCCGTCTTGCCAGCCACGTCGACGTGAATCCCGAAACGTGTCCGGATGTCGCTACCGGTGCCGCGGTTGACGACGTCGCGCATCACGTCGACCAGCTTCAGCGCTGCCGCGGCCGGAAGTGCCTGCTCCATCCGCGCGGCCGGGAAGTCGGCGAGCACGTTGCCGTTGCGATCCTCAATGCGTGTCACCATGCGCGGCTCGACATAGGCTCCGCGGTTGGCGATCGTGCAGTATGCCGAGACCATCTCCCTGAGCGTGACCGGGCTCGTGCCCAGCGCGAGCGACGGCACCGGATCCAGTGGGCTCTCGCGCACGCCCATCGCACGCGCGAGTGCGGCGACCTTGGCAGGCCCCTCACGCTGCATGAGCTGCGCAGTTACGCGGTTACGTGAAAAGGCAAGGGCGTCACGCAGCGATATCGGCCGGCCGGTCGGCGGCTCGGGATCGGTCGGCTTCCATACCGCAGTGCCTTTCAACGGGATCGCGACGTTGCGATCGACGATCGTGTCACCCGGCTGTGCGCCATCCGCGAACGCGGCGCCATAGACGAAGGCCTTGAACGTGGAACCGGGCTGCCGTCGTGCCTGCTGCACGTGATCAAAAGGTTCGTCGTGAAAATCGCGGCTGCCGACCCAGGCCTTGATGTCCCCGTTGCGCGGATCCATGGCCACGAAACCGGCCTCGACCTGTGTCTTGCCATGACAAAGGCCATCAACAAACGAAGCGTCCGTCGCAAGTTTCCTGATGGCTGTCTGATCCGGCAGGCCCGTGTCGCGCGCTGTGCGGTACTCCGCCGTCTGCCTGATGAACGACTGGAACAGCGCGTTACCCGGCCAGCAACCCGTTCGCTCGTTCCATGCGCCGTTGGCGATCGACTGCAGCTGGCTGGTCTGCCAGGCAACGGCCTGTGCTGCCATTGCCTGAAGCCGGGAATCGATGGTCGTTCGCACGACGAGCCCGTCGGAATAGATGTTGTAGCCGTTGCGATCCGCCCATGCAGTCAGCCACCTTCGCAACTGGGCGGCGAAGTGGGGAGCCGCGCCAACCTGCTCGGACTGGGGCTCGAAATTGACGTCGATCGGCTGACGTTTCAGCCAGGCATACGCGCGCGGGCTGAGCTTGCCGAACTTCACCATCTGCGCGAGCACCGTGTTGCGGCGCTCCAGCGCGCGCTCGGGATTGAGCACCGGGTTGTAGGCGCTGTTCGCCTTGAGCATGCCAACGAGCGTCGCACTCTCGAGGACATCGAGATCCGCGGCTGGCTTACCGAAGTACGTACGCGCGGCCATCTCCACACCGTATGCGTTGTACAGAAAGGGCACCGTGTTCAGGTACGTCTCCAGGATCTGGTCCTTGCTGTACACGGACTCGATCTTGAGCGCAGTGATCGCTTCCTTGAGCTTGCGCGTCAACGTTGGTGCGCGGCCGATTTCATCCGGATACAGGTTGCGCGCGAGCTGCTGGGTGATGGTGGAGCCACCCTGACGACTGCCAGTGAACGTATGGAGCGCGGCCGCCGCAACGCGCTGGAAGTCAATCCCGTGATGCTCGTAGAACCGGTGATCCTCGGTCGCAATCAGGGCGTCCATCACGTGCGGCGAAATCTGGTTGAGCGTGACCCACTCGCGATTGACCGGCTTGAACTCGGCGAGCAGATTGCCATCGGCGGAAAGGATCAGCGCGGGACGATCGACCCGGGCCTTGCGGATATCACCAAGTCGAGGTGTGAACGGAACAAGCGCCAGCGTGTAGGCCAGCGAAAACAGTGGTACTGCAGCGACCGCCAGTGCGATGCCGCGACGTGACGGGTGACGAACGCCGTGCAGCGCCGCGCGGACAAGGCGGCGTGCCTTCGCGCCGGCGTTGGCGGCGAGCGAGCGGGCACGGCTCACCCAGCGTGCGCAGAGTTCACGAAATAGCGACACATACGGGTGATTCACGATGGCTGCGCAATGGACGAAAGGCCGGATCGTACCAAAGCGCAGGCGCGTTTCTCGCGGCAAAACCGGGCTTGACGCCTGCCGCTAACAGATCATTACACTTGTTTCGAGTCTGCGGCGCCGCCGCGCCCGAAGCGAGGCATAGGCGGCGCGGAAAGAATGTCGCGCCGAATGGAACCCGGCAATCCACACACGTTGTCGAGTTCCTTCATGCTGAGCGCGTCACGGCACGGGGAGCCCGATCAGCACTCGCCTTTCTTGGCGTGTCCGGGTGGGCAGTGCCAACCCTTGTCATGATGATGGTGCTTTTCCCAGTCGTCGCGGTCCCAGTAGCGGTGGCCATCCCAATAGCGGTCGCCATGCCAACCCGGCGTAACGACGATGGCGGCAGGAGGCTGCGGCGCGATCACGACAGGGGTGCCCACGTTGATGCCTACGTTGACGTCAGTCGCGTGTGCCACGCTGGCCAGGCCGATTGCACCGACAGCGAGTGCCAACTGTGCGAGTGCTTGTTTCTTCATGGAATGGTCCCCCCAAATTTCAACGCGTGTTCGGATCGGATTTCGCTGGGCAACAAAAAACCCACTCGAAGGCGGGTTCATTGGTACGACGGATTCTTGCCGGATTCGCGTGGGGTCTGCCCACTTGTTGCCCAAAATCGGCAAAAAAGACACTACCCCAAAACTTCTGAAATCGCGCAAAGCCTTACTGGGCTTTGGTTGCGGGGGTAGGATTTGAACCTACGACCTTCGGGTTATGAGCCCGACGAGCTGCCAGACTGCTCCACCCCGCGGCGCGGAGTGTACTCGCTCGAATGCGGTGCGTCAATGTGCAGTCAGGTCGAAGCGGACCTCGTGCAACGCGCTTTCCACTGTAGCGCGCGTCGCCTGTGATGGAGAGCCGCACCTTGTCTTGCCAATACCTTGTTTTCCATTGCTTGCTCCTGAGTCAGGAACGCATCGGTATCATCGAATGGGCGCTTGCCGCTCTCCGAATGTCAGCCAACACGATTTTCCCGATAGTCCTTCGGGAAAAGCGCGCGCTCCAACGGCGATGTATTGCACTTTATTTCGGCACCCAAATAAATAGGATTCCTAATTGAACCACGATAATTTTCTTTATGTCAACTCGCCCCCGTCCAAGCCACCTGTACGCGAAAGGAAACGCTGCGCTGCCGCACGCACGGCTGTCGATATCAATCGATGCAAATGCACGACAGCTGCAACTCACAACAACTGCGTCCGAAGGCGCGTGTGCGGGTATCCGCTGCAGGAGGCTCTCCTACCCGGAAATCAACCGTCGATAACGAGCCATGACCGCCGGCACGTACGCCCGAGTCTCGGGTATCGCAGGAATCCGGTAGCCGGCTTTGATCACGGAGTGCTCGCCCGCGTTGTAGGCTGCCACTGCGAGTTCGACGTTGTCGTCGAATAGATCGAGCAGCACACGTAGATACCGAGCGCCGGCGAGCACGTTGACTTTCGGATCAAAGAGGTTGCCCGCGGCAAAGCGCTGTGCAGTTTCTGGCATCAGTTGCATCAGGCCAAGCGCGCCGCGCCTCGAGACAGCTTGCGGATTGAATTTTGATTCGACGGCGATGATGGCCCGCAGCAGTTCCGTGCGCACGTGCCATTTCCGCCCGGCCTCGGCAATTACTTCGGCGAATCGCGATGTATCGAGGTCCTTCCCTCGTGGTGCCCGAGCGCGCGCCGACGTTGTCATTGCGCCACGCGTCGCCAATTCGGACGATTCGCCGACATTCACCTTCATCCGGGCCTTGTTGAGCTCATCGGGATTGTTGGCGAGGATCACCATCCCGTTCGCACCACCCTCACCAAAAATCTGTGCGCTCGCCGGTATGGACAATGCTGCCAGCGACGCGATCAGCCCGACGTTCACGGACACGGGGAACATTTCAACGCTCTCGAGCCTGCGCTGCGCTCCATCAAACTCCCATTCGCTGAAGCTTGATGCGCCGACCCAGACGTCTCGTTGCGTGCCATCTTTCGACGTGAGGCCAAGGTTATTTGCGCGAAGGCCTTCGAGCGTATCAATTCCTGAAGGCGTAATCCTGCTGCCGTTGCTAGCGTAGTCGACTAGCAATCCGTCCAGTTCGGAAGCCTCCGCACCCGACATTCCCCCCAATAGCGTGTAGGGCTCGTCTTCGACTCGACCGAGAATTTGTCTTATCTTCCAATCCTGCGAGCTGTCATAGACATGGAACCCCATCTGCCCCGCGGAGGCAACCTCCAAGAAACTCATCTTCGGATGCTTCATCGTAGCGAATGAGAACGTCAGGTTCTTTTCTTCGCCCGCTTCGACCTGCCCCGACACGATCCTGGCGTTCGCCGCCCCCCTGTCCGGTAATCTGCCACTAGCGGCAACGCTGTGCTCCACGATCTGCGCCGCGCTGTGTTGTGCGGCAGGCGGCTTATCGCCGGCCGTCGCGACCGATAGGGCGACACACCATGCAATGCCCGATTTCAGAAGAAGTCGCTTCATGAGTACATTCCCGTCAAGGCGTGCGCGTTAGCCTATCCGTTGCGTCGCTGCATGCGCTGCTTCCTGCCGGGAAACGGGTCCGCCGCCGCGCCGCGTGGCGCTTTAATTCGATTCCATGTCCAGCGTCCCGGAGCAACTTTCCCGGGCGACCAACTCACGAATGCGGTTGGCAAATCGTTCAAGGGCCTGCATGGACCCGTACACGCTCTTGTACTCTTCGCGGCCGATCCGACCGTCGAGCACGACGAGCATTCCCGAATCATTAGCAATCCTCTCAATATCCATCACAACCTCCCTTCAATTGCCGAGGAGTGCGTAGTCTTCCTCAATCCACCTGCAGTGAGGCTCGCATCGTGGGCCGTTCCGACGCTGGAGGAAACACACACCACGATCCGTCATCGTGCCGGAAAAAGAAGATCGCGAACGATCCTGACGCACGTAGAGACTCCACACGTACGCATCGCACAGGTCTCGTTTTCGGGTAGCTCAGCCGGGTCACGGTTATCGGTGAAGCCGGCGTCGGAGCCAGCCATTTGTCGATCAGGCTTCGCAAAGATCCCACGTTGCTACTCATCTCCCGCTCCTTCACTTGCGGCCCCACAGCTGGTTCCCACCTCGAATCAGTTTTGTATCCGTATGACCTAATATATACGTCTACGTGACCTAACAATAGTCACTGACTGACCTAGAATCAAGCACGTCAAGAGGAGGGAAAACACCAATTATTGTGAACATCTTCCCGGCTGCGGCCGCCCAAATATGGGCCGCATCCGGTGATTGAACCCCGATATCTACTGATCGGATGGGAGTGAGCGTCTGGTGCGATCAGGGCCGTACTGTGGAAATAGGTGGGATCCATGAAAGCACAATGACGTTTCCTTCTACCATCGAAGCGACCTATAATTTTTAACAGGTCCAGGCAAACATTTTGGGGGCGAGACGTGCAACATAAGCCGGTAGAGCGAGAATCCTTTAGCGGTCTCGAGGAGGCAAGGCCCGATCCCAGGCCGGTTGAGCGACGAAACCGGGAACAGCGGATGACGCAGATCATCCTTGCCGCCCGGCAGATATTCCAGGAGGATGGATATGCCGGATTCGCCACACGCCGCGTCGCGGCTCGCGTCGGAATTACATTGGGGAACCTTCAATACTACTTTCGAACGAAGGAGGAATTGCTTCGTGCGGCGCTGCAGGCACATATGCACGAAATCGTCAGTGACTATATGGCTATCGCAAGCCAGCCCGGCGTCAACGCCGCGCGGCGTTGCTCCGCACTGGTGGAGCGCATTTTTCACGACATCACAGCAACTGATCTTCCGAAATTCCTGTTTGAAATTTGGGCTTTTTCCCAGCACGAACCATATGCTGCGGCGCTGGTTGACGATATGTATGCCACGTATCGGGGCATCTTTGCGAAGTTACTATCAGAGATCCACCCCACTCTCACTGGCGACGAGTGCCAGGTGCGTGCGTCCGTTCTGGTCGCGCAGACGAGTGGAATGATGATCTTTGCTTCTCACGGCGGGGATCCAGAGAAGGACCATGCAGAATTCGTTCGCATGACAAAGCGAGCTGTAAAGATGATTGTTGGCTTGTCGGCACAGACGCTGGAGAGTGACAGTCCCCTACATAGTTCCCGCAATCGTCGGGCAGGCACCAAGGGCAGCTTGCACATCGGTGTCTTTGGGTCTGAGGAGCACTTGCAGCATGGACGCTTCGAACTGAGCGTGCGGCAGACAGGACAAGATCTCCCCTACTACCGGCCAACGCTCCAGGGGCGACGTCGGGAGGTAAAGATCAATGAGATTGTCTCTACTGCCGCGAGCCTTTTGGCCACGGAAGGATATGCGAACTTTACCCAAGCGCGAGTGGCCAGGGAACTTGGAATCTTACCATCAGCACTCCAGAACTACTTTCCGACACATGACGACCTGCTCCGGTCGACAATTGGCGCGCTAGGAAAAGCCTATCTGGATCGCTATGCGGAAATGGGCAAGCCGAGCGGCAAGCCGACACTGGAGCGCCTGCGTGAAATCGTTGAGGACGTATTTGAGGAAGCCTGTGATCCGACGGTATGTCGATTCTCGTTCGAGATATTCGCGCTGGCTCAGCACTCGGATATCACGCGCGATCTCGTAAGAAGAATGTACTCCGCGTATCGGGCGATTTATGTCGATCTTGTGCGGGAGCTAGACTCGTCTGCTACGGCGCGCGAATGCCTCGCTCGCGCGACGCTCATCGCCGCGCAGATGGAGGGCATCGCAAGCTTGATGTTCGGTGAACAACAGCAAGCGCCGGGCATCGACCGCGTTCGAGAACTGATGAGGACCATGGCGATCCATATCGCGCACGGAAAAACCGCCACAAGACGCGCTGCATAGGGCCGGCGACTACGCTAATCGGCCATGAACGAAGAGTGTCTGGGGCGTGCATCCCTGTTTGCCCCCGGACGCGTGGATTGATGATGTTGGCTCATCGCGACGGTGACCCAGAAAATGACTATCTAGAATTAATCTGCACCACGAAGCAAGCCAGTTGCTAAAGATGACGTTCGCGCGCGACTCGTGCGCACGGAACGCCATCCACGAGCGTTCGATTCCGCACTTGAGTGGCGCACGTGGAGCAACTTAGCCGCTTCCCACGCTTCTCCTGCCATTACTCCGCATCTGACCGCGCGAACCCGAGAGTAAGGCCGAAAGCATCGAGAATTGTCGCCGAAGTCGTGGCAATTCGCTTCGCCATTACCTTCGGGGTCTCTCGCGTAGTGCCCTGGCGAAGCCAGTGCACTACCGTCCAAACCAATCCCCCGCCAAGCACCGTCAAGCAATCCCCCTCCGCCTCCGTACGAACACCTTCATAGGGCGGAAGGATGCGGCCGGCGACGAATGTAACCAGGTCATCAAAAAACGCCGATGTCGCCGCGTCGTTAAATACGGTCAGATAGAAAGATTGATGGGCACGCATATGCTCAAGAATCAGAGCAGTTTCCACTTCCATTGATTCGACGAAGGCGACGTTAGGTGGGCTCAGCTGCTTGCCTTGCTCTTCGACGAATGTGAAAGCATTTTCGAGCCTCACCAACGCCGCCCGCTGAGCGGCCGCCTGCAGGTCGGGAAAGTGCTGATAGAACGTGGGACGCGCGACGCCAGCGCGCTGGACCAATAAAGCGTAGTGCAACAACCGCCTCAGACCTGGAAGGACCGATTCAGCGGAAACATCAGGATGTGAGCATATTTTGCCCACCTCGTCAAAATGGGCCCGCACCTTTCAATCGCGGAAACCATTCGGAAAGCGAACGGGTTAACCATGATCGACCATCAAAAAATGCCATGTTAATTTCCTCGATCAGATGACTTGGTCATGTGACCGTGTTTGTTGTGAGTGTGCCATCTCACCAGAAACCTCAGCGATGGGCTCCGTGTCTGCCGCGCCCGGAACCATGTCATGGACCGCCCGGATGTCGGCACAAAGGCAGGAAGGACGCGCGTGTTCCGTCGACAAACGTGAAAGCATGGCATGACACAAGGCCAACGCAAACATGTCACATGACCAAGTCAAAAAGTTAACTTGATGTCTGGATCACCACCGGAATCTGAAAGCGATGCCGCTTCTGATTTACCCGTCCACGCAACTTTGAGGCAAACATGAACGCAAATATTCAGAACATTCAGGACGCCCTCCCCACCGTCCCCAAGCAGACCAGCGCGCAAGAGATCGTGTCGCTCATGAATCAGTACGGCGGAGTCCGGATCAAGGAATATCTGACCCCGGAGCAGGTCGCGAACATTAATCGCGAGGTCGATGGTCCGCTCAAACGGCTTCGCGAAGGGTCGTCGCACGAAAACGAACTGATCAAGGAATTCCACGGCACCTATACCAAGCGCCTGACGAACATGGTCACGCACAGCAAGACTTTTGGCGATGTGCTGGACGACGAACTCTTTCATGAACTCGGCGAGGTGCTCTACCGTGAAGAGTCCGGCGATTGGTGGCTTTCAACCGCCCAGGTCATCGACATCGGCCCGGGCAACACAGCGCAAATGCTGCATCGCGATGTCGGCAATTTTCCGCCCCTTTGTGCTCTCGGAGTCAAGGGTCCCACGGTGTTTACCAACCTCATGATTGCCCTAACGCGCTTCACCGAGGAAAACGGTGCCACCCGAATCATCCCGGGGAGCCAAAACTGGGACGAGGACTACTTCGACAGCAAGGGCACACCCGAAATGACCATTGCCGCCGAGATGGATGCCGGCGACGCTTTGCTGTTCAGCGGAAAAGTGATCCACGGTGGCGGCGCGAATGTGACGAAGAACGAGCGCCGACGCGGGCTCACGCTGCCGATGCAACCGTCCTATCTGACTCCGGAGGAAGCGTATCCGTTCATCGTGGATATGGACACCGTGAGAGGCCTGTCGAAGCGCGTTCAGCGAATCATCGGATTCCGCTCGCAATATCCCGCTGGCACGCCGGGCCTGTGGCAGATCGACTACGACGATATCGCGACGCACCTCGGTCTCTGAAGCGACGAACAGGCGCCCGCATCGGCCCGGGAGGCGCGATCCCCCTCCCCGGATTCCGTGATGCACATTCACGATCCACGACAGAATCACCACCAGCGAGACACCCGATGAAGATCGACCTGACGAATCGAGTTGCGATCGTGATCGCTGCCGGTTTCGGCTGCAAACATGCGCTGTTGCTTGCGCGGCGGGTGCAAAGGTCGTGGTCGACGATCTGGGCAGCGACGTGAACGGAAAACGAAATCCGCCCTTCAAGCGTGCGACGCAATGATGCAGCGTTCGTGGCGCAAGGCTAGATGGTGTGTCGGCACGACGCGGGGTTTCAAAGGGTGCATTCCTCAGATTGGGCGCACCCGCATATATGGTCATTTGAATCAGTCAAAAGACTAGATTGTAAGTTTGATGTTGCAACAAACGAATTTTCAAAAGGAGTCGAGCATGGACAGGTTGGCGAAGAAGGACGAGTGGTTCGCACGAGCCGAAAAGGTCATCCCTGGCGGCATGTATGGTCACCAGAGCGTCAAGTACTTGACGGAAGATTTTCCGCTGTACTTTGCCAAAGCGAAAGGTACCCACCTCTGGGACGTCGACGGCAACAAGTACATCGACTACGTGTGTGGTTACGGCACGAATCTGTTCGGCTACCGCAACGAGCGGATCGAGCAAGCGGCGGCCCTCCAGTTGCAGAAGATCGACACGGCGACAGGCCCCAGCGAAGTGATGGTTCAACTTGCCGAGGCGCTTACGCAACAGGTCAGCCATGCCGACTGGGCGATGTTCTGCAAGAACGGGTCGGACGCCACGTCAATGGCCATGGTGATGTCGCGCGCCTATCGAGAAAAACGCAAGATTCTTGTTGCGCGAGGCACGTACCATGGTGCGTCCCCGTGGAACGTGCCCTATACGACGGGGATTACCAAGGAAGACCGGGCTCACGTCGTCTACTTCGAGTACAACGATATCGAGAGCCTCAATGCCGCCGTCAAGAGCGTCGATGGTGACGTAGCGGCCATCTACGCAACGCCATTCCGGCACGAAGTGCTCTACGATCAATTTTTCCCGTCGATCGAATACGCCAAGGAATGCCGTCGCCTCGCGGATGAGCAGGAAGCGCTTCTGGTCGTCGATGAGGTACGTACGGGGCTGCGCCTGTCGCGCGACTGTTCATGGTCGGACTGGGGTGTGCACCCGGACCTCAGCTGCTGGGGCAAGGCCATTGGCGGCGGCTATGCGATCGCTGCGGTTCTCGGTTCGGATAAGGCACGAGAGGCTGCGACGAACATTTTCGTTACGGGCTCCTACTGGCTCTCGGCTGTGCCGATGGCCGCGGCCATCGAAACGCTGCGTCTGGTACGAGAAACGGACTACCTCGAACACACCAAGCGGTTGGCGGACAAGCTGCGTGCCGGCATTGCCGAACAAGCCGAGCGGCATGGTTTCGAACTCAAGCAGACCGGGCCGAGCGTCATGCCCCAGATGTTATTCGCCGGTGACGACGAGCTCGTGTCGCGTGGCCGTGCGTGGACTTCGGAAGTCATCAAGAATGGCGCCTACCTCCACCCGTGGCACAACATGTTCTTCACGGCGAGCCACACTGACGAAGACATCGCGCGTACGCTTGAGGCAACCGAAGCGGCGTTTGGCACAATCAAACAGAAGTCGGTTGCACTGAACCGCCTGGATATTCTGGACACCGTGCAGCGTTAGTGCCGGATGCTCTTGACCCGCTGGGGTTTTCCAGGCCAGATCCAGAGCGAGTTTTACAGCGTTTCGGATCCTGCCGGACCCGGCCGAGGCATCAGCTGACGAGCGAATGCGGCTGGTGCCACCTCTTTGAGAGCAAAGTCAGGATAACCATCGTTGTATGTAATTCAGGCGCCATACCTCGACGATCGTCCTGGCTTCATCCAGCGTCTCGAACCCATGTAGGTTAGAACATTCGTTGCGGAATGATCCCTTGCTGCGCGACGTCGATGGCCAGCGCCTCTTTCGTGAATACATCCACGATCGCTGCATGCGATCGATGCCAGTTCGTGAATGACCGGCGCTTGCGATCCGGTCGACGGCGGGCACCTTTATTCCTCGCTTTGAAAAGCGAGTCCTTTTCAGAAGCTTCGTATGCCCGATTCGAATGAGGTTTGTGATGGCAGCTACCGTAACTGCGCAGGCAATATCCGTGATTGGGCTGGGCGCAATGGGAGCGGCCCTGGCCAAGGCATTGCTTGCCGCCAATCATCGCGTCACCGTCTGGAACCGTACGGCGAGCAAGTCCGTGGCGCTTGGCGAGGTTGGTGCCCGGATCGCCCACTCAGCCGCGGAGGCGATCGATGCGAGTCAGGTCGTGGTTGTTTGCGTGCTCGACTATGGCGCGTCCGACTCGTTGCTGCGCGCCCCGGACGTCGTGGCCCGTCTCAAAGGCAAAACGATAATCCAGTTCACGACGGGCACACCGGAGGACGCGCAAGATGCTTCGGAGTGGGCCAGGGAACACGGCGTGGCTTACCTGGACGGCAGTATCGGCTGCTACCCCAAGAATATCGGCACGCCGGATGGATCGATTCTGTATGCCGGCTCGCGTTCGACCTTCGAAACCTTGCGGCATACTTTGGCGAATCTGAGTGGACATGCGCTGTTCGTTGGAGAGAGATTCGGGAATGCCGCTATTCTCGATGGCGCTGTTGTGGGTTCGTTCTCCCTGGGGGCCACGCTCGGGTTTCTCTACGGCGCCGCCGTGTGTGACGCCGAAGGCATCTCCCTCGACACCTACTTGTCGCTTGCCTCGGCACGTCTTCCCTTCGTTGAGGCTACGCTTCAGACGTGCGTGCAGATGATCAAGAAAGGAAATTACTCAGGGTCGCAGGCCACCCTGGACACTTGGGCCGCGGGTATCGGACAGCTTGTGGAGTACAGCCACGAACGTGGCACGGACAGCAGGTACCCGCAAGAGGTACTGGCGCGACTCCAGCAGGCCGTCGCCATGGGCCACGGTCAACATGAGCTGGCCGCCGTGTTTGAATGTTTCAGGAAGCCGCTCGGGTATCGGAGTTAGATACAACCTAACTGGTCTCCCGTTCCGTTATTAACCGACCGATATTCACGTGGTATGTTGACGCCAACGGAACGGGAGACGTCAGCATGGCGATTGGACGACCGAAGGCAGAACGGGTGCCGAGCGAAGGCGAGCGCGCGCCACGGTGGGAAAGACGTACTTCGCCATAGAGCCCATTGATTCGCTGGTCCAGAAACCGCAGACGCCACTGCGGCCCGTGTTAATAGGTGGTTGCGCGAATTCTGATAGTTGGATAAGTGGACCAATCGGGGCCATGATGAACATGGAATTGACCGCCAACGTGTGGGCACCTTGATAAAGCACGTGGGCATGGAGGCGCTCTTCCTGCTGCCGTCGAAGTGCGAAACTTCGAACCATCAGCAAGCTGGTCGGACACAAAATCCATACCCCAGGCGTCATTCGGTTTGACCAGCACAATCCTCGCCACCCGCGTCACCACTGTCTTTCCTCACTTCGGCAACTTCGAGCGTAGCTGCAACTGCTCTTCACAATACAGCCGGTGTCCCTGGCTTCACCACAATTGGCAGCCCTCCCAGCGCGCCAGTACATGGGGTGACTTCGATTTCCGCACAATTTTCCGATTTAGGGGGCAACTCTCAGGGCATAGCGGCAACTGTGAGGATCACCCTCACGGCTTCATCCTCGATACCTTTGATATCCGACGGGAAGCGGTTGCGCTGAGGAATCAACACAAGCAGCCCCTCGATTTGCCCCGTTATGAGCGCGGCGCGGTGCGCCAGTACGCTCGGCGACAACTGCGGGTTCACAGCAGCGACGAATTCGCCGATCATGCCGCGCTGGAACAGATACGCGTCTTCCATGATCTTGCGCGCGAATTCCTGCATTTGGGCGAGCGCCCAAAAATTGACAAAGAGGCTTTGGGTGCGTGGTTGTTTGCCGTCTTCGATGAGCAAGCGGACAAGCTTCTCCAGCCGTTGCGCGGGCGTGAGCGACGCGTCGGTGCGAAGAATGTTGTCGTAGTTTCTCGAATACTCCGCGGTGGTCTCCGTAATGATCGCCGCAAAGAGGTCTTCGCGTGTGGGAAAGTAGTGCTGCAGATTCGATAACGCCAGTCCCGCACTGGCTGCGACCTTTCGCATGCTGAGCCCGCCGTAACCTTCCGCCGCAAAAATCTCGATGGCGCTCGCAAGGATGCGCGCAACGGTGTTGCGGCCGCGGC
Source organism: Paraburkholderia sp. CNPSo 3281 (assembly GCF_024206515.1). Classification (NCBI taxonomy): domain Bacteria; kingdom Pseudomonadati; phylum Pseudomonadota; class Betaproteobacteria; order Burkholderiales; family Burkholderiaceae; genus Paraburkholderia; species Paraburkholderia sp. CNPSo 3281. The sequence continues at coordinate 53,431 of NZ_JAMBPS010000017.1, read as the reverse complement.
TCGTCAACGTACGCGCCGTATCGCCGGTTGGTGGCTCCCAAGACGCGTCCCGGCGGCCATTTTTCGAGACACTTTTGTCTGTCATCGGTTTCACGGCCAGCAATCACTGCGGATTTCGTTCGAGAGCGCCAATGGTATAACCTCGATTGAGGTTCATTTCCTTTTCCTGCGCGCGCTCCAATGCACGATAGGCGTAATACAGCGAAACAGACATGTAAGACCAGGAAAGCAACGCGAATATATAAAAAATCGTGTGATCGTCGTCGCCAGGTATATGGTAGAAGTCATAGGTGCTCGCAATAACCTGCGTGGATATCATCGCCAGGACAACGCGCACAGCGTTACGTTTCTCTCCAACGCTCAGCAACCTCTTGACAACGTAGACGAGGTAAACCGAGAACAAGGACCACGTCACCAGATAGAAATAGGGTTTAGGTTCAACCATAAAACCTGCTGTCCACACCATAAGGGTTCCCGCCAGTGCGCCCACCATATACACCACATCAGCGACAATCGATGGTTTATGGCGATGCGTAACAGCCATCATGCCAACGACGGTGATAACTGGTACACCGAAGCCTCTGGAGAATGCATCGCAAAATAGGGAAATACTGTAAAAGACGCGCCCTCCTGTTAAGGCATTGATCATTAAATTCGTTGCCGAGAACGTCGTAATCAGCCACTCGAACCCGAGGAGGCAGTTTCGCCTCTTAAAAAACTTCACGCCATAGACAAGGGAAGTCGCTATCAGCGCAAGATCAGCAAGGCAAAAAAGATAAAATTTCAATTCCATGATAAATTCCAATGACCATTATGATATTAACTATTACGCTTGCCCACGTTAGCGCCAATTTTGCCTCACCATCTCGACGCGAGATGGTGATACCGATATATGTCGGGTTCGTACTTCGCCTCACGCGTCAAGCGATAGCTGCTCGGGAATGTTTCGACGTGAACTGTCGGATCGCAACGCTGGTCAGAAAGATCGGCGCCACAAGCAACCCGACGGAAAGCCAGCCAACCGCGTGCAAACCAGCAAAGCTGAACACTGTGCCCGCAATTGCAGGGCCGACCGCCAAGCCAAGATTGATTGCTGACGCACAGGTCGCAGTGCTTCGCCCGCTGGAATCCATGTGAGCGAGTGCCGCAAACATATAGGGGCCGACCATAGTCGCACCGGCACTGATGAGGGCGGTTGACACGAGAAATGCCCACTTGCCGCCCACGCAATACATTCCCAAGCTACATACGATCAGCAGGACGAGTCCAAAAGCGATCGGCTTGAACAAACCACAACGATCACCTAGCCAGGTGACCGCTACCCCCACTGGCAATTGGGCGGCAGCATTTACCATGAACAGAATGCCGAGTTGGTCTGCTTCAACGCCCCGAGTTGCGGCAACCTCTGCGGCGAAACCGAAGAGTGCCGTCTGCGAAACGTAGAGGAGAAATGCGCTCGCCAGAATCCCTCGGACCGCATTGGATTTGATGGCATCCCTCGCGACACCTTCCTCGTTTGCATTGATGGCCGGATGCATAAATGCGCCGAGAAATAGAGCCATCGCGAGAATTCCGAGCTGAACTACATTCACCCCCATATCGCCGATCTTCACATTTACGATTGGCACAATATACATCGCGAAGGAAAATATTATGGCCATCGACTGTGCTACCTGAGCCGTCACTTTCTCGGGGTGTTTAACGTGTGCAATTACCCCGTACGCGCAAACGCAGCTGACGCCCAAAGCGATTCCGAAAATTAATTTCGCAGCGACAAATATATAAAAATTATTTGAAAACATCGCGCAAGTTGACGCAATAGCAACCGCAGCGGCAATAACCGCGCCCGATCTCTTGTTCAGCGTCGCCAAGCGCCGCCCCGAAATGATGATGGAAAGGGCAAGGCAGAGAAGTACTGCGGACGCAAGCCACCCAGCACAACTTTCGGATAGCCGGAACCGGGCCATTGACTCTTCAATGTTGAATGGAAGCAAGTAGGTTGGCGTCCAGACCACAGCCCCAGTATAAAGCAGAGCGATTTTCCGGATTCCCTTAATTTCATAATTCACGATCTACTCCTTGTCGTTTACACGAATGCGAAATCGCGCCGAGGCGTAGAAATCGCCGTCTTATCTGCATCCGTACCTGCATTGATTCAAAGAATTATTAAAGCGATCGAAAAATCGTTACTCCAAACTTGCCCGCCCTGACAGTTGAAATATCAGTGAATCTTTCAATTCTCAACCAACCAATATCGACACCGATATGGGATTAGATGATACGTAGAAAACGCCATTCCGAATCCTGAATGACTATATTCATTAACTTCAACAAACTGTTGAAAGCACATCTCAGGTGAGCGGGGAATAGTCACCTCATGGACGCGTATGTTCAGAATGACGTCACGCACCCTTCCATTCTCCTTCCAGTAAGGCCCCCGTAACCCGAGATTGCCTGTGGTGCAAGCACGCCATCAAACGTAGCGACGTGCAGGACCGACAGCCACCCCGACTAGCGAGCCTGAGCACAGCCGCGCACCTGTCGACCGACTCCAGTAATGGTCACGACCGAGCACAACGCCTTTAGGTGGTGAGCGCCCATTGCCACCTAAAAGCAGGCTAATACCCCACCACCCATGGCGTCCGTCAATCGAAATGTCCGACCTCGAGAAAATCATTCATTTTCAGCAGTTCATTCGGGTCCGACATTTGTCCATCACGCTCAACAAAGCCTGCAAAAGTGGTTCCGTACGTCCAACCGAGCAATCGCTGCAACTCTTCCGGGAAGCTCTTCACACGTTCAATGGGCAACGTGAGGTATTGATTCTCTTCCTGTCGGAGGATTGCCAAATCATAAGACATCGTCAGACCGGTTCTCGGTGCATCGCTAGTGTTCTTCCCGCCGCCATGATAAGTGGAGCCAATGAAGAAAAGAGCGTCGCCCGCGGCCATCACTGCGGGAATGGCTTCCTCTTGCCTGGGCATGCGCTCGTCATCCCACTTGTGGCTACCAGGGATGACAACGGTGGCTCCGTTTTCCTCTGTAAAATCAGATACCGCAACCATGACCTGAAACCTGGCCTCACGCCCATAGCTCGGATGGCGCCAAAGCCACACGGAGTCGTCACGATGCAAGGGCTGAAGACCTTGACCCGGTCGGATCTGAATGGCTTGCGTAACACCCACCTGAATATCGGGAGCCAAATCGATCTGGTTCTCGCCGCTCCAGATCTTGATCGGCGTTTGCAGAATACTGCGCGCCGCGCCCAGATAGAGCGGATGCAGAGCGACCTCGGCCATCCAGTCAGTACGCACGAAGAGGCGCGACATTCGCCGCGTCTGCGTACCCGCGAAATACTCATCTACTCCGTTAGGAGCCGACTCAAGCATGTCAAAGAGCGTATTTCTGATACGCGCGAGCAAGTCGGCGCCGAGAAAGTTTTTAACGATTGCGCCACCATCCTGCCTGACTGCTTCTACCAGTTCATCAGGATTACTGTTAATTGAAAGATGCTGCAGTGACATGACGACTCCTCAAAAGAGCTGTTAATGATTAAATAACGCAGCGAATCCTCGGTCACCACCACCCAGTTCGATGGACGACAGAATTCGCTCGCGTAGCGCCTTCAGAATTCGCGGCGATTGCCCGATATCTTCCTGCGCCTGCTGGAAAATCCCGGTAGCCCGGGCATAGACGCGTAGGTTGGCGCCCCCAGCCTGATAATCTGAAGTTGCGACGGACTCGAACAAACCTTCGATGAATTTGCTCTGACCTGCGATATAGGTCGGAATTAAGTCGCGTAGTTCGTCGACTGAAACGCCTGAGTTGACTACGAACCGGAGCCCCTCCAGGAAGGCTGCTCCAGCACCAAAAACGAATGTCCCCGTCAGTCCGATATCGAGCACATTCGGAACGTCGGATCTTGCACCGATGTACGTGGATTGCGGCGCGATTTTCCGGAGAATGGGTTCAGCGTCGAGCCAGATCTTCTCATCGCCACCAAAAAGGATCATTGCATTCTCGGTGCCAATATCGGGTGGGAAGCACTGAATTGTCCCGCTGACAAATTTTGCTCCACCATCACTCACGATTTGATCCAGCGTCTGGACCTCGGACGGTCGCCCCGTAGCAAGATTTACAACTGTTCTGCCGTTCAGGCGCTCGCCCAACTCCTTGAATTCTGCTGCGAGATCAATCGGCGTCCCTGTAACCACGATGATTACGTCCGCCTGACCACCGGCTGCCGTGGCACTATCAGCAACTCTGGCTCCCAACTCCTGCATGCGTTGCGATTTTTCCGGTTTTCTGTTCCAGACGACGACTTCCGCACCATCTTCAATCAGGCAGGCGGCAATTGCAGACCCCATAGCCCCTAATCCCAAGACAGCAATCGCTTTTTTCATTCGCGTACCCTTATCGTTGCCCACATTACCTGCAGATATCTTTCGCTATATTTCACCCGACTAAATCTCATGACTTGGTCATTTGACTATCAAGCAAACGGTGTGCCAGCCGATTCCACGTGTTCGCCTTCCCTCTGCATTGCGGCGAATGCGCCCTCCTGTAGCGGGGCGCGCGCCCCGTAGCGGGGAATCGACTGCACCAACTGATGCTCAAGTGTCAAGTAGTGGTGCAGGCAAACGAACCTGATCAATTGACCATGTAGCTACAGCCCAGAGTTTATGCCTCAAAAACACATTGGGAATACGGAGTTTCCATTAGCCTCATGATGAGGGCTCCCACACCAAGGCAACTGCACCAATTTCAAAGGGAGCATGTGATGGTCCTTTCACGCTCCCACGTTAAGTCGTCGCATCTGCGCTCCGTCTGGGGAAAGAACATCAAAACGGGAAGCTGAATGACACGTGACAGACAGAAACCGTTCGATGTGCCGGCCCGACGACCCATGAATGAATCCACCCGTGGTTCGCGAAGCATGCTGCCACGTCGCGTCGACTTCGTGGCGTTTGCGTAGGCACAGCGACGCACCGGTGGCCGCAGCTTTGGCGCCGTGATGAAATGGTTTCGACCGGTTGCATTGTGATCCGCCGACCAGTTCCCGCACGCGGCGCGCAACTCCGCGGGCATTCCCGGCAAATTTCTGCCAACTGCATTTCTCTCGCCGCCATAGCGTCGCAACATGCCTGCAGCGCAATCCCATGCGTTGACTGCGAAATGCCGTCCATCGTCATGTTAATATCGAGGCATTCGATTACCCTGCCCGGGTACCTCCTTTAAACGAAGACATGAAACGGAGCTCTAGCCTATGCTGAGAGTACGGGCTGAAGTCCGCCGCCAGGACCTCGTAGCGGCCACGGTCGCGGTTATTGCAGAACACGGTGTGAAGGGAGCCACGACCCGTCGCATCGCCGAGGCTGCGGGCTGTCCGCTGGCTTCCCTGCATTACGTTTTTCACTCGAAAGACGAGCTATTGTTGGCTGTCTATGAAACCTTGATCGATTCGATCCGCTCCGATAGCCCGGACGCTCCAGAACACGGGACCCTGTCCGATCTGGCGGACTTCAACCTGCGCGCGGCAATGGCCTGGTTCGCGGCAAACCCGACATACGCGAAGACCCAGTCAGAATTGTATACGTGGGCGCTCAGACATCAGCCCGATATGGCCATTAGTGCCTTTCGTATATCCCTGGAAGGTACCCGCACCAACCTGGCCGCTGCCGAGCCTCGTGCGGATGCCAAAGCCCTGGATGCCATCGCGCGGCTGATCATTATTCTGATCGACGGGCTCCTTTTCTCGTGGTTTGCCCAGGAAGATCCCAAACGTCTGGCCGCTGATATCGACCACGCCAGCAGGATGTTGGCTTCCTATGCGTCGGCGCTTTCAATCTCTAACCCTACCGTCAAGACCACCCGCAAGTTAGTACGGAAGTAGCAAGCTGCTGCGGCTACTTCGAGGCGCTGAACCTCACTGGGGCAACGTCCGCAGCGTCTCCTCATAATATCCGCGCCGTTCGGGGCGTATCACGTTTGCGACTTCGTGCCATGCGCCGCCCCTCCTGCAAGCATCTGCTCAAAGATGCCCTGAGGGATGATTACTCGTGCCCAACCGCGACAGGCGGCGCTTAGGGCGCTACTCAACGCTTAGGCTCGCTAGCAAACCGGTTCTACAAAACCGCGACCCGATACCGCTGGAATCGCGTCAAGCACCGCCCGAATCTATCGGGCGATCCAAGTCAACCGCGTACGCGAGGTCGACGCGTTTGCTACGGCGCGCGAATACCCCACACGGGCAACGCTGATCGGAACGCAAACCGACAGTGTCGCGAGCTTGATGTTCGGTCCGCAGGCACAGTCGCAGAGCATCGATCTCGTGTTCGAATTGATGAAAGCGACGGCGATCCTCATTGCGCAGGAAACCATCGAACCGGGTAGCCCGGTGTGACGCCGGGCATCCTCGTCAGAGTACTCCCGGGTATTAGTGCGCACTCGATCCGGTGAGCAGGTCAGCCATCGCGTGGCCTCCCACCCTCGGTTTGGCTTGCGCATTCGCGAGTTTGAAGACCGACACCGCATCATTCAACACCCGCGCCTGATCTTTGAGGGCCTGCGCCTCTTGCGCGGCCTGTTCCACCAATACGGCGTTCTGTTGCGTCACCTCATCCATTTGAACTATCGCTTGATTGACTTGTTCGATCCCGCGCGTCTGCTCTTCCGAGGCCTGCGCAATTTCACCAACGATCGACGAGACCTGCTCGATCGCGAGTTTGACCTCGCCTATCGTTTCCCGCGCATGCGTCGCCTGCTTCGCGCCGTCTTGAATCATCGCCACTGACGAGCCGATCAACTCCTTGATTTCCTTCGCTGCGTCGGCGGAACGTTGAGCCAGACTGCGAACTTCACTCGCGACCACGGCGAACCCGCGGCCTTGTTCGCCGGCGCGCGCCGCCTCGACTGCAGCATTCAGCGCGAGGATGTTCGTCTGAAATGCGATGCCTTCGATGACGGTCGTAATGTCGGTAATCTTGTTCGAACTCCCGCTGATTTCCTCGATCGTGCCGACCATGTGTCGCACCGCCTCGTTACCTGCATCGGCCATGCTCGTGGCGCGAGTGGCCAGCACGTTGGCCTCTCGCGCGCTATCGGCATTGTGCTTCACCGTCTCCGTCAATTGCGTCATGCTCGTCGCGGTTTCCTCGATCGATGTCGCCTGCTTCTCGGTTCGGGCCGACAAATCCGTATTGCCGATGGCGATTTCTCGCGATGCCACGGCCACCGATTCGGCGATGTCCTTGATGCCGCGCACCGTGTCGCTCAGTTGGTAGCTCATCCGATTCAGCGCTTCGAGCAAATTGCCGAATTCGTCGCGTGCCTGCGTCGAGATTTCATTCTCCAGGTTGCCGTCGGCGATTCGATTCGCCACCAATAAGGCCTTGCCGAGTGGCTGCGATATCGCGCGCGTCAGATAGATCGAAACACCGGCCGTCAGTGCAATGCCGAGAACCACCAGCGCGATCGCGATCCATAACACGCTTTGATAGGTCGACCCACTGTCCACCACGAACTGCTTGGCCCGTGCCAGATGCAACGCGGCGTCCTCAGCCAATACGCCCGTCAACTGTGTTCCGATCGGAACGAGTTTTTTGATGATGGGAATAGCGACTTCATCGTTGCCGGTGTTCAAGGCGTCGATGGCGTCGTCGGTGACATGCGTAAATTGCGGAAGCAAATCTCGGATCTTTATCGCAAGATCTCGCTCCCTGCCACTACGGATTCCCATTCCGTAGTAGCTATTCCATGCTTCGGCGATACGCGCCTGATCGGCACGAATCGCTTCAATGGCATCGCGCGTGACGGCAGGCTCAACGAACATTTCGATCCGAGCGATCTGAAGCGTGAGATCCGATTGCGCTGCTCGCACTTCTGACAACTCATTGATCGGGACCACATGCCCCGAGAAGGCGTCGTTCAGATTCGCATTCAGCGTGTAAAGCCCATAGAGCCCGAACAACCCGATCGAGGAGATAAGAATCACGCCGACGCTCGAGCCAAACGCGACTTTCAACTTGATGCTCTTAGCAATATTTTTCACTTCGGTCCCAGTTGAGACTCGCTAACCAAACCTGTCATCCGAGAGCGAATGGGTAAACGTCTGATGTTGGATGACAAGATAGAGAACCGGTGAAGAATTGTGGAAGAGCTCCCGCCTTTAAAGGCATCGCTTCCTCGACAGCAATTTCATCGCACGCGTTCATCGACATCTTCGCGTTGGCGATAACAACACCCATACCATCCCCCTCGCACCGCCCCTTCATTTTCGCACCCACAACCCGATTCGTCGCCACCAGAACTTTTATCTGAATTCCTGGTTAAATCCTCGCGATTTGCTTACGCTCGTCGCCGGAATGGTCCCTTCTTCCTTCCACACCTGTTCCAGAAGCAAATAATTCTCCCGATTGCGTGTCCGCGTCGCGGCGCTGGGAGGATAGTCAACCCAGCGCAGCGGAAGCATTCCCTCCTCTCCGGCCTGCAGGAGATCGGCACGGACTTGCGCCCGAGTCTTGCCCGGCACCGGTCCGACGTTCGCAGCCACGCGCCCGTCCACGCGAGCCGTTTCAATCTGCGCGCCCGGGTCGACCGGCCCTGCACTCGATACCTGCACGGAATGCAGAGTCGACTGCTCCGGGGGAAGATCATCACCGGCCTGCGCTTGGGCTGCAACCGCGACGGAAATCAGCAGAGTCGCGAGAGCTGCCCGGCTCACTATGGCATTAGCATTCATGTCGTATTCCTATTTTATAAATTGGCTAATTCGGGCGTCCTGCATGTAACGCGTTATCACTTCGCTCCGGGAGCGTCGAGCACTCCATCCTGCGAAAACAATACCGGCTCGCCGGCGCCATTGAACAGCGCGGCGGTCAGCGTCGCGCGATCTTCGCGCTGATGGACCTCGAACGACGTGCCGCCCTCGCGTTGCCGGAACACGAGGCCATCGAGCCCGACGCCCACCAGTCCGTTTTTAGTCGCCACGAGATCGGTAATCGAGCTCTTCGTGCCGGCGTTCAGCGCCGTCCACGTCGCCCCGCCGTCGCCGCTCTGGTACAGGCTACCGAGCAGCCCGCCCACGACGATCCGCCCGTCAGGCAGCGCCACGCCCGTCCACAGCGTGCCCTTGCCGCCCGTCGCCTGATAGTTCCAGGTCGCGCCGCCATCCGTGGACTTAAGCACCATGCCCTGCTCCGAATCGATATAGAGCGCGCCCTGACGGTCCTGAAAGATGTGATACAGGTTGCGGTCCGCCCGGCCGGCACCCGGCGGCTTGGGCACCGTCACTTTCGCCCAGGTCTTGCCGCCGTCGTGCGTGGCGAGCATCAGCGACCACAGGCCCACTGCAATGCCGTCCTGCGAGTTGGTGAAAAGCACGGAGAATAGCGGCTGGTCCACTGAAAGGTCCATGCGCTGCTTTCGCCAGGTCTCGCCGCCGTCGTTTGTCGCCAGAATCACGCCCCACTGGCCAACCGCCCAGCCGTGCCGCGCATCCGTGAAAGTAACCGCCGAAAGCGTTGCCGAAACCGGCACCTCATTGGACTGACGCCACGTTTTTCCTTCATCATCCGAAAGAATGATGACGCCGTGTTCACCCACCGCGACGATGCGCGAACCAGCGCGCGTGGCGTCCATCAACATCATGTGCGACGGCGCAGTCCACGCGTGCGCGGATTTGTCCGCCCAATCCGCCACCGCGCCCTGCGGCTGCGCGAAGGCCGCCGCACTCACGCACAACGCCGCGCAGGCAACAAGCATCTTGATCATGGTTTGGTCTCCAGATATCAGTGGCTGAACAAGCCCGGTGCGCGCGCCGGCTTGCGGCGCGGAAACCACCGTTCCAGCACCGAGGCCAGTGCGGGCAGCGCCGTCATCGCCATCAGCAGGTTCACGAGGAACATGAACGCCAGCAGTTTGCCCATGTCAGCCTGGAACTTCAGCGCCGAAAAGCTCCATGTCGCCACTCCGATCGCCAGCGTGATCGCGGTAAAGATCGTGGCCACGCCCACTTCCAGCATCGCGTGCTGCACCGCCTTGACGATGTTCTGGCCGCCCGCCAGATGCACCTGCAGCCGGTTGTAGATATAGAACGCGTAGTCCACGCCTATGCCCACGGCCAGCACCATCACTGGCAGCGTCGCCACCGTGAGACCGATCTGCAGTTCCTTCATGAACCAGTAACCGATGAAGGTGGCCACCGAGAGCGGCAGGCAGCAAGCCAGCATCGCGCGCCAATCGCGGTAGGCGAGGAACACGAGGATCAGGATCGCCGCATAGACGTACAGCATCATGGGCAGTTCGCTCACTGCGACTTCCTCGTTGGTCGCGGCGAGCACGCCCGCATTGCCCGCCGCGAGCCGCACCGTAATGCCTGGAAACGGATGCGATGCGCGATATGCCTTCACGTCGTCGAGAATCCGGCTGATCGTCGTCGCCTTGTGGTCGGTGAGGAACAGATGCACGGCCGTCATGCCGCAGTCCGCTTTCATGAAACCCTTCACCCGGCCCGCGTCCACCGACACTGCGCCGTAGTTCTCGGGGTCGATCGGCACCACGTTCATCTTCGGGTAATCCTCGTTGTAGCCCTGGTTGTAGCGGCGCAGCAGCGCCGAGTACGACTGCGCTGACACCACGCCGGGCTCGGTGCGCATCGTGCTCGTGAAGTCGTCCTCGTACAGGCCGACCGCCGGGTTATCACACGCCTTGCCCGTCGACTCGATCACTACCGTGAGCCAGTCGAGGCCGATGTCGTAGCTGCTTGCGATCGAGGTGGCGTCACGGTTGAAACGCGCGTCCGCGCGCAGTTCGGGCGCACCAGGCTGCAGCGTGCCGATCACGCGGTCGCGGCTTTGCCACGCGGCCAGTGCGAACACCACCAGCGTCAGCGCCACGGTCACGCCCGCATAACGCGGCTGGGCGATGCGTGCGAGCCCACGAAGCCACGCCGAGCGCCGCTCGCTGCGTTTGAGCGCGCTATCGGCATAGCGCTTCGTGAAGTTGAAGCACGAGGCCGCTACCGGCAGCAGCACCAGATTGGTCACGATCTTGTAGGCAACGCCGAGTGAAGCCGTGATGGCGAGTTCGCGCACCATCGGAATCGGAATCAGCAGCAGCGTGATGAACGACACGAATGCCGTCACGAGCGCCAGTACACCCGGAATCAGCAGACCGCTGAAGCTGTGGCGCGCGGCGTCGAACGAACTGTTGCCGTGCGCGATCTCACGCACGATGAAGTTGACCTGCTGCACGCCATGCGAGACGCCAATCGCGAAGACCAGGAATGGCACAAGTACCGCGAGTGGGTCCAGGCCGAAGCCCAGCAGCTTGAGCGTGCCGAACTGCCAGACGAGCGACGTGAGCGAGCACGAAATGAGCAGCACCGTGAAGCGCACCGAATGGCAGTACCAGTAGACCGCGAGCGCCGTGAGCAGCAGCGCGATGCCGCAGAAGCCGAGCACGGCGGTTGCGCCATCGGCGATATCACCGATCTGCTTGGCGAAGCCGATGATCTGGATTTCATAGCCCGCGTCTTCGAACGGCTCGCGGATCTGCGCTTCGAGCAGGTGGTTGAACGCCACGTAATCGAGCACCTTGCCGTTACGGTCACGCTCGTTGAGCTCGGCCGTAATCATGGCGCTGTCTTCGTTATGCGAAACGAGCGTGCCGACATAGCCGCCGAGCGTAGTCGCGCGGCGAATCTTCGCGACAACGCCTGGCCTGAGCTGATCGGGCGTGATCGTGCCGGAGATGATCGGCTCGGCGCGGAAGCCCTCGTCGGTGATCTCGTTCACGTAAGCGTTCGGTGTCCACAGCGACTGCACGCCAATGCGGTCCACGTTCGGCAGGTACGCGACGGCCTGGGTCACCTTGTACAGCCGCGTGAGTCCCTCCTTCGTCCAGATCGAGCCCTTCCGTGCGTGCACGACTACAGTGATGCGGTTCGCGCCCAGCAGGTCGGAACGGTACTTCTGGAAGGTCTGAATGTACTCGTGACCGATCGGCATCTGCTTCTCGAAGCCCGCATCCATGCGCAGCTGCACAGCAAAAAACGCCATGACTGCGGTGAACAGGCCGATGCTCACGAGCACGGCCATGCGGCGAGCGAAGAACGCCCTTTCCAGTGTTTTCACCAAACGATTTAACACGGCATTTTCCCTTCAGATGATTCAATGGCGTACGGAACCGGCCATCAGAAGTTCCGGGTGACGAACATCCCGACGAAGTTGCGGTCCGCGTAGGGATTACCCACGGTGTTGTGCCCACCCCAGAACAGCGTGTAGTTGATACCCGCCTGCCAGACGGTCGGGTTCTGGTTGAACAGCACATAGAGATTCAGCGACTTTGCGCCCTGCAGGTAGTTCGCAGTGAGCGTGGGCGTGTAGCCGTACAGGCTATCGGCGAACGTGATACCCGGTGTTACCTGCCAGCCGTGAATCAACGTGCCGTCATAGGTCCAGTTGAAGTCGACCGTGGCGCCAACCGAACTCGACGTGCCCTGCGCCATGCCGATGGGATAACCCAGGCTCGAGCCATTGTTCAGCCAGGGCAGGTAACCGGCTTGAGGCACCTGCGTGACCGCCTGACCGTTGACGTTACGTGTGACGCCGCTCGAACTCAGGCCCGGGTAGTAGATCCAGGTAAGCTCCCACGTCAGCGTCGCCGCGTCCGCGCCAATCAGCTTCAGGAACGGATACTCACTGCGCGTAAGCGCCAGCAACCCGTTGATGTCGTACTGGAACTTCTTCATGTCGGCCCACTGCTGGCAATTCACCCCGGCTACACCGTTGGTGTTCAGATCGAGTGGACCGCCCGCGCCATAGCACCCCGACAGCGCCACGGCATCGTGCGGCCGGTACGAAAGCTCGGTGCCGATCGCCCAGTTGCCGATGCCGAAGTTCGCGCTGGCGCCTAAGAGCTGGCGGTTCTGCAGATACGACCATTGCAGCGTCCCGTTGGCCAACGAAGAAAGCACGGGCGACTTGTCGGTATAGTTTACGTAGTAGATCGCGAAGTTCGCGTCGAAGGAACGAGGCGAATAGTTCAACTTCAGGCCGAACTGCGGCTTGTACTTCGATGGTGCCTGCCAGTTGACAGGAAGGCCAATGACGTTGTCCGGGGGCCCGGCGAAATCGCCGTTGACGAGACCCGTGTAGATGCCGTTGAGCGTGTTCTGGTTGCCGCTGGCAGGCCCCGCGATCGTACCCGCGCTGGGGCCGGACACGTTGAGGTTGTTCGTGCTTACCGTATACGGGGTCGTCCCGCGGCCCAGGCTGTTGGACAGGGACCAGTACGACCCTACCGGTGGATAGCGATTGCCGTTCCACCAGAACTGATAGTAATCCTCAGTACTAAATCCATGGGAAAGATCGGCGGCGAAGCTGATCATCGGCGCGGGCAGCAGCGCCTGCTTTAGCTGCGAGCCAGGAATCAGCAGTTTCTGGACATCGAGCGAGTTAGTGGCATTGATGCCGCCCTGCGCGAACATACTCTCGCCCCAGTTGATCACCTGGTTGCCCAGGCGAACGTGGGCATTCTGGCCGTTGATTGTGAAGTCCTTCTCGCCCCAGAGGTCGAGCAGCTGCACGTCGTAGACCACCTGTGCCGACGCGGTGCTCGACAACGGTGTGCGGTTTGTGTCGCCGGCAAGGAAGTCGTACATACCCGTGCCGCGGATCATGAACTTGAGCCCTTCGCTTGGCATCTTGAAGAGCAGTTCGCTCGTCGCGCTGATGTAGGTGCTGAAGGGCTGACCTTTGCGGTAGTTCAGATTGCCGTCGTCGGCGGCGCCCCATTGGTTGGTGTTGGCTGCCGCGCCGCAACCGAATGAATTCGGGTCGCCCGTAAGCGAGCAGCTTGGGTTTTTTGTGCGGATACCGCCGCCCGCCGTGAGGTTGGTGACCCACGAACCCGAGAGATCGTTCAGGCCCGTCGTGAACTCATAGCCGTACGCAGTCGTTGCGGCCGTGCCGAACATGGCCAGCGACGCCGCAACATATATCCCGATGTTTTTCGTTTTCATTCATCTCCCCTGCTGACACTCACAGTGCCGACGCGCACCACCGATGCACGTCGGTCCCCGCATTTGCGCCGAACCTCAGCGCTCGCTCACCGATCTCAGAGACTCGGCCGTGAAAAAGTCCGTCTTGAAACGTGGATCATTAATATGCTCGTACCAGCGGATGTCCTTGCCTTGACCGATTGAGGAGGCGTCGAACACGTAGCGTCCGTTGTTGAGGTCATACTGCACGAACGGCTCGTTGTCGCAGGCGCCGCCAAGCTCCCAAACCGGAATCGGGTAGCTCTCACGTACCTTCCAGAGTTTGCCCTGCGCGTCATAGTCCTCGCCGACGAGTGCAAGCCAGCTGTCCTCGTCCAGATACAAGATCTTTTTAGAATCGACGTGGCGCGCCGTAGGCTTGAGCGTTGCTTCGACCACCCAGACGCGGTGCACCTCATATCGACGATGATCGGACGCGATGCCGCTGGGCGTGGCGACGTCGTGCAGCTTGTCCTTGAAGGTGTACATGCCGAAATCGTCATACGGGACGATCATTTCCTTCTTGCCTATGAGCTTCCAGTTGAAGCGGTCGATGGAACCGTTGAACATGTTGGCTTCATCGATCAGATACTGGTTTTCGTAGCCGATCAGCGGCGCGTCGTGTGTATAGGCCGGCATGCGTCGCACACGCCGCTGTCCGGGGAAGTAGTAGTAGGTCTCCGAGTCCTTGTCGAAGTACTGTCGCTGCACGAACGCCTGTCCGGCCAGTGCAGCGGGTGAGTCAACCTCGAAATAGGCGCCCTGGCTAAACTGGTCGACGTCCTGCGGCGCGGTCTTGCCATCTTTGCCCGCCGGGAAATAGAAGACCTGCGGGCCGACGCTGTCGATCCAGTCGTTACCGCCCGGGCGTGGGGAGATGGCCGTGACGCCCGGCGCCCACTCCACGCCTTCGCCCCGGTAGCGCGTTTCGTAGTTCAGGATCGCCTCGGCGCCATTCTTCGGCTGCGGAAATGCCACACCCGGTAATGTCGCGGTCTGAATCGTCTCGCCATTCGAAGCCAGCTTCGCTGTCGTGAGATTCGCTGTCGAATTCTGCTCCGCGGATTCCGGCAACTGGCATTCGCGGTGGGACGGATAGACCTCCATGCGGTAGCCCTTCAGTTGCTTGATGAGCTGGATCTGCCCCGGCGACAGTTTGTCGGCGTATTTGTCGACGCTTGCCGCATCGATCGTGTACAACGGCTTCTCGTTCTTGTGCTTCCAGAAGTCGCCCCGGACCTTGCCCCATTCCCAGCCTGAAGGCGTAGCTTCCCGCCCGGCCAAAACCGGCACGAGACCGTCCTTACTGGCCGCGCGCTCGGCTCCTGACGGCGTGAGGTCTTCCGCCATGGCTGCAGTTCCAGTCAAAAGACATACTACGGCCGCGATCACGGACACGGCTCTGATATTCCTCTGCTTCATCACAGTTCTCCTCTCGATTCCTTCCGCTTAGCGGCTCGAATGTCCGGCCGCACGAAGTGCGATGTCGCCGATTGCGGGTTCAACGTAGGTCATCGCCACTCCGCGCCAGACTCTTGCAACGATCTGGATTCCTAACCAGATGCGGTTAGACAACGAACCGATCGTCGTTATAACCTGGAAGCTAGTATTGTCCGGTACTTTGATGGAGGGCCGGACGAACTATCAATCCCTTCACGATTGCTAGAGCTATCGTGAGCGCCCCAAAACCGGGTATAAAAAATCTGACCGGGGCGGCTTTGCACATGCATCACTCATGATGGGCTCCCGGCTTATGCCGGGACAGACGCGAGATATTCAGCTGGCTGCGAGTGCCACCCTGCCCAGCGCTTCTCCCAGTAGAGGTTATGGATCTTCTCGGAGATCGGGCCGGCGCCGTTGTGGTCACCAAGGCGCTGGCTATCCACGGAGCTGATGGGCATGATTCCGCCTGCAGACGAGGACGTGAATGCTTCGTCGGCCTGGCGCAGTTGGGTCGCCGTGTATTTGCCGATGTTCACCTTGATGCCGAGTTCGGCGGCGATATCGAAGACACTCTGGCGCGTGATACCGAGCAGGCAGCCTTCAGCAGGGGTATAGAGTTCGCCGTTCTTGACGAAAAATACGTTCGCACCGGCGGCTTCGGTCAGGTTGTCGTTTTCGTCGACGAGAATCGCCCAGTCCTTCTCTTGTTGCATCGCCTCGAAGAGAGCGAGCTTCATATCCATCCAATGGAAGTTCTTGGCCGTGGGATCCACAGCCTTTGCAGAAATCCGGTTGTACCGCTTGCTGATCAGCAAGTTCGAGCCTCGCGTGCGGACCTCGTCGTCCGCCTGGAAGAAGAACGGCACGGCAAAGGCAAACATCGCATTCTTCATCGCGCTGCGATCGCGACGGTCGACGCTCAGGGGGCCGCGCGTGACGCACCACCAGACGTACGCATCCTTCAGGCCAGCGTTTCGCACGAGATTTTGGAGAATTTCCTTAACCTGGTCGCGATTGAACGGATTCTCGAGGAAGAACTTCGCCGACGACTCTTCCATGCGGGTGAGGTGATCGTCGAGCCGGAAGAAGTTGCCTCGTGAGACGGTAACAACATCGTAGGCAGCATCGGCATGCAAGAATCCCGCGTCAACTAGCGGGACGGTTGCTTCGGTGATGGGAACATAGTTGCCGTCGCAGAAAGCACTGCCATCTTCGTAGCGGGACTCATGTGGGGCGCGAGCATGCAGCGGGTGCTCTTGCATGATCTGCTGTACTTGAATGATTGCCATGGTAATTACCTTTCGCTCCCGAAGGAGAGTTGTCGTTCGACGTTCAAATCTAAAAGCGACCGGATCGCGGTTCGCCACTTTGCGGATTGCGTACTTCCTTGGCCATCCGGCGCGAAGTCTACTACGTGACTTGATCAAATGACCGTGTAGTAGAAGGTATTGCTCGCAAAATTCCTTGTCGATGAAGGTTAACCCTCTGTGATGCTTACCTGGGTTCTCAAGCAGTGAGTGGATTTGAACTCACCGCCCCCGTAAGTGGATGTTCTTGCCGATAGGGCACACCGTTCTGCTCAAGAAAAGTGACCTCGGTTTGTCGCAAGCTTTGGCAGGAAGCCAGCTCGTCACCTCGTCGTCCGATTGCATTGGCTGCGGGCCTTTTTTCAGCAGCATTACTGTTGGTTTCCTGGAAAGCATCGTTCTTCGAAGTACTAGTGGTCAATACTGATTATTACTAAGTCGTGCGACTTGGCCAAATGATCACAAAAGGCGATAGCATGGATGCTCCTGGGCGGTTCTGAAGATTCGCCCGTGAGGCCAATTAACATGGAGCAAGCTGATGCCAATTTTTGAAGAAGACCATCTACGCCGAGCGTTCATAGGCGGACGATGGGTGGAGCCGGCGAACGGTGGCATTGAGCACGAAATCATCAATCCGGCGACCGGCGAGGTCTCTGGGGTGTTGCTGTTCTCTGACGAAGTGGATGTGAATCTGGCTGCGAAGGCAGCTAGTGACGCCTTCGCGGCATTTTCGAGCACGTCCCTGGTTGAGCGACTTAAAATGCTCGAGAGCGTGATTGGTGCATACACAGAGCGGTTGCAGGACATGGCGGACGCAATCACTCTGGAGATGGGCGCACCCATGGATGCCATTTCTCGACCACTTCAGGCGGCGCTGGGACTCTGGCACCTCCATACGACCCTGGAAGTTGCAAAGCAGTACCCGTTCGAACGAGCCCAAGGCACTTCGCGGATCGTGAAGGAGCCAGTGGGTGTTTGCGGGTTGATTACGCCATGGAACTGGCCAATGAACCAGGTCATGTGCAAGGTTGCACCGGCTCTGATTGCGGGCTGCGCAATTGTGTTGAAGCCCAGTCAGAATGCACCGTACTCGGCAATTGTTCTCGCCGAGATCCTTGAGAAGGCAGGCGTACCTCCCGGTGTATTCAATCTCGTACAGGGCTCCGGACAGCGCCTGGGCAAGGCCATCGCTTCCAGCCCGCTCATTGACATGGTGTCGCTTACGGGGTCAACGAGCGCTGGTGTGGAGGTCGCTCAGGCAGCGGCGACGACGATCAAGAGGGTGACGCTAGAGCTGGGTGGAAAGTCGGCGAACATCATTCTGGATAGCGAAAACTTTCAGCAAGCAGTCACGCATGGGGTGCTCCAGATGATGGCCAATTCCGGTCAGACGTGCACGGCGCCATCGCGAATGCTGGTGCCAGAGCATCGGCTTGAGGAAGCAGAAGCGATTGCAGCAGCCGCGTGCGGGCAGGTAGTAGTCGGCGACCCGCGCGATCCCAGCACAACAATGGGACCAATGGCGAACCACCGCCAACATCAAAAGGTGCAGGAAATGATTCGGGTTGGAATTGAGGAGGGTGCAGTGCTCATCTCGGGCGGCCCCGGCAATCCTTCTGGGCTTGAGAGAGGTTACTACGTAAAGCCGACGATCTTCAGCCGCGCGAACAATCGCATGAAAATAGCAACCGAGGAGATTTTCGGCCCCGTATTGGTAACCATCCCCTATAAAGATGAAGCAGACGCTATCGCCATCGCCAACGACTCGCCGTACGGATTGTCCGGCTACGTTTATGGAGACTCGATCGAACAAGCGGAGCGTGTCGCGAGAAAGTTGCGGACCGGAATGGTCCATTTGAACGGTGCGCCAGTTGACATCGCGGCACCATTCGGTGGTTACAAGCAGTCCGGAAATGGACGGGAATGGGGCTACGCCGGCATCGAGGAGTTCCTGGAGACGAAGTCTATGTTCGGCGCGGCGCCGGGCGCCATCAGCTAGCTAGAATCGACGCTGGGTGTCTCTCTCTGGAGGTGCCCAGCTGGATGCCGTCGTCCATCTACGTACCGGAAACAAGGTCGAAATGGGCTTCAAAAAGCGCCATAGCAGGCCGCGTCGATTTCAAACCTGTACCGTTGAGTTCGAGATGGCGGTTGCAAACGCCTCCAAAGCTGAACTCGCATTATTCAGGTTCGCCGCAAGCTTGCGGATATTCACTTCCGCATACCAACTATTAAGTAATCCATCGATCAGGACGAGGCTCATTCTCGCTACGGCTTCAATCATGTCGCTGTGGACTTCCACGGCGCACTTGCTGAAGTAAGCCGTCGTTCGCTCGACAGACTGGACATAGGTTCTCAAGGCGAAATCGGGTCGATGACGCGCTGCCCACTGGATCAGCTCGGACTGGGCGCGGGCGTATGACGGATTCTGCACGAGCCATTCGACAATCTTGCGCAACTGCCATCCAGCCAGTTCGGCGAAAGAGTGAAATGTACTATCGGCGGCGAGGTTCGTCGCGATACGGTCAAACAGGGATTCGTAAACCGCATCGAACAGATCGTCCTTCGTGTGGAATACATAATGTAGGGACGCTAGAGGGCTGCCTGCGGCTTGAGCTATTCGCCTCGTGGTGGCTCCTGCAACGCCATGCGCGGCGATGACATCAACGGCAGCGTCAACAAAGTCTTGTCGCCGCAACGCAGCCCGAACTCTTGTCATTGGTAAGCTCCGACACCGAAAATCCTCTTGCGCTCACGTCGTACAGGCATGTAGCGTTCATTCGAGATACATGGTCAGATGACCATCACGTTCGTGAATTATGTCGGCATTTTGAAAGTTTGTCTATGCCGAATAGGGTCGCGGGTTCCCCGAATAGCCATCTCTGTGGTTGCGCATACTACGTCCGCAACATCCGTGCACGGTTGCGGCATTCGTGCGTACGAATGCCGGCACGAGAGGGTGCTAGTTAAACCACCGTTCTAAAATTCAATTCGGCATCGTGGCCGGAAATCTTGCAATGCCCCGGATTAAATCCGAGGCTTTTTCTCCAATCATAATCGTCGGTGCGTTCGTGTTTGCACCCACTAACGTTGGCATTATGGAGGCGTCAACGACACGCAAGCCCTCCGTTCCCCGAACTCGCAATTGAGAATCAACGACGGCGAGTTCGTCACTTCCCATGCGACAGGTTCCTACCGGGTGGTAAACGGTGTCGGTCCGCTCACGTAGCAACCCACGAATGTCTTCGTCTGATTGCGACCGCGACTCAAACAGATCCTCCGTCACAAACTCCGACATGGCCGGGGCCGCCATCAACTGCCGAGTCAACTTGTAGCCCTCGACCAGGACTTCGAGATCATCCGTGTGCTCGAGGAATGCCGGGTCGATCAACGGCGTATCAAGCGGATCCGCGCTTTGCAGTTTGACCGATCCACGGCTTTTCGGCCTCAACAGGCACACATGACAGGAAATCCCATGTCCAAGCTGCAACTTTCTTCCATGATCGTTGACGGGACCAACGACAAAGTGCATCTGAACGTCCGGTCGATCGAGATCGGCCCGTGTCTTCAGGAAGGCGCCACCTTCAGCGAAATTGGTCGTCAAGGTGCCGTGCCGCGAATTCCGATACTGCTTGATGTCGCGCAGCGTCTTGATCCCACCGCGCACCGAGACGCCGAGCGCATCCAGGCTGTTTGTCTTGTAGCTGACAACGACGTCCGGGTGATCCTGCAAGTTCTCTCCAACGCCCGCGAGATCGGACACGACCTTTATCCCATGGCGATGAAGTTCGTCCTTCGGCCCAACGCCGGACAACATAAGCAACTGAGGCGACTGAAGAGCGCCCGCGGAAAGGATCACCTCCTTTTTCGCCCAAACCGTCTCGACACTCCCCGCACGCGTGACTTCGACACCAACGGCTCTTTTTCCATCGAACACAATGCGTCTAACCTGCGCATTGGTCTCCACCGTCAGATTGCCGCGAACCTTCATATGCGGAAAAAGATAAGCACGTGCTGCACTCCAGCGCTCACCATTCTTCTGGGTTACCTGGTAAATGCCGACGCCCTCCTGCTCCGCACCGTTAAAATCGTCCGTGATGGGCAAGCCGCACTGTCGTGCGGCCTCCAGCCAACGTTCCTGAAATGGATTACCTGTCCTCAGATCGCTGACCCAAAGTGGGCCGCCGCGGCCGTGCCATTCATCGCCAAGACGCTCGTTATGCTCGCTTCGCTTGAAATAAGGGAAAACGTCATTCCAGGCCCAGCCTTCGTTGCCAAGCGCCGCCCAATCGTCGTAGTCGGAATGATGGCCGCGCGTGTACACCATGGCATTGATCGCAGACGATCCGCCCAACGCCTTGCCACGCGGCTGGTAGCCCCGTCGTCCCAGCAGTCCCTTTTGCGGAATGGTCTGAAACGCCCAATTGTTCAGCCGGGATGGAATCATCAGCACCAAGGCGGCCGGAACGCTTACTGTCCATCCATCGCCGGTGCCGCCGGCTTCGAAGAGGCACAGCGTCACATCAGGGTCTTCGGTCAAACGCGAAGCCAGCACACTGCCTGCCGATCCGCCACCTACAACAAGATAATCGAATGAATTCTTCACAGGTTTGTGTCCTGGATAGACTACGCAGCGAATGCACGTGAGATCGGCTCGCACGTCAAATCTTGACTTGATCAGACATGCGAACATTTCCCACGGCCTGGCTGGCCTTATAAAAGGAGGTCACAACGTACGCACTTGTCACCAGGCCCAAATGTTCGCCCGGCTATATTGGCGACTCCTCCATCCCTTATATTTTGGTTTTTCACACCCGTTCACAACTTTCGACCACAAAGTGCGGTTCCACTGCAAAGCGTACCGACGCGTCGCGCTCTGTCTCAACACGGTCGATAGGTCCGAGTGCATCGAGACAAATAACAGGAGCCCTGTCGCGAAAGCACGCACTTTTCGGCTCCACAGAGGCATCGCGCAATCGGACACATTCCGTCATACGACAGGACTGTGGCCGCACCGGCGACGTTTGAACTCGCCTGCCACGCTGCATGCGGCCACAGAACTGCGAACAGCAGAGTCAAGTCGCTACCGTGAACGTATCAATGGTGCTGCGCGCTCCCGAGCATGTTCCGAAAACTTGCGATTCCTTTCTCGATCCATGCCTGGGCGCCCGGGGAGATCCCCCCCATATCGAAGAACCCGTGAAGCATGCCATCGCACCTGATCGTTTCTACCTTGACGCCGCTTGCATGAAGCAAGCGACCGTATGCTTCGCCCTCGTCGCGCAGTGGATCGTATTCCGCGGTAACGATGACCGCGGGAGGCAGCCCTGCAAAGTCCCTGGCGAGGACCGGGGCCAGTCGTGCATCCGCCCGGTTCGTACCGTCGAGGACGTAATGTCGATCAAACCAGACGATCGAATCGAGGTCGAGCAGATAGCCTTCGCCGTTTTCCTTGAAGGAAGGAAAGTCGGATCGGTCTTGTGCTACCGCCGGATAAATCAGGAACTGGGCGGCAAGCGAAATTCCCTCAACGTGCAGCTGTTGGGTCACGA
The DNA here is from genome assembly GCF_024206515.1 of Paraburkholderia sp. CNPSo 3281. Lineage (NCBI taxonomy): Bacteria > Pseudomonadati > Pseudomonadota > Betaproteobacteria > Burkholderiales > Burkholderiaceae > Paraburkholderia > Paraburkholderia sp. CNPSo 3281. The sequence goes on along the minus strand of NZ_JAMBPS010000017.1, from coordinate 31,088 downwards.
CGGCCGCAAGATTGCCGCCAGCGCTATCGCCGGCAACCGCCACTACATCGTTGCCGCCCAGTTCCCCAGCGTTTGCGATAACCCATTTAGTCGCGGCGACAGCGTCGTCCGCCGCTGCCGGATACCGATGCTCGGGAGCCAGCCGGTAATCCACTGAGACTACTACCGCGTTCGCACCACGAGCCAGCTCTCGACAAATATTGTCGTGGGTATCCAGATCACCAATGACAAACCCACCGCCATGAAGATAAATGACCGTTGGCAAATGACTCTCTTGAGTCGGACGATAAAGCCGCGCCCGTAGCGATCCAGTCGCGCCGGGAACCGTCAAGTCTTCCACACTATGAATTTCGACCACGGCCCCTGATGCACGCACTGCGTGTGCCAATTGATGCATCAATGCGCGCGCCTCTTCCGGGGTTGACTGCGGCAGTGGCTTCGCGCCAGATCCGGCAAAAGCTTCGAGAAAACCAGCGAGATGCAAATCGAGTGCCATAACATTACCTTTTATGCGAACGTTACTGGGAGATCAGCGATATACGAGGACTTCGGAATCCGGGCTCAATTCCGGAAGAGTCTGGCTCTCCTCCTCGTACTCAAAATGGTGCTGCCACGGCATACGATCTCCCCGTGAGTGCATCTGGTGTTGCGACCGCATAACGTATCCTGCATTGAAGTTGTTCGGGTCTGTCCAGGGCAACCGCTGCATGTCGGCGTCTTCGGCTCGCAGGCGCGGCTCCACCGTCTTCGCCCCAACCTTGTCCATATGTGCGAGCACACGACAGGTGAATTCACAGATGAGATCAGCGCGGAGCGTCCAGCTCGAACGGTAATATCCGTAAATGAACGCCATATTCGGGATACCCTCGATCATCATTCCTCGATATGAGACCCGCCTGGTCATATCGACTGGATCTCCGTCGACGTGAAATGCGATCTGGCCAAAAGCACTCATGTCGAAGCCGGTCGCCGTCACGACGATATCCGCCTGCAGTTGCTCGCCGGAGGCCAAGGTAATGCCGTTCTCATCGAACGACTCGATGGTGTCCGTCACTACGGATGCTTTCCCGTCACGAATAGCCGCGAAGAGGTCTCCCTCGGGGACGGCGGCAACTCGCTGCTGCCACGGCCGATAGCCAGGGTTGAAGTGCTTGTCGACGTCAAAACCTTCCGGCAATTGTTGGCGAGTCTCGTTGATCAGCCAATCGCGAACAGCGTCCGGGTTCGCCGCGGACAGGTTGATCAGGTCAAACGTCTGCTTGAGATGCGCACGCCGCAGGATTTCCGCACGCCATTCTTGCGGAACGTTAAGTTCGCGAAGAGGAGCGTCCAGTTGGTGGGTCCATGGAACGGATGTGAAGAACGTGGGTGACCGCTGAAGCATCGTCACGTGCGCTGCGGTTTTGGCCATCGCCGGAATCAACGTTGCGGCGGTAGCCCCCGAGCCGATCACGACCACCCGCTTTCCGGCATAGTCGAGGTCCTCGGGCCAGTGCTGCGGATGAACGATCATTCCCTTGTAACGATCGAACCCGTTCCACTTGGGCGTAAAGCCCTGACGATGGTCGTAGTATCCCGCCCCCAGCCACAAAAAATCGGTAGTTATCGAGAAGCGCTCACCCGTATCGTTTCGCGATACTTCGACAGTCCAGCGCTTTTGTTCACTCGACCAGCCCACCGTGTGAACACGATGCCCATAGCGGATCTTCGAACCGAGGTCATATTCCTTGATGACCTCTCCCAGATAGCCATGGATCTCATCCGCTGTGGCGATCGAACGCCCACTCCACGGACGGAATCCGTACGCATACGTGTACAGGTCGCTGTCGGAGCGCGCCCCGGGGTAACGATGGGTCCACCACGTACCACCGAATCCCTCCATCGCTTCCAGAATGGCAAACGAGCGATCCGGCAGGTGCATGCGGAGATGGCACGCGGCATCGATGCCAGAGATTCCTGCGCCAATGATTAGTACTTCTATATGTTCTATCGAACTTGAATACGCTTGGTTCTTAGTCATGAGATCCCTCCACTGACCAGTTATTGAAGATATCTGTAACGCCACACGAACGCATCAATTGACTTGGTCATTTGAACGCGTTGATGTCGGATTCCCCGCATATAGGGCGACAATTCACCAACCCAACAGGAGACGCCCCGAGGCAGGTCATCCATGCATGCACTCTGACATGCACGCGAGCAGCCGACATGCGCACCTCGGTTCGATCGGTCACTTCTGACATGATCATTTGACCAAGTTCCAGTGTTCCCAGTCTCATGCAGTCGAATGACAATTTGAATAAGGGCTTTCCATTACACAATCGGTTGCGAATGTAGCAATGGCCGACTACGCAACATCAGGCGTTATTTCGCTCCTTCCGCCTTCAATCCCCCTCCCCCACTGACTGGCAGTCACTCTGGACTACCGCAGCACACGAAGTGGGGCTAAGGTACCTCGCGAGACTGCCCCACGGCGGACGTTTCCCGTCCCTTCATTTCTGTGCAAGACCGGATAAACGCGATGGGCGCGACCCCGATAGCATCCGATCCCGACGGTGACGTTAGTTCTTCGGGCCCACAACTCTCGCCGGAGGATCTTTCCGACGTTGCTCTTTGGTAAGGCGTCGAGAAACTCGATGCTTTTCGGTCGTTTGTAAGTTTGACAACGACATCTTCGATCTCGTCAGGGTGTATGCACGAGCCCTCGTGGAGACTAAAGCATCAAACATTGAATCTATCTTGTTTCGGCAAGCCGTCGAACAAAGGAAACTGCGCGTTCCAGTAGATATCTCGCGGCCGCGATATTGCGGGCTGCGGTGACGATGCCATGGTGATGCCCAGGAAGATGATGATGCTCGACATTGCTCCCAGCTCGTGCAGCGCACGACGCGTAGGCTATGCCCTCGTCGCATAGCGGGTCCAGCCCCATCGTTGCAATGAACATCGGCGGCTGTCGCCGACCTTCGGCATGCAGCAGCGGGGACAGGCGCGGAAGATCAAACGGAACGCCAGCCGGCACGTAGTGATCCCGGAACCAAAACATCGATTCGGCTACAAGCGGAAATCCACCTTGAATGCGCTGATATGACGGGAGCGTCGCCGTCAGGTCCGTCACCGGATAAAACAAGATCTGCCCGATGACTGTGGATCCCACCGTCGATGCCGCATTGGCGATAATGGTCGCCATATTGCCGCCGGCGCTGTCGCCCGCCAGGACCACCCGAGACGTGTTAATTGAGAGCGCAGGGGCGTTGGTGATCAGGTAGTCCAATGCCCGCTCGCAGTCTTCGAGCGGGACTGGCCACTGGTGCTCTGGCGCTCGCCGGTACTCCACCGAGGCGACAGGACATCGGCTATGCCGTGCGAGATGTCGGCAGATGCCATCGTGTGTGTCCACGCTCCCGATCACCCACCCGCCTCCGTGAATGAAGACAACAAGTGGATTTTCCTCGTTGTCCTCCCCGTCGCGCGGACGATAGAGCCGTACGATAATGCTGCCGTCCGCTACGGGAACGGGCATATCCTCATAGACAACAGGCTCGTCACCTGTGATGCCGTTCATTTCGCACGCGCGCACGAAGTTCACGCGCGACTGGTCTACGGAAAAGCTACCGTAATGCATTCCGCCCAGCTCGCGGAACGCCCGAACAGCGTCCCGAGCATCTTCGGAAACCTCCGTCAGCGGCAACCAGTGCACTGATGTCATGTGCATCCCCGGTCAGATCGCACCGAACGCGCTTTGATCCCATCGTGTCACAGTGCGGTATTCGTCCACTGTGCCAGCCCAGTTGTTGATCACCTTGCCCTTCGCGTTCTTGTACCAACTTGAGCAGCCCGCCGAAAACGCAGAGCCGGCCATCGCTGACTGTAGCCTGTTGTTGTATTCGTCAAACACCTTCCTGTCGACGTCTACCGCCCTCACGCCAGCCTCAGCCAAACCACTGATCGCGTCGATGATGTAGCTTTGCTGGATCTCGAGCATCGAAACGATGGAGTTGTGGTTCAGATTCGTATTCGGCCCATACAACATGAACATGTTCGGAAAGCCCGGCACCGTCATGCCAAGATAGGCTTCCGGGCCATCTTCCCATGCCTGCGTCAACGTGCAATCCGTCCCGCGAACTTGCAGGCTACCCTGGAATGCCTGACTCTCGAATCCCGTTCCGAACACGACTACATCGAAGGGGAGAGCACGCCCATCCCTGGTCTGGATACCATCCTCGACAAAAGCCTCTACGCCCGCCGTCTCCAAGGAGACGTTCTCGCGCATAAGAGCTGGATAGTAATCATCCGATCGCAGAATTCGCTTGCAGGCGTATTCGTAATCCGGCGTGAGCTGCTCGCGAAGTACCGCGTCCGACACCTGCCGATGAAGGTGCGCCAAAGCCAAACTCTTGCCTTCTGTCTGCGCGTTGGTACCGATGCGTGTGCGCTCGAACCCTGCTTCACGGAATGCATGCAACGATTTCCTGCTTTCCTCAAAGAGATGGGGATCTCGCTCGTATGTATCGAGTTGCTCCATCGAGAAGACGATCTGATTGCGTGGCATGATCCAGTTTGCGCTTCGCTGGAACACAGCAAGGTGCTCGACCTTCGGCGCGATTTCCGGCACATACTGCACCGCGCTTGCGGCGTTACCAATGCTTGCAACACGCTTGCCACTCAAATTCACATCATGCCGCCACTGCGCGGAATGGAAATAGTCTCCCTTGAAACTTGCCAGGCCGCGAATCGTGGGAATCATCGGGCGATTGAGCTGCCCCCAAGCCGGCACGAAGAAACGAGCGCTCAAGCGCGAACCATCGGCTAGCTCGAATCGCCAAAGTATCGCGCTCACATCCCATACAGCACTACGAATCTCGCTGTTGAACCGCAAGTGTTTTGCCAGGTTGAACTGTGTGGAAAGCGAGTTCAAGTAATTGAGCAACTCATTCCTGCCAGCATACATGGCACTTACGCGAAGATGCGGATGGAAGCTGTAGCAGTACAGATGCGACTCGGTATCGCATGCTGCGCCGGGATACGAATTATCAAGCCAGACACCGCCGAGCTCGGGACGCTTCTCCAGGACGACAAAGTCGTCGATGCCCGCGATTTTCATGCGAGCGGCCATTCCGAGGCCGCCGAAGCCGGCGCCCAGAATGACGACCTCGTGGTGCTCAATCGTTTCTACATTATTCATGATGCTCTCTATATTGACGTAACGGCGATCACAGAATTGCCTGCCCCGGTTCAATAGGCCTGTTCATACAAGTGCAATGCGTCTGATTCATCGACAACAACGGGATTGTTCAACAGCAAGCGCTGCTGCTTCATGGCATCGGCCGCCAAGGTAGGAAGACTCGACCGCGGCACGTCCACGTCGCGGAGACGGCGCGGAGCGCCGGATCGGTCCATCAGGTCATCCATAAATTCGATGAACGCGGCTGCGCCTTCTGCCGCGTTGCTTTTTCCGGCCGCACCTACGACGTCTGCCAATTCCGAGTATTGCGAAACTGCCGCTTCGGCGTTGAAGCGCAGCACTGGTGCAAGCATCAATGCATTGGACAAACCGTGCGGAATATGGAAATGCCCCCCCAGCGGATACGCAAGTGCATGGACCGCGGCCACTGGTGCGTTGGCGAAGGCTTGTCCCGCAAGAGTAGCCCCCAGCAGCATTGCTTCGCGCGCGCGCTGGTCCTGGCCATTTTCACAAGCCGGGATCAGATTGCTCGCCAGCAATCGCAATGCTTCACGCGCCAGGGCGTCGGAGATAGCATTCTTCTTGTGCTTGCTGGTATAGGCCTCAATAGCGTGGACCATCGCGTCGATGCCTGTTGCAGCGGTATGACTGCGTGGCAGCCCGACCGTCAGTTCGGCGTCGAGGATCACCCTGTCGGCATACAGTTGACGTGCGACGATCCCCATCTTATTTGTTTCGTTAACCGAAACGATGGAGATGTTGGTGACCTCGGACCCGGTACCAGCCGTGGTAGGGATTTGCACCAATGGCAGGCGCACACCCTGAACGTTGCCAATTCCGTACATTTCTGCCAGCGATTGCTGTGAGACGGTGAGAACGGCGGCCAGTTTTGCAATGTCCATCGACGACCCACCGCCAAGGCCAATAACAACGTCTACCTCTGCACTGCGCGCGAACTCGACGCAGCGCGATACCACACTCTCGGGCGGGTCGGCCACGACCTCGTCAAAAACTGCTACACGGAATCCCCCGGCCACCAACGACACTTTCGCGGGCTCCAGCACACCGGCCTTGTGCAGCCCCGCGTCGGTAACAATCAGAACATTGCGTCGATCCGTCCATGACGCCATCACTTGACCCAAGCGGTGCACACAGCCCCATTCCTGGAGAATTGACGGAACGGTTTCGAAAAGCATCGACTGCGGGGACATTTTCATTGATATCTCCTTCATGCAGACGTTGGCAGTCAGATCTGGGCACACATGTACTTGATCTCCAGATATTCCTCGATTCCGTAACGGGAACCCTCTCTGCCAAAGCCGGATTGCTTTACCCCGCCGAACGGCGCGACCTCGTTGGAAATCACACCAGTATTCAGGCCAACCATGCCGTACTCGAGTGCCTCACCTACCCGCCAGATGCGACCATGGTCGCGTGTATAGAGATAGGCTGCCAGTCCGTACTCAGTGTCGTTGGCCATCGCGATCGCCTCTGCCTCGTCGTCGAAACGGAACACTGGACCGACGGGTCCGAAGAGCTCCTCGCGCGCGAGACGCATGGCCGGCGTCGCATCGGCAATAACCGTCGGCTCGAAAAACGTTCCGCCAAGCCGATGACCTTTCCCGCCCGTGACAATTCGTGCACCCTTGGCTACTGCATCGTCAATCAGCTGGCTCAAGTGGTCACAGGCCGACTTCTGAATCAGCGGCCCCTGCTGTACCCCGGGTTCCGTGCCGTTTCCTACGTTGAGCCCCTGAACTCGCCGGGCGAGCGCGTCGACGAAACGGTCATGAATGCCTGCCTGAACAAGGAAGCGATTCGCGCAAACACAGGTCTGACCGCTATTCCGGTATTTCGACGCCATGGCACCTTCGATCGCTGCGTCGAGATCTGCGTCGTCGAATACGATGAAAGGTGCGTTACCACCCAGTTCGAGAGAAAGTCGCTTGATCGTTCCGGACGATTGGCTCATGAGTAGACGGCCGACTTCTGTTGAACCGGTAAACGATAGCTTGCGCACAATCGGACTAGACGTGAGGACCGCTCCAATCTCGCGCGACGGGCCACACACGACCTGGAACACACCGGCCGGAATTCCGGCTCGCTCAGCCAGCACGGCAAGCGCAAGCGCCGTCAGCGGAGTCAGGTCTGCTGGGCGAACAATGATGGAAGAACCCGCAGCCAGAGCGGGAGCAACCTTGCGGGTGATCATCGCGGCAGGAAAGTTCCACGGCGTGATCGCGGCGCAAACGCCGATCGGCTGACGAATGACAAGGATGCGCTTGTCACTTTGCGGGTGAGGAATGACGTCGCCGTATATACGCTTCGCTTCTTCGGCAAACCAATCCACGAAAGAAGCCGCATACATGATTTCGCCGCGGGCCTCAGAGAGCGGCTTGCCTTGCTCCGACGTCATAATGAATGCAAGGTCGTCGGCATTCGCAATTATCAAGTCGTACCACGCGCGCAATATCCTCGCGCGCTCGTGACTGGTCCGTTTCTGCCAGCCTTCTTGTGCAAGCGCCGACGATGCAACCGCTTTCTCGATCTCTGAGGCGCCAAGGCTGGCCACGCGAGCCAGGATTTCACCCGTCGCTGGATTCGATACGGGAAACGAACGACCATCCGTGCCCCCCTCCCATCCCGACGCAAGCCAGGCACGCGTCTCCAGCAAGGAGCCGTCTCGCAGTTGGGCGCGTAGCGCCGAAGGTACAGTCGCCTGGTTCATCCTGTCTCACTCTGTATGGTGAAATCGAGCAGCGTCGATTCGATTGGTACTCAGTCCGAGATCCCCAAAGACCTGGACACTCGTTCTTTCTTATCGCTCTAGTGGGCGGCCTCGCATTGCCTCCACGCGAACCGTCCCCAGAAATTCATGTCGCTTACCCTGGCGCTTTCAACCAACCGTCGAGAACCGCTCGGGCATTGAATGCAAGAGCGCCCTCCCCCAGGCTTTCGCCAGGAATTGCCACTGCACCGAAGAGAGCACCCCATACGGGCGTCATCCAAATTGGGGGTAGAGCAGATGTCCAGATCAAATGACATGGTCATTTGACCACAAACGAATATTCGCGGCAACTTGGTAATTCCACTGGCTTCAGGTCAGGGGTTGTCGACGGCATTCCCGCACTTCAGGTTCGCCACCTACTCATGCACTGCATCGCGGATCTGCCCATCCAGCGCCGCCAGCAGCGCGTGACGTCTGCGCCGTACGGCGTCGTTGCCGGCCGCATCAGGCGCCAGCCTGCGATGCGGCATCGGAAGAACATGCCATTGGCGCTACGACCGGCGTGCGCCGCAATCCCACGCCAGTGCACGGTAGTCGGCCTTGATCCTTCGCTTTCGAAACAGGTACCGCCAGCTCGAGTAAACGTGCGCTTCGCTCGAAACGATCAATGCAGTTTTTGCCCCCATTGCGCGAGCCAGTGACTGCGCCAGAAATATCGCCAGCGGCTTCGGACGCAGGCCTAGCCACTTGCGTGTCAAATAGGAGACCGCGCCAAAGCGGGGGCACTAAGCCGCGATATTGTGAGCGTGATTGTTGAGCGCGAGCGTCGGATACCATCGCTCGAACCGTGATCGCAACTGCTCATTCAGGACCGCCGTCCTCACCTGCAGAAGGGCATGCGCGAGAGCGGGCCGCCACGCCATCTGCTGCCGCTTCACAAAGCGCTTGCTGACCACCTGGTTGACCGCCGATTCGACGAAGCTCGAGGTGATCGGCTCGCCGTGACGGTAGCGGTCTCCGTAGTTCACAATAAAGCTTTGGTTATTTTCGATGTAACCGATAAACTCATCCAGTCTGGCCAGCAGCCTGGCCTCCTCTGGACTGCCAACCGCGGCGAGTTCCCAGCCCAGGCTTTCAAGCCGCTGCAGCGCCGGATAAGGGCAGCCGTGCCAGAGGTGCCACTTTGCACTGTGCAGCCTATCGATCATCGCGCCGACGGACGGCCGTTCGTCGCGGTCCGGCAACCCCTTGATCACCTGTTCCAGATTCTGCACCCGCATGGCGACGTGAAACCAGTCGAGTACCCTCTCGCCGCAATCGCCAAAGTTGAGCTGGGCGTGGCGCACGGTGTCGCCGCCGTCGGACAGGAAAGTTACTGGCTGGTCCGCACCGACACCCTCCTGGGCGAGAAACGCCAGCATCCGATCGGCGGGCGCGCGCTCGAGTGTATGAACGTATGCGAAGCTGTGTCCGCCACCGTCGTTGCGCTGTGATTTCCCAACGATGACTTCGAACCAGCCGTCCTGCCGGCTGCTGTGTCCGGTCAGCCGGATATATCCGCCGTCGATTCCCACTGCGCGTACTGAACTGTATTTCGGAATAGCGCATCGGCCAGCAGGCAGATCGACGCAGAGTGGTTGCTCGACGGCGACCGTCGCCTTCGAACTCTCAAGGCGGCGGCCGAGTGCTGCGACGCGTCTGCGGATCGTGGTGGCCGCGAGCACATGCTCAAGCGGTAACACCTCGCCCAGTACCCGGACGGTCAGCCCGTAGGACATCAGCGCGGCAAATTTGGCTTGCAGATACTGCAGCTCGGGACTCGTCCGCTCACGCAGGCAACTGGCCAGCGGGCTGAGGGAGCGGCGCCCTGCTCCGGAACATCGGCACCGATAGTACCGCGGGCTGTCGATCGATAGCCGGCCAAACACCGAGCGGTAGACCAGGCGATGGTGGCCCTTGACAGTCAGAGGCGAGCTGCACTCCGGACACACGCTCATCCGGGCGATCGCTTCGGCGGCCTGCGCGTCGATCATCGAACGCTGCAGCTGGCCCAGCAGCGCCTTTGCCTCATCAAGATGCAGGCCGAGTGAGCCGGCATCGAAGCCTTCCCGTTCGAAGTGGGCAATCTCACTGACACTCGGCTGCTCGTCGACGTCCGTCCGCACCACAATCTGCACGCTGATCTGCATGGCGGCCTCCGCTGGGCACATCGCTCGGGCGGACAGCTTACCGCGCCAGCGTCTGCAGGCGTTCATCCGCCGCCCGACGGTCGAAACGCCGATCCAGCCAGATCAACCATTCGTCGGCCTCGATGCGCAGATCGTCCACGTCAATCAGGCCTTCGCGTAAAGTCTCAATCCACTCGAGAAATTCGTGCTCGCCATGAACCTCCATAGCGTTCATGTACCTCTCCGGACCTCCGGCGTCTTCGGGCGGGCAGCCCCCGGCGCCCGCGACGCAGCGCGGTATTGGCCTTGACCGCAGGTTGCACGTTCGACGTTCGACGCGCACGTCATGCAACCACCACGAGTTGAAATCGTACACGTAGGCAAAGCGCTCATCTTCGTGCAGGCCAAACGCCGCCAGCGACAGGGTGTCTGTGCCGTCGAAGAACTGCAACGCGCCGTCACGATGTCCACCATAACGCCAGCCGCGGATGATGAACCGGTGCAGGTGTTCGTCGTTCCAACCCATGGCGAGTTGCATCACACGATGCAGTTGCGAAATCGTGACCTGCCCGGGAATCAGCACTCGCCGCCAGACCGGCGGGCTGACGCCGCGCAGACTGATTCGCAACTGGAGGACTGAAGGCAGATCGGAAGGGTCGGAGTCCATTGACCCACTATAGACCTCCGATCGGCCATACTCGCTGCAACCCGTTTTCGCCCCCGCTTTGGCGCGGTCTCCTATCCTGGTTGGAGCGCATCGGAGACGGGTCAAATGCCACTCCCCGCCCAGGCATGCGTCAGCAACGTGGCCAGGGCAGCCGGTTCGACTGGACGCGGATTGTCATAGGGATTCCTCAGCGCCTGCTTCACAGCAAGCGCAATCCCTTCGTACGGCATCCCGATGTCACGCAATGCGAGTGGAATGCCGCAATCGCGCCCAAGATCCAACAGCGCGCCGACAGCATCGTCAGCCGCCATTGCACGGCGGAGACGAGCCATGACCTCTGGGACCATTGGCGCATTGTAGGCGAGCGCGTAGGGCAAAACGATGGCATGCGTCTTCGCATGTGGCAGATCGAACAAACCGCCCAGCGTATGGCACAACTTGTGATGCAACCCCATCGAGGTCGCGCCAAGACAGCATGCGCAAAGCCATGCGCCGTAAAGCAGGGACGCGCGAGCCTCGGGATCGTCTGGTTCTTTGAGCACACGAGGCAACGAATCGACAATCGCGCGGACCCCGTCCTCAGCCATCATCGTGACGATCGGATTGGTATCAGGTGCATAGAGTGCCTCCATCGCATGCGCCATCGCATTGAATGCCGAAAGGGCAGACATCGCCGGTGGCAACGAGAGCGTAAGATCCACGTCATAAATCACCACCTCGGGCTGGATCTTCGAATTGCGCTGCGTAGTCTTGCGATCGCCTTGCGTCTCGCCGAGGATCGGCGTCATTTCGGAGCCCGCGTACGTGGTCGGAAGCACGATCTGCGGCAGATCTGTGCGCAGCGCGATGGCCTTGCCGAGTCCCGTGGTCGAGCCCCCGCCCGCCGCGACGATACCGTCGATCCGCCCTGCTTTCACGACCTCCAGTGCGCGCTCGGTCACATCGATGGGCGTGTGCATTGTGGCGCCATTGAACGCACCGGCGGCACGGCCGCCGAGCAATTGCTCGACTTGCTCCGCTAGCATGGCCTGGTCGGGTGTGGACAGCACCAGCAGGCGGCGCAAGCCGAGTCGGTCCGCCTCGAAAGGCAGAGTCGCGCTCGTGCCGCGGCCGAAAACGACCCGCGTCGGTAGCATCTGATAGACAAAAGAGTCCTGCATGATCCGGTACCTTCGATGAATGACGCAAAGGCGCGGTTATAGAAACGAGCACGCCACTTCTAACGGCAGCCTCGGCAACCGGTCAAACAGCTTGCCGCGATCCCCATAACCGATGTTGCAAAGGAAATTGACCTTGACATTGCCGTCGGGAAAGAACTCGTCATTGACTTTCTGCTCGTCGAAGCCTGACATGGGACCACAGTCCAGCCCGAGCGCACGTGCAGCAAGGAGCAAGTAAGCGCCCTGCAAGGTACCGTTGCGAAACGCCGTGCTCTCAATCAGATCCGTCTTGCCTTCGAAGATCGCTCGGGCATCGGCACGATGCGGAAACAATGCCGGCAGATGATCATGAAAGCGGCGATCGTACGCGACGATCACACACACCGGGGCGGCACGCGTTTTTTCAATATTCCCCGGTGCCAACGCCGGAAGCAAGCGCGCCTTCGCTTGGGGCGTACGCAGAAATAGGAAGCGCGCTGGCGTAGTATTCATGCTCGTTGGACCGTATGCGGCCAGATCGTAAAGCGCGCGCAACTGCCCATCGGTCACCGGCTTGTCGATCCAGCCATTTTGTGAACGGGCGCTGCGAAATAGCGTATCCAGTGCATCCGCACGAAGTGTATCCGACATGTTCGTCATCCATAGCAAACAGCGATCAGGCCCGCGTGGGGTTGGTGCGGTTCAGAACGAAAGTAAAATCGAGTGTGCTAAACGGCGTGTCGTTGTCGGTGCCATCGGGCGCCCTGCCCCGTTCGTGGTGCATCCAGTCCGCAATCAGCGAAGAGCGCACGCCAAACACCGCGTCGGAGTCAAGGTATCGATCGCCTGCGCGAAATATATGCGTGATGAGCCGTTCGTAACCGCGCGCTTCAATCATGAAGTGCAAATGCGCGGGCCGCCACGGATGCCGGCCAAGTGCCGTCAGCATCCGGCCAACCGGCCCGTCGTACGGAATCGGGTAGGACTCCGCCGTGACCGAACGGAAGTGGAATGACCCGTCCTCAAGGCTGCGCAATGTGCCGCGACCCTGGGTGGCCGCCCCGTCGTACTGCACATCATAGAGACCATCCGAATCGGCCTGCCAGACTTCGACGCGCGCATCGGGGACCGGCTCGCCGGCGAGCCCCCTCACCCGTCCGGTCACGAAACACGGCTCCCCCTTCGCGCCGTTCGCTACGTCATGGCCGTTCTCGTAGTCCGGCGAGTTTGCGACGAAGAAAGGCCCCAATACCGTCGACTCCGTACAGCCTGCCGGCTTGTGATTGTTAAGCGCTGTCACCAACATCGACAGGCCCAGCGCATCCGACAACAGGATGAACTCCTGCCGCTTTTCGTCGGTGATATGGCCGACGTCTGTGAGGAACCGTATGCCCTGATACAACTCATCCTCGGTCAGCTCGACGTCGCGGGCAAACGCGTGGAGATGCTGGACGATGCCCGTCATGATCCGTTTGAGCCGCGAATCTGGAGCCTCTGCGTGACGCGAGATTACGATCTGCGTAATGGTGTCTTCGTCGACGTTTCTCATGCTGTCTCCAAATGGTCAGGCCTCACGGGCGTGCGACGCACAACGGGCCGCACGCCGTCCTTCGTTAGACCGTCACTACACTGCGCATTGCGAGTTGCTCCTGGCGGCGCGCGCTATCCTGAGCCTTCGCGTAGTCTGCGGAGCTGGCATACTCCGTCGCCAGTTCGTTGCCGCCTTGTTCGATGCCACACACCTTTGATGCCAGCATGCCGTACGGGCCAGAAGCGGCGAACTCCGCACGCTGCATCGTCAGCGAGCGAATTGTCTGCAGTGGCGTGCCATTGAAGTTCTCGAACATGAAAAGGCGGCCGCCCCATTCTGAGAGGAACAGATCGCGCACGACGCGTCCGATCTTTATGCGGTCATACGGCTTGCCCGTCGGGCCGCTGTTCATGCGCTCGAGCCACGGGCCAAGCTTCGAGTCCTTCCACTGCGCTTCGGTTGGGAAAATCAGCGCGCTGCGCCCGCACAGATCCACGAGTTCGTAGATCATCGACGAGAAGTGTTCGAGGTAATACGCGCGCCCGAAGTCGTAAATCAGAATATTCGGCTTATAGTGCCCACCCGGTGTATGAAAACCGAGTTCTTCGGCAGCGATCATATGGGCGAGCGTCGCCTGATGGAAGCCGATCAGCTTCGCAACGCGCGTCTGCACCTGCGGAATCTTGTTCGTGCCGATGTGCTCGGTGATCAGCACCGCGAGGCCCGCCATCAGCTCGGCACGTACCACCTGGCGAATCAGCGCGGCATAATGGAGCCAGTCGAAGACGCGTTGCGGATAAAGCTTGGCATGCTCCGGGTTGCCGATGTGGAACACATGGCTCCACGGAATGAAGACGTTGTCAAACACGGTCACGCCGTCGAGTTCGTCGCCTTGCGCGGCGAGCGGATGCTCCGTCTCATCGTCCCTTACGGTGCTCTCGCGGCAAACGATAGTCACGCCTTTCGTATTCACGGGCGTGGCGGCAAAGATGATCTGTTCGCCCGGAATACCCGGACGGAAGAAGACGCCGATATGAATCCAGTCCGCAAACGGGACACCCGTGCCGATCGCCTTGACGCCGGTGACAGTAATGCCGCGCTCATCTTTCTTCACGATGCGCAGTCCGGGCGACTTCGCCTGCGCTTCGGGGCCTGATCGATCCATTTGCGGATCGACGAATTGTGGTGCGCAATTCAGGTCGTTGTCCTTCGCGTGTTGCACGAATTCTATGATGTTCTTCGCGAGGTTTTTCCCTTCCGCGCCGATGGCCTGCGTCTCCCACGGCGTCGGGTCGTCTGCGTAAGTCATCAGCACATAGTTGTTGACGTCGGGCGTGCGCGGGAAAGATGCGCCCGCCAGTTCCCGCATGATCGTCTCATGATACTTGCGCTTGCGGCGCAACTCGTCCTTGTTGCGGTGCGCGAACCATTGCATCGAACGGCGCTCGCCGTTCTCATCCACGAAGGTGAGCACGTCCCGAAGGTCTTCGCGATGGTGGAGATCGTAGAAATCGGCGTGAACTTTTGCGTAGCCGCGCGTTTTGGGGTGAGTCGCGATATTGTCGATTTTCTCGTTACCGACCCAGACGTTGCGTCCATCGTTCAGCGACTCGAGATACTGCTTTCCTGTGCGGATCATAGGTTACTCCGTTGGTGGTCAATTTCAGGGTGATCAGGATTGCGTGGGACGCGTCGTTGCATATGCACGCCTGCAATAGACAAGCGGCTCGACCCCGCTTGTACGCCGTGCATTCAGCACACGTGCGATAAAGACACTGTGCGTGCCGATTTCCGTTGCCGAGGCAATACGGCAATCGAGTGCTACGAGGGCATCGGTGCGATACGGAATGCCATGTGCGGACTCTTGCCAGCGCGCATCGCTGAAGCGCTCCAGCATCGGCACATGGCCAATGCCGGCAAAGAGCTGAGAAATGCCCGCTTGATGGGCGCTTAGCCAGTTCACCGACAGAAGACCGTTCGACTTGATGACGCTGTTTGCGGCGCTTCGCCGGTTCACACAGAAAAGAATCGTGGGCGGCGCGTCGCTAACGGAGCAGACAGCGGAACAGGTCACACCCGCTTTGCCCGCAGGTCCGTCCGTGGCGATCACGGTGACGGCCGTCGCGGCATGGGCAAGCGCTTCACGGAACTCCGTTGCATCGATAAAAGACGATTCGTCGGAATGTTCGTAATGCACAGGTGCGCCTGCAACCGTCGGCTGATGTGGCGCTTGATTCATCGTATGTCTCCTTTTCTGCGGCCTCGGAAATTCGGATGTGTGCGAGGGACGGTCAAACCGGCTGCATCTCGTGCCCCGGGGTATTGCCCAGTGTTCGCACGTTTTGTTTGAGCTACAGTACCTCGACTAAACCGCTATCTCTATGGAAACGGCCTCATGGACACTTTTCCGCAACGGAACGAAGGGGATCTCGACTTCAATCACCTTCGGGTTTTCGATGTGCTGATGACCGAGCACAGCATTACGAAAGCCGCGTATGTGCTGAACGTCACACCGTCCGCACTGAGCAAGACACTCGCGCAGTTGCGGGTGTATTTCGGTGACCCGCTTTTCATTCGCGTGTCGATGCGCATGGAGCCGACGCCAAAAGCGCTTGAGCTCGCGGAACCCGTCAAATCGCTTCTTGACCACTTCCGGCAACTGCGCTCGTCACATGCTGCGTTCAATCCGGCGACCTCAGACCGAATGTTCACGATCAATGTGGTCGATGCCGGCGTCGTGAACATGCTTCCGCCGCTGCTCAACTATCTCGGCGAGCACGCGCCGCGCGTGCGTGTGCAGGCCATCCACTGCGACGCGCAGCATCTGGATCTATGGCTGGAGTCGGGCTTGATCGATATCGCGATCGGCTCGTTCCCTTCACTAGTGACAGGCATCCGGCGTTTTCCCCTGTGGACGGAGAGCTTTGCTTGCGTAACTCGCAGTGACCACCCGCGTGTCGGAGCCACGCCGACACTCGAGACGTTCATCGCCGAGAAGCATGCGGTCGTGTCGGCTGCCGGCACGGGGCATGAGCGTCTGTCCGTCGAACGCCTGCTTGAGGCGTATGTGCCACCCGAGAACATCGCGTGCCGCGTGCCGACGTTCTCGTCCGCTGCGTTGATCGCACGGCGCACGGACGCCATTGCGACGATTCCACGCGCGCTTGCGCTCGGTCTGGCCCGAGGCTGCGGCCTGCAACTCGTCGAGCCTCCGCTTGATTTTCCGAATATTGAGATTTCTCAGTACTGGCATGACCGCGTACATCGCGATCCCGGAAATCAGTGGATTCGCGATGTCATGAAGCAGCTTTTTGCAAGGTCGACATCTGACGAACTGTGCCTGTGCGTCAATGAGACTGTTCTATCCGGTGGATGGCCCTCGCCTTGATAGCCTTCTATGATCCGCTCACACACTCGGCATGGAGCGCGATCATGATTTCGTTGAAACAGGGATGTGTGGTTTCGATTGGCGTCTTCGACGGCGTGCATCGCGGTCATCGGCGCGTGCTGGAGATGCTGCGCGAAACGGCGGAACACCTCGGGGTGCCCGCGGTCGTCGTGACGTTCGACCCGCATCCACGACGAGTGCTTCAACCGGACAAGGCCCCCCCCATGCTCGTGTGCGTCGAGCGTCGCCTTGAACTCCTCGCGGCGACGGGGTGCGTCGATCACGTGTGTGTGATGCCCTTCGATCAGCATCGACGCGAACAGTCAGCAGACGATTTTGTGTCGCAGACGCTCATCGACCGCCTGGGGATCCGTGCACTGGTGGTAGGCGCGAACTTCGTGTGTGGGAAGGCACGCACGGGGACGATCGACTATCTGTCGCGGCTTGGAAAGGCCGCGAATTTCAGTGTGTATCCTGTACCATTGCGTGCCGCATTCGATGACCTTGGTGCTGAACCAGCCTCGTCGACGGTTATTCGCCGTCTCGTCCTCGATGGTGACGTGCGAAGCTCGGCGCGACTGCTCGGCAGGTATCACGAACTGGAATGCAAAGTGGGGTCCCGCGGCGAATTGCTCTTGCCGCCCGGTATGTGCGTACCCCGCGATGGGCGGTATTCGGTTCATCTGCGTAGCCGGCACGGCGTCAAGCATCCGGCACATGTGAAAATACGGGGAGATGAGGGCTATCACCGCGGTTTAATTCGGCATGCTGATTTTGAGCCTGGCACACATGTCACCATGCAATTTGTCGACACCGTCGCGCCTTTCCGGCAGGCTTCGACGTAGCTTACGGCAAGCTATGCGTTGCGGCCCGGAATCTTGAACCACATGGCGTCCGTCGAACGCTCGGCCGATTGAAGCCCCGGGCAAGCGTCTAATCGGCTGCGATGCTCGCAAGTCATGAGGAAAATGCGTTCCGCACCCTGGCTACGGTCCTAGAATGTATGCCTTATCCCAAGATTTCCCCCAACGGTGGTACCGGGTGCGCCGCTCAGGAAGCTGAGGCTAGATACGGCAAGACCGGTCTTCATGTCACCGTGGTTCGAAACCATTCCGATCTGAAAGTACAGCATTGTTCGCCTGGATAGAAAGTAGTCCGTTCCCGCTGCCGCCATCAGCGAGTGATTGGCGCTGTTGTCGCGATCGCTGGTGTACCACACGCCCGAATTCACATCAACGAAAGGCGTCACCTGATATTTGAAGCCTCCGCCGTAGATGTTGTTGTTATGCGAGCCCGCGACCTTGAAATTGACAAACGCACCCTTCACGGTCAATGACCCGAACGTATAGGCAACGCCCACAGTTCGCCCCTCGAATTCGATGGTACTCGGATACGGAGTCTGGACCGTTCCGCCACTATTACCGTCATAGATCGCCGCATTGATCAGAGCCGTGCCGTTCTGATACTTCAGGCTTGCGGACCACTGACGCCCTGCAGAAAAATCGCCTGCCTCACCGCCCAGGGCAAGCATAACGCTACTCTGAAAGCCCGCCAGTTCTGGGCTTGTATACGACACAGCATTGGAATTGAACGCACCCGTAACGAATACATTGCTGCAGTACTGCACAAGGCCGCTGCCAAACTCAGAAAACTGACGCGGATCCGATTCATACAACGCAAGGTAAAACGGTGAAAACTGTACCCCACCCTTAAACTCGCCGAAGAGGCCGCGGAGCCCCACCCAGGCCTGTTGCCCGAAGAAATTGCCGTTGGAGTTCTTGAACCCGCCGTTGGCCAGGCTGATCCCACTCGCGAGCGTGAACTCCGCTTGCATTCCTGAACCGAGGTTCTCCTTCCCCACCATGCCAAAAAATGATGGGCCCACGCCGCTATCAACCATCGCGAACGTCTTTCCAGCGTTGCTTCCAGTTGAATTCGCCGTCTTGCTGGAATACGCGACTCCTGCGTCCACCAAGCCATATAGGGTGACACTCGACTGTGCGCAGGCAGCGGAACCATAGAACAGCAAAATGGCCGACGCCGCAAGCTTCAAGCCACTAATCTCCATTGACTTTGCCTCCTTCATTTTGCATCGCATTGCTAATTAATATGACGGAATCTACGCATCCGGCTGGACGGGCGCATAGGAGCAGAGACTTCAAAAACAGCAGATTGAGTGTCAGGCGTGAACCGTGGTGCGTTGAGGATCCCCAGGCACCACGTCTGATCGACAGTGAAAACGGCGTTCGATTCGTTTTCGACTTTAAGGCGTGGATGTGCTCAGATTTACTTCAGCTTTGGTCATCGACAGTTTTCGGATACCGGTCGCATCAAGACCTTATTCATTCGTGAGCGCCGGCGTCCGATCACCTGTACGAGGAGAGACATGCACCGTTTCACTGCGGGCCAAGTCGTCTTCGTCTTCCTGCTTGACGGCGTGGTTCGATCACATCGCTGGCCGATACATCTGGTCAGCGGCTGCCGCGGAAAGGCCGATTTCGGTGGCGACAGCAGCAACCCCTTCATGAACGGCGTGGGGGTCCACCCGGCCGTCGGCGGTGAACCAGGGCCGAACGTAACGTTCGTAGTGCTGCTGCGCTTCCTCGATGGTCAATCGATTAAGGAGCGACGCGATGTGTTTGACAGCCAGACGCGGTTGCTCGGCAATCGTCTGGAGGGCCCGTTTGTTGGCCCGCACCAGCGCCTGGAGGGCGGGATCGTCGAGCGGGATGCGAGAAGTATCCACAGCGATTCCAACTGTGGGAATTCGCAGGTGGTCGCCCACCCAGGAAAGCACCGAAAAGCCCTCCTCGGCGGCGACCTGCTCGGGCGCCAGCGTGCTGCCCACGTAGGCCGCGTCGATCGACCCTTCACGAAGGCGTCGCAGGTCCATCTGGTAGTCAGCCGGGATTCGCTCCACGCACTGCACATCGCGATCGGGATCCAGACCGTGCTTGCGCAGGACGATTCGCGCAAAACACCCGGGGGCGGTGTGAGCCGCGTGGACCGCGAGCCGGCGCCCTCGCAGATCATCCATGGACTTCACCTCGCCACGCCCCACGAACCAGAACAGGGGACGATGGGTGTTGGCGGTGAGCACCGTCCATGGGATGCCATCAGTGAGTCGCGATAATAGAGCACGGCCCAGACCGATGGTCGCGCCGGCGCGCACGCGTTCGCCCGGCCAGACAGCTCCATCGCGCAGTGCAACGTGGACACCTTCGTCTTCGAAATATCCCTCCTGATCGGCTACATGTGCGATCAGTTCTTCGTGAATACCACTTCCCACATAAGTCAGGTCGATCGAGAGCATTGGCAATAACTCCTCTATCAGATTCATCGAGTGCTTTGGCGAGATCGCTCCGCTCGCCGTCTTTTGGCGAATCGCGTGCTCGGCGAGCTCACTCCATCCCCATGCCCCCGCTCACAGGAAGGTAGTGGCCGGTGGTGAAGCCCGAGCCGTCGCTTGCCAGGAACGCCACCGTATTGGCTACCTCGTTCGGCCGGGCGAGCCGTTGCATCGGTATGGCCGCGGCAATCGCGCGCAACCGTTCGGGCGAAACCAGCTCCGTCGAAGTGGCGCCCTCCACGGTAGTCGGTGCGACGATGTTGGCTGTAATCCCGTGCTGCGCGAGCTCCAAAGCGACGTATCGGACGAACTGGTCCATGGCCGCCTTGGCGGTGCCCAGCGTGATCATTCCGTCACGCGGACGACGCGACAACAAGGCGCTCAGGTAGATCAGCCGCCCGCGGCCACGAGCAATCATGCCCGGCACGACGGCCTTCGTGGTCAGGAAGGCGGCATGGAGCTCTGAATCCAGCTTGCCGCCGAGTTGCTCCCAGCTCAGCTTGGCGAACGAGGTGACGGCATACGGCGTCAACGCGTTGTGCACGAGTACATCGATCCCGCCCCACCGCTGATTGACTTCCTCGACCATAGCGGCGACGTCCTCAGGCGCGGTGACGTCGGCTTTGATCGCCACAGCTTCGCCACCCGACGCGGTGATGGTCCGAACCACGTCTTCAGCCTGCGGTGCACTGTTGCGATGGTTGACGACCACCCTGTACCCGTGTTCAGCCAAGGTCGATGCAATCACAGCACCGATGCCCCGGCTGGCTCCCGTAATCAATGCGACAGCCATGAGTTAACCTCCATATCAGCACTGCACTGATAATTTTTGATGTCGCGGCATTCCTCGTGAACGGCTTCATCGGCGATCAGTCCGCCGTGGATGCCCCGTCCCATATGACTCAATCCAATTGTCTCCACTACTAAATACCTCCTCGGTTAGATAAATCGTATAATTGCGAAATAATCGCTCTCGTACACATGAGCGCTGCTTGTGTTCGTTGCATTCACTTCATGCAAGGCCTCCTTTCACCGGAAGGTAGCGGCCGGAGATGAAACGCTGATTCTCAATTTCGAGAAGCGCGGCTGCCTTGGCCACCTCATCGCAACGAACAAGCGATGGCAGCAGGCTCGCGCATTGGCCCAACCGTGACTATTGACTAGCTCAACCGCCTTGGGTCCCGTTAAATCGGCTGCATCGCCGGCCCGTTACCCCGGGTATTACTTGGTGCCCCACGAATTTTGTTGGATCACAGTACACCGACGAAACTGTTCGCTCTATGGAAGAGACCTCACGGACACTTTTCCATCGGGGAAAGAAGCAGATCTCGACCGTCGGCTAAACCGTTGCGGGTCAGCGTGGTGAGGGAAGCCAGACGCATAAGGAGGCAACCTCGATGGCTCGGGCTGCCAGGCAAGCGTGGAGACTTCGGGCAACGATGATTAGGTCAAGAAGCGGGATGGCCGGGGTCGCGGCCCAATCAATTCACTGGTTGTGTATCAGCACATTTACTGGGCTCGTGACCCTCGCCAAACCTAACCGAAGCATCGCTGAATCTCCAATGGCTTGTGGTCTCGCATCATGTAAAAAGCGGCGCGCGCAAGCTTGTGTGCCAAGGCCTTCATTGAGACCACCGGGAGCCGCTTGGCCTTCTTGCGCTCATAAAAGCGTCTGGCCAAGGGCAACAGCGCAGCGCCACCGCCGCGGCTTCGATGAAGGCCCACGAAAGATACTTGTTGCCATTCTTTGCGTTGCCTTCTCCCTTCTTCCTGCCGTTGGAGATGCGCTTGCTCTCGACGCAGCGGCGTAAGAGTTGAAATGGCCGACCGCTGCAAAACGCGTGATGGCGCAGGTTCCAAGCATGATCGTAGTCGCGAGAACGTTACCGAAACCCGGCGCAGTCGACTGAACCCAGCGGCGGTACCTTCGAGTGAATGCAGGTCGAACGAAGGAGTGGAAGGTTGTTAAGTGGCTGGCGTAGCATCGGGCGACCGAAGGTGAACTAATTCTCACAAACGACGGCCGACATGACGAGCGGCATGACTTCCTTCACTGTCGCCGGGCTTCCCATTTCGCGAATGCGTTCACTAACCGCCTCTTCCCCTGCCATTACGACAACCCCATAGACCTGGTGGGACGCTTCGCCTCCGCCGCTCTTCCGGCTGAACAGGCCATCGTTCGGCGAGAAGCCAAAGACAGCTCGGACTTTGAATCCGAGTGCAGTCAAGTTCTGGTTTGGTTTCAGCCGATACGCGTTGACCGAGTCGTCCGACACTTTCATCGCCCGCGGATCGATTTCCTTTGCTTCTACCAGCTGTTCGATGAATTCGTGCGGACCAAGATGACAATCGAGGCTGGCACCGATCTCGTGTGCGTAGATCACATTTGAGACGAGGACTGTACCGGCAGCGATACATCGAAGCAAATTAGAGACTTTCACTGGTATTTTCTCCGTGGGCAATCAATACGCCGCGTCAATCAGCGCATTAACGCACGTTTGCGGATACATAACGAAGTTCGCTTGCGTCGGAAACTCTGCGAGAATCAGGGGGTGACATTACGAAAAGCAAGCCTGTTGCGTGCCACGCAGACGCTTTATGTGCTTTCCCACAAAGTAGCGAGTAGCACCGGTGTACGCAATACTCGAGAACGAATCAGTTCATTACGCCAAGCGTATCAATTCACGCTCCGCAGCAAGATGCCAACATCACTTGGATCTGGTGCAAATAGATGGCGAGTCTGCGATGCCTCTTATAAATATACATACGTTACCAATCGAAAAGGACAGCACTCCAGACAGAGGCAGCAGTGATGTCCTCAAGCGGAGTGCGGGTAGGTCGAATTGCCGCTAGCGAATGCGATGCATCTCCGCACCAACGTGCGCGACGTCCTGGCGGGCTTCGAAAGCGCATACGATTCCCGTAGTTCAACCGGTACTTCAACTTAAGGCCGTGTGGTCGGCAGCCAACGCCTTCGGCACCACCTCCCGCAGGAACTCGACGAATGTCCCGACCTTGGCGCTGAGGTATTGCCGCGAGGGATACACGACATAGGCGTTGAGCGTCTGGAGTTGATAGCGCGGCAACACCCGTACGAGCGCACCGCTTTCCAGGGCGGGTACGGCCGATGGCATCGGCAGAGCGCCAATCCCCCTGCACTCGCGCAGTGCTGTGACGAGCGCATCCGGAGTGTTAACCTGAAAGGCCGTTGGCGGAAGCTCGACTGTTTCCCGGCCATCCGGTCCGTCCAGCTCCCAGCGATCTCGCGGGAAGAGAGACGTGACCAGTTGCAGGCGAGCATGGTGCGCCAGTGTGGCAGCGCGGCCTGGCGTGCCGTGCTTGCGCAGATAGGCCGGCGACGCGCACAGCACGCTGTACAGCGTGCCCAGGCGTTGCGACACGAGCGCCGAGTCCGGTAACAAGGCGGTACTCATCTGGATGGCGACGTCGTAACCTTCGTCGACGATATTGGGTGCATGCCCGGACAGCGTCAGATCGATCGAGACGGACGGATAGCGCTGCTGATAGCTCATGACGGCCGGCACCAGATAAGTCTGCCCGAAGGCCGGCATCGCATGAACGCGTAAGCGGCCGGACGGGTGAACCTGTGCGTCCGCCGCTTCAGCCTCCGCCTGCTCGAGTTCGGCGAGAATTCGCTGGCAACGCTGTAAATAACGTTCCCCCGATTCGGTCAGCGAGAAGCTTCGGGTGCTGCGATTGATCAGGCGGATACCCAGATAGGCTTCCAGGCGTCCGACTGCGCGCGAAACGATGGGAGTTGATGTGTCCATGCGTCTCGCAGCGCCGGTAAAGCTACCCTCTTCTGCAACTTGGGTGAATATTCGCATTGTTTGCAACCTGTCCACTGTCGGATCCTCCGAATCAAACTTCAACCGAGCTCTAATGCCCCGTTGATCAGCGGGCCGCCAGCGTGGCCGGCGTGATCCTCATCGCTACGTTCTTCGCAGCCGGCTGCACCGCCTTGATCTGCGCCACCACTTCGTTCTGCTCGACGATCCTCGCGATCTCAGCGTCGGCCTGTGCGCCGTACTGGGCGAACACGTCGGTGTGATAGGTCGTTTTCACCGCCGCGCCAAGCTGCGTTCCGTCGTCGTTGCGCGTCTCCACGTCGACGTCCATTGAGAGCCCGATACGCAGCGGATGCGCCTCGAGCTCCTTCGGGTCGAGCTGGATGCGCACAGGGAGCCGCTGCACGATCTTGATCCAGTTGCCGGTCGCGTTCTGCGCGGGCAAGGTCGCGAACGCGCTGCCCGAGCCCGCCGAGAAGCCGATCACGCGTCCGTGGTACACCACGCTAGAACCGTAGACGTCTGCCGTCATCGTGACCGGCTGGCCGATGCGCATCCGGCGTAGCTGCACTTCCTTGAAGTTCGCGTCGACCCAGACGCCGTCGAGCGGCACGATCGACAGCAGCGGCGTACCCGGAGCGACACGCTGGCCCACCTGCACGGAGCGCTGTGCGACGTACCCTGTCACCGGCGCGGGCAACACGTTGCGCGCATAGTTGAGGTATGCGTCGCGAACCTTCGTGGCTGCGGCCTGCACGTCCGGGTGCTGTTCGATCGACGTGCGGTCGGTCAAGGCAAGGTTCGACATTGCCTGCTGGCGAGCCGCGTCGAGCGCGGCCTGCGTCGCATTCACCGTGTCTTGAGCGTGCGAGACATCTTCCGCCGACACCGCCCCGGTATTCGCGACTGCGATCCGGCGCTGCAAATCCTGCTTCGCTCGCACGAGGTCCGATTCGCGCTGCGCGATGTTGGCCGCGTAATAGTCGTTGTTGACGTAGAGCGTGCTCACCTTGCGCACGGCCTGCCCCAATGCTGCCTCGGCCTTCAGCAGCGTGATCCTCGAATCGGCCGGATCCAGCGTCACGACCGGCTCGCCCACTTTGACGATCTGCGTGTCGTCCGTGTTGACGGCGTTGACCGTGCCGGTCACCTGCGGTGTGAGCAGGACGAGGTTACCGTTGACATAGGCGTCGTCGGTGGACTCGTGATATTGCCCAACGGTGAAGTAATACGAACCATATGCCGCACCCGCGACGACCGTGCCGATGCCCAGCAGCGCGAGCCATAACTTGCGCTTGCCCGAAGAGGCGGGCTGCGTAGCGTTCTGTTCGGCACCTGCTGGGGTAGCGTTTGAACCATCGCTGTTCGGCTGGCTCTGGCGAGCGTCCGTGCGCTCGGCGATGTTGCTTTCACTCATTTCAGTTCTCCGGATAATCTTATGAATACGACGCTTCAATGCGCGGCAACGACAGGGTTTGCGTGCACAGAGGCATCCGCGCTGCGTGTAGCATCGGAAGACGTGTCGACGTAGCCACCGCCGAGTGCCGAGGCGAGCGCGATCTGCTGGTCGCGGCGGCTCATCTGCAGGTTGGCGACAGACTGTTCGGCGCTCAGGGCCGTGACATCGGCGTTGAGCACGGTGAGCTGGTTGGTGAGGCCGGCCTTGTACTGCGTGATCGCCAGATCATCGGCGCCCTTGGCGGACTGCTGCGTAGCCACGGCATCGACGAGCTGCACATCGCTCGAGCGGATCTGCGCAAGCTGGGTGGCCACATCGAAAAGCGCGTGCACGAGCGTCTGGTTATAGGCTGCCACCGCATAGTCGAACTCGGCGTAGCGGCCCCTCAATTTCGCACGCAACTCACCCGCGTCGAAGATTGGCAGGTGGATTGCCGGTCCCGCCGACATGGTGCGGCTAGCGGCATTCAGGAACTGGCCGAAACCGAACGCGTCGAGCCCAATCGCCGCGCTCAGGTTGATGTCCGGATAGAACTCGGCTTTCGCTTCCTTCACTTCGTGCGTAATCGCGTCGACACGCCAGCGTGCCGCGACAATGTCCGGGCGCCGGCTCACCAGATCGGCGGGCAGGTTGTCCGGAAGACGCACTTCGTCGCCAACGCCGAGCGCCGGCCGCGCGATCGCCAGCCCCCGGTCCGGGCCCTTGCCCAACAGCGCGGCCAATTGATAGCGCGTTGTCAGGATGCTGCCGTCGAGGGCGGCGAGATTGCCCTGGCTCGCAGTGAGATTCGCTTGCGCGGTCTTGCGCTCCACTTCGGTGTCGAGGCCTGTCGCGATACGGTTTGCCGTGATACGGTCGATCAGCTTGCGGCGCCCCACTTCCTGTTGCGCTATATCGCGCAATGCGTAGAGGCGAGCCAAGTCGTTATAGGTGCGTGCAATCGCGGTGTCCAGCGTGAGCTTGACGAGCTCCTCGTCAGCCAAACTCGCCTGCTCCTGCGACACGGCCGCCTTGAGCGCCTCGCGGTTCTTGCCCCACAGGTCGAGATCATACGAAGCGCTCAGCAGGCCCTTGTTTTCTGTCGCCCAGCCTCCCCGATACGGAGGCGGGACTACCGTGGTGCCGCTGAACTCCTGGCGGGTCAGTGAGTAGTCCGCGTCGACGCGCGGCAGCGTGGCCGCCTTCGCGGTCTGGCTATAAGCCTGCGCTTCGGCAACGCGTGCGCGTGCCTCCTCGATCGTCGGGCTGCCTTGCAGCGCTTCGGCAATCAGCGCCTTGAGCTGTGCGTCGCCGAACTGGTCGACCCAGTCGGCAGCCGGCCAGTGACCTTGCTCGGCGGGCAGGCTTTGGGTCGTCTCGAGCTGTTGCGGCTGCGCCATATGCTTGTCACTGTGGATGCCCGCATAATTCACGCAGGCTGAAAGCACCGCCAGCGTCACCGAGAGCCCCCCTTTCATCGCGAGGAGGCTGCTGTCGCGCCTTTTAATCTGCACCTTCATTTTCTGACCTATCAGATTTATGACTAAAAAAAATGGATGACACGCGATAGCGCTCACTCTCCAAGGAACTTCTGCAGGAGGCGGCCCAGCTCTTCGAACTCCGCGTTCGTGAATCGCTTCAGGCGCCCATTCAGCGTCTTGGGCGCATACTCAGGAACTGCGGCCGCGACTTCGTGCCCCCTCTCCATCAGCACGATGGTTGACCCTACGGCGATCGCACGTGCTGCGCGAACGCTTGAGCAAGTCGTTCGCTTCCAGCTTGTCGAGCATCCGCGTCATCAGGCCCGCGTCGATCGACAGCATCTTCGCGAGCTCAACCGGCGTGGCGGCCGAGCGGTGCTGCATTGCGAGGAGGATGCCCAGCTGCCGGCTGGTGATACGAAGGTCCTTCAGGGCCAAGTCCATTTCGGCAGTGACCAGGTTGCCTGCCCTGGCCAGTTGGTACCCGATGTTTTGCACGGCAGAGAAGGATGCGCTAGTGTGGTGATGCATGGCGAGTTCCCCGTGACGTTCCTAGTGCCCGCCCGCGCCTGCTGCGCTCGCGGCTCCGTCCTTGCTGGGCTTCGTGACCCAGATGAGCGGAATGATGACGATAAAGATCAGCGCCGACAGCCAGAAAACGTCGTTCAGGCCTAGCATCGCCGCCTGCGCACCCAGTTGTGTTTCAAAGAACGTCTGGGCCTTGAACAGGCTCGCGTGCAATGCCGTCTCGATGCCGGAGAGGGCCTGCAGGTAGCCCGGGTTCGTCGCGCCCGTCTGCTCGGCAAGCTGCGAATGATGCAGGATCGTGCGGTCGTTCCAGGTGTTACTGAGGAGCGACGTACCTACCGCACCCGCGAAAACCCGCACGAAGTTCGAGAGGCCCGCGGCCGCGGGTATCTTCTCGTGAGGCAAACCCGACAGGATGATCGCGGTGAGCGGCGTGAAGAACAGCGCCATCGGGATGCCCTGCAGCAGCGTCGGCAGCACCAGCCAGTAGACGTCCACGCCCGTCACGTACCACGAACGCATGACGAACACGCCGGCAAAGCCAAGAAAGGCCAGCGTGGCCAGCACCCGCGGGTCCGACTTCGGCATGATCTTGCCCATCACCGGGGCGAGCAGCACAGCGAAGATACCAAGCGGTGCCGTCACGATACCCGCATCCACAGCCCGGTAACCCAGGTACTCCTGAATCCAGGTGGGCAGGATCACGAGGTTCGCGAAGAAGACGGCGTACGCGACCGAAATCGCCACCGTGCCACCCAGGAAGTTGCGTTGCGCAAAGAGACGCAGATCGATGATCGGCTTGGCCTCCGTCAGCTCCCACACCAGGAAGAACAGAAAGCCGAGCACCGCGACGATCGTGAGTATCCAGATGGTCGGAGATTCAAACCAGGCGAGGTCCTTGCCCTTGTCGAGCATGATCTGCAGCGCGCCCACCCAGACGATGAGCGAAAGCAACCCCACCTTGTCGATCGGAAGCTTGCGCGTCGGCGTTTCGCGGTTGCGATAGAGCGTCCAGACTACTGCGGCGGCAAACAGGCCCACCGGTACGTTGATGTAGAAAATCCACGACCAGCTGTAGTTGTCCGTGATCCAGCCGCCTAGCGCCGGGCCGGCAATCGGCCCGACCGTTGCGGTCATCGACCACAGTGACAGCGCGCTGGCGCTTTTCTCCCTCGGAAACGAAGCGAGCAGCAGCGCCTGCGACAGTGGGATCAACGGACCGGCCACCGCGCCTTGCACGATCCGGGCCGCCAGCAGCACCGGCAGGTTGGGCGCGAGGCCGCAGGCCGCCGAGGACGCCACGAACAGCAGGATCGCCGCGACAAACAACTTCACCTGCCCAACCCGCTGCGTCAGCCACCCGGTCAGAGGAATCGCCACCGCGTTGGCCGCGGAGAACACCGTGATGACCCACGTGCCTTCGTCGACCGAGACGCCGAGGTCGCCAGAGAGAGTCGGGATCGCGACGTTGGCGATCGACGAGTCGAGCACGTTCATGAAGGTGGCAAGCGCCACGGCGAACGTACCCAGCAAGAACTGCATGCCAACCAATGGGGCCGGAGTACCAACGGGTTTCGGCGGGTTCATGTTGCGTCCTTTCGGAAAGTTGACGGGCGACTATCGTCGAGTCCGCCATTTATCTGACAAGTCAGATATTTGATAAAAAAAGATGACTCACTCATCTAGCAACTTGCGCAGGAGCCGGTCACGGGTCGCGAATTCCAATGAAGCAAAGCTCACCAGACACCGGTCCAGCACCGCAGGCACGATCGCACCGACCTGCTCCGCAACGCTACGGACCGATCAATAGCCCGGGCAGCGCTGGATCAGGAACAAGATGGAGCCGATACTAAACCGAGCGGTTCGGTACCGTCAAGGGCCCGCCGCTTCATCCCATATTTTCAGGTGCTTGAACTCAAACTCGTCACATACCGGCTAGTTCGGCCCGGACTGTTCCTGTGGTATCGTCCCGTTTTACTTCAGGTGCGGTCAAACACATGGCGATCTCCTCGGGGCGTTCGAAGACAACCACATCTTCCAAGTCCCTCTCGCCCGATCGGGCAGAAACTCAGTCCGAAAAGGCACGCATTGTTCTTGCTGGAGCAAGAGCCGTGTTCCTGGCCAATGGTTTTAGCGCGGCGACGACCGACATGATCCAGCAAGCCGCAGGGGTATCGAAATCGACGGTTTATTCGCACTACCCGAATAAGGAAGCATTATTCGTATCGGTCGTCGAAGCCGAATGTGCGCTGTTTCACAAGACGATCTGCAAGCACACATTCCCTGGGAAGGGCCTCGCGAAAATCCTGAGCGCGATAGCGCAGGCGTACCTGGAGCTTTTGCTGTCGCGCGATGGACTGGCACTGTATCGTGCGATTATCTCGGAAGCACCTCGGTTTCCCGAACTTGGAAGACGTTTCTATCTAGCTGGACCGGGTGCCATGAACAACGCCGTCGCGAAGGCGCTGGAAACTGCCGAGTCAAGAGGGGAAGTGGACCTCGGTGGCATGGGACGCGATACTGCAGCCTCGCTCTTCGTGAATATGGTGCGTGGTGAAGCCCAGATGCAATGCCTGACGCACCCCGATTCCCCCGCCTCCGCAGCCCAACGGGACCGATGGGCAAACGACGCCGTCACTGCATTTCTGCGCGCTTTCCAAAAAAGCACCGCAACTGGCTGACATGACTGTCAGGCGCTGGCACGCACACTTCAGCGCGGCGAACTGGCCTGGGTGGCAAACCAGCGCACCCTGCACCACTCCTCCGTACGCTGCATGAACGCTGCGCCAGTCTGCCAGACGCGAATCTCGGTTTTTCCTTGCTACTTCCTGCCAGTGAATGACCTGGCAAAGCCCACACTGCATCGGCATGGATTCGCGCGAACTGATGAGCCTTGGTCACAACTCGGAATTTGCATTCGCAGCGCGACGGCGCGCGCTGCGGCGAGGACGTGCTTCAAGTCGTAGCGTGCATCGAGCACACCGACCGCGGCGTGGTCCTCGAACACCTTGGCACCACCATAGCCCGCCGGAACCTGAGAACGCAGCCGTCAAGCGGCAGCGGTTCTGAGAGCAGCGACGAGCCTGATGACATGTGCACCGCTACGCGCCACACTCAAAGCAGGCTGCCCATTCCGCTACTCGCATTTTCTGCCTGGGAAATTCATTCACAGAATTTCGTGTGCGCGATTAGTTAG
The DNA here is from genome assembly GCF_024206515.1 of Paraburkholderia sp. CNPSo 3281. Taxonomy (NCBI): domain Bacteria; kingdom Pseudomonadati; phylum Pseudomonadota; class Betaproteobacteria; order Burkholderiales; family Burkholderiaceae; genus Paraburkholderia; species Paraburkholderia sp. CNPSo 3281. The sequence goes on along the minus strand of NZ_JAMBPS010000017.1, from coordinate 484 downwards.
GGCTGCATTAAGCCTGCGAGTCCGTGGACGCGTCCTGCTGAAGCGCCCCGCCAGCCAAGGCGCGCCCGATACGTCGCGTAGAACTTGCCTGCGCGCCAATCAAGGTGCCACCGTTACTGCTACCGCAACGGTGAATCTCTCGGCTTCGGATTTACGGGGAGGAAACCTGCGATGCAATATACGGGCTCCGATGTTCCGCTCACGGGCGTCGGCCCATACGAGCCATTTCCGCCATAGCTAGTCGACTGCGTCATTGAAATGGCACTGGCCGAATTCGTCGTGATGGATCATCGTATTTCCATTTAATCGGCTTGGGATTCTTGTTGTGCTCGCGGATGTAGCGCATCAGCTTGCGGTCCAAATCCTTCACCGTGGTGAAGATGCCTCGCGCAATTACATCGCGCTGGATGCGCGAGAACCAGTTTTCCACCTGATTCAGCCAAGAGGTATAGGTTGGGGTGTAATGCAACCGCACGTTGCGGTG
>NZ_JAMBPS010000160.1:0-1037 GCF_024206515.1 Paraburkholderia sp. CNPSo 3281 | reverse complement strand
GAGTGAGGTGGAACTGCGCCGTCGAGGCTGGGGGACGGTGGCGAAGATGAGTTATGGAACGTTCCTTCCCTTCCTGGAAAATGCACTGAACGATGCGCATGAGTGCAAGGCAGGTTTCCGGGCGAGCCTTATGAAAAAACTTGTGGCCGATGCACCGGGCGTGAGTGTGCTGTCATACGATGAAGTTGCGCTGTCATACAAGTATTACATGCCGGTTCACGCGGTCGGATACAACTGGCTGCAATCCAACTCGGATTCGGCAAAACATCTTGCGGCAAAGATCAAGGAATTTACCGACTACTACAAGAAGCAGAACAAGCTCTGCGAGAAAGTCATTATCGTTACCCATTCCATGGGGGGGGCTCGTGGCACGATATTACTCGGAAGTCGATGGGCATCGTGACAAGGTACTGGGGATCGTCCACGGCGTGATGCCAACCACGGGGTCAGCGACAGCCTACAAGCGTGTCACGACCGGCAGCGAAGGGTCTGCCGGCCCGGTCCTCGGGCCGGACAATTCCACGATGACACCGGTGTTTGCGCAGTCTCCGGGGCCGCTGCAACTGCTTCCGGCCGTGGAGTACGGGATGGGGTGGCTCAAACTGAGGAACGGCAAGGAGCAGACCTCACTGCCGGTGAAGGATCCCTATCGTGAGGTGTACACACAACGAGGGCAATGGTGGAGTCTCGTCAATGACAAGCTGATCAACCCGATGGATCCGGAGAAGAAGAATATCGATGCGGACTGGGATGCCTACGCATCTTTAATAATGAAGAGTATAAAACCGTTCCATGAAGCGATGCGGGGGAAATTTCATCGCGCCACCTATGCGTTCTACGGTGACGATGAGAAGCACAGGACCTGGGGTGATGTCGTCTGGGAGAGCAAGCTGAATCCGGTGCTGAAGTGGACCGATTCATATGCGAAAGTCGAGAACCTCGAAAATGGACAGGTAATACAGGACAGCGGGACGGGCAGCCAGTCGCTGCTCCAGCGCAGTGGGGGCGATCCCATCTATATGCAATATAACCTGATG
>NZ_JAMBPS010000159.1:0-1477 GCF_024206515.1 Paraburkholderia sp. CNPSo 3281 | reverse complement strand
AGAAGGTAAGCTCAACCGCCTTCACCACGCACCTGCCAGATTTACCACCCCAGCCCTTGATGGTTATGGACTTCGCAATCATTTGCTCGCTCGTCCGACTGGGTAGGCCTCGTATCTGGTTTCTGTTCGTCAGGTCGTGGCTTTGCTACACGCTTCCTTCAGACCCCGCCTCACGACGACGCCCTTGCGTTTCACTAGCCCTTCACCACCATCAGGTTGGGCAGGGGACTTTCACCCCCAAGCTGTTGCGCATGCTCGGCGCACAAAAAAAAAGCGGGCCCGGAGCCCGCTAAAAACCACACGCTACGAGGTTAGCGCGAGGAGACCACTGGAGGTTCGGCCTCGCGAAGATCGGCCTCAAAGATACCACTGCGCCCGCAGTCTGGGAGGCCGTCCTGTCTGCTTGATGAGGTATCCTCTATATAATCGCCGGATGTTACCGGACTCAGTCCGCAACGTGACAATGCCCTCTGTCGCGGTGGGTTGTTCCAGTCCTGTTCCAAAGCACTTTCCGGGCCATGTGGACCGCATACGCTCGGAGCCCCCAGAGCACAGGCATAGTGACGCATTGGCGGGAAATTGCGTCGGCTATCAAACAATGACGTGGGTTCCTTACAAATCGCGCATGTTTAGCCGATTGACCCGATCCAGCGGGCGCGGTGCACTCGCATCGGCCTACGTCGTGCGACCCGCTTACCGCGAACTGCCGCACGCAGCCCTTGCCGTTTCATCAATCGTGCGACCGTGCAGCGGGCCACCGCAACGCCTTCCCGGTTCGTCTGCCTCCAGACCTTCGGCACGCAATAGACCTGCATGTTGGCCAGCCAGCCACGCTTGATCTCCGGTTGCCGAATGCTCGGGCGCAGCGTCGGGACGGATCTCGAAGCTGTGCTGCATGACGTCGGCAGCCCTTACGGGGCAGTCCGCAAGACCGTGCGGATCGGCTCGACCCCGAAGACGTGATACTGATCCTGCTGGAATGCTCGTCGGAGTTGTTTTCTGCAACAGGCCAACTGCGACTTTCAGAGAACGCTCTAACGTGACAATGTCGACATACGTCGTCGGGAGTTGGACAAACAGGACGACCACTCACACAATTGATCGTGCATCGTCGGCTATTCTTGTGATTTCAAGCTGGGGAACCGGTGGCGCATAGTTTGCTTGATTATAGTGCCTTCAGGTGCGTTCCGCAGCCGGAGATCCGTAGCGCTTCCGCTACGCTCTGTTCAGATTTTCACGAATGGCCCAAGCGCACGGCGTTGTCACGTTAAGGTATTCGAGACGCAAGAGCGTACAGGACGTGCATTTGCCCAGAAATTGGACGGAACTTGGGTGAGAGAAGCGATGCCACGCCGGCAAAGCGTGCGGCGAGCTGTTTGCGATAGAGTGATGCACGCAGTGAATGTCGCTTGCGCGCGAAGTGCTGGCGAATCGGACCGAAGCTCGATAAGGGGACTCTGGTGCAAATAGGCGGTGT
>NZ_JAMBPS010000158.1:0-1055 GCF_024206515.1 Paraburkholderia sp. CNPSo 3281 | reverse complement strand
TCTCGCAAGAAGCGGTGAGTGTGGAATCGAGTCGAAATAGCTTTGCAGGTCGGCATCGACCACCCAGCAGTAGCCCGCTTTCACATGCCGGTCTACCTCGCGCAGCGCATCCTTGCAGCCCAAGCCCGGGCGAAAGCCGTAGCTTCTCGGCTCGAACTCATGTTCAAAGATCGGCTCGATCACCAGCTTTAGGGCCGCTTGAACTACGCGGTCTTTTACAGCGGGGATGCCGAGCGGGCGGCGTCCTTTACCTTTCGGTATGTAGACGCGCCGCACCGGCTGTGGGCGGTAGCTACCGTCCTGCAATGCATCCGCCAGTTCAGCGAGGTATCGGTCTCGCGCTTGCGCGAATCGATTCACGCTCATGCGGTCAACTCCCGCCGCCCCGGCATTCTTCTTGACCTGAGCCCATCCCAGCGCGAGCGTGTCCAGGCGAAACACCTTGTCGATCAGACTATGCCATTTACCTCCTTTAACTCCGTTTCGTAGAGCAGCCAACATAGCGTCCGTCCAGATTGCGGCTGACGCGAATTTCCGCTGCACGCAGCTTCCCAGCGCGTCTGCATCTCGTTTAGTCGTTTCCGACACTGGTGATGCTTCGATCTTCATCTTTGCCTCGTTCCGGACTTCTGCCATCAACCTTCCTGCCCCGCTTCCCTAGTGCGCCTTTTGCTCTGACGCAGGTCTCCACGGTTCAACGCTTCCGTGTGCAGTACTACCGGGACTCTGACTCCTGCCAGCGTTCACCTCGCCGGCAGGTCTCCCCGCTTGCTTCGTGCCACCTTCCCATCGTTCCGTCCTCAATCACGTGGTATGCCACCGCACCGCTTTGTCCGCCACGACAGCGTGCTGTGTTACTTCCAGGCTTCGCCACTTTAGTGCAGGCTCGCCGCGATACTCCGCCGAAACAGGTTCGTTAGCCTACGGACCGACAGTTCGCCTCCGGTTACTCCCCACCCCGTCTCACGACGACGCAGTTACCTTCAGCTACGGAGCTGTGGCCAACTCCGGCAGGGACTTGCACCCTGCAAATGGCACGCCATCACGGGCGTACA
>NZ_JAMBPS010000157.1:0-1109 GCF_024206515.1 Paraburkholderia sp. CNPSo 3281 | reverse complement strand
CTTCACGTAGTCAGCGTGGCCCGGGCAGTCGACGTGTGCGTAGTGGCGGTTAGCCGTTTCGTACTCGACGTGCGCGGTGTTGATGGTAATACCACGTGCCTTTTCTTCCGGCGCTGCGTCGATCTGGTCGTACGCCTTCGCCTCGCCGCCGAACTTCGCGGTCAGAACCGTCGTGATCGCTGCCGTCAGCGTGGTCTTGCCGTGGTCAACGTGACCGATCGTGCCCACGTTCACGTGCGGCTTGGTCCGCTCAAACTTACCCTTGGCCATTTTCGACTCCTAAGAGGATTTTTCCGTACGTTGCGCGGGGCGCGCAAACAATCACTGGCTTGCTGCTGCCTGCTCGATGCGAGGCTTCTGAGGCTCGCTAGATACCGGCTGGTGCCCATGGGCAGGATCGAACTGCCGACCTCTCCCTTACCAAGGGAGTGCTCTACCACTGAGCCACATGGGCGAAAACTGCTCTGAACCGCTTTAATGCTTCGCTGGAGCGGGTGAAGGGAATCGAACCCTCGTCGTAAGCTTGGAAGGCTTCTGCTCTACCATTGAGCTACACCCGCGAGGTTCGCCGGCCATTTCAATCGCGCAACCGCTAGCGCAATCCTTACCGATCCGACACTGCTACAGCTGAATTCTGGTGGAGGAGGTTGGATTCGAACCAACGTAGGCGTAAGCCAACAGATTTACAGTCTGCCCCCTTTAGCCACTCGGGCACCCCTCCGCAGAGAACTGATGATTATAGGGGAACATCCGAATCGTGTCAAGCACTTTGTTCGGCGTCGATCCCACAACGCTCTCACTTATAGGGAGAGCGGAAAAGCAAAAACCCCGGCTTTTTAGGGCCGGGGTCTCGCTTGTAGAGGAGCCTGACGATTACCTACTTTCACACGGGCAATCCGCACTATCATCGGCGTGGAGCTGTTTCACGGTCCTGTTCGGGATGGGAAGGGGTGGGACCAGCTCGCTATGGTCATCAGGCATGACGGGTTGCTGCGTCGCAGGGTTCTGCGCCACAGCCAATCGGGAAGAAGCGTAAAGAGTGTGCTGCTCAATTGGGGTTGTGTTGTTTCCGGCACAACACATGATCTCAACCTGTGCGTCCTGCTCAC
>NZ_JAMBPS010000156.1:0-1112 GCF_024206515.1 Paraburkholderia sp. CNPSo 3281 | reverse complement strand
GCAGTAACCCCATTCACGGTTGCACAGGTGTACTGAGTGATGGCAAGACAGGTTGGACCGCGCAAAGGCAAGCCTGAGACATTTCTCGGACCTCGAGTCCGCTAATTAGATTAGGACCTTTGCGGCGAAATCCATCGGGGCCGGCGGGCATGCCCGCGATCGAGTCCGGATATAAGTCCGCAACCACCCTCCTCGCCACGCACAATCACCTTGCAAATGGGAGGCGACCATATAAGAAATGTCGGGTTTCAAGGACCAGCGGCGCGCATGCTGGACGCTCCTTTTGTCGGAGCGCCCGAGATGAACGCCACGGGGATGATCACCATGACGATGCGGGAACTGGATCGGCTGAAGGTCATCCAGGCGATTGTCGAGATGGGCCTGAAGCCGGGCCGCGGGGCTGAGCGATTGGGTTTGACGGTTCGGCAAGTCGAACGGCTGGTGATCCGGTACCGGGAGTCTGGCGCGGCGGGTCTGGTATCGCACAAACGTGGCCGTCCAGGCAATCATCAATTGCCTGCTGGCAAAGCAGAACGTGCGACCGCACTCATCCGGGATCGCTACCGGGACTTCGGGCCAACACTGGCGTGCGAGAAGCTGCGCGAATGCCACGGCATCGAGATGTCGGTCGAGACGGTGCGTATGATGATGACCGCTGCGGGGTTATGGATTCCCCGCGCGCAGCGCCCGCCCAAGGTCTATCAGCCACGCGCACGGCGCGCGTGCCTGGGCGAGCTGGTGCAGATCGACGGCAGCGACCATCGCTGGTTCGAGGAGCGGGCGCCGGCCTGCACGCTGCTGGTGTATGTCGACGATGCGACGAGCCGCCTGATGATGCTGCATTTCACGGCCACGGAATCGACCTTCAGATACTATGAGGGACAGCCCGCGTAAGCCCCCAGGAGTAAAACGGTTTATCTGGACCGTTTCCCGGAAGGAGCACGCAAATGGACGCACCCGAGAGAACCCTGCAAGCACAGGACACCGCGATCACCGGCAGGCTGTTTGTCGCCTTTGAATTGGGCGAAAAGAACTGGAAGCTGTCACTCGGTGATGGCGTACGTGCTCCCAGCCGTTGCACGGTAGCGGCCGGCGACACCGCTTCCGTCCTG
>NZ_JAMBPS010000155.1:0-1123 GCF_024206515.1 Paraburkholderia sp. CNPSo 3281 | reverse complement strand
CTGCACCTGCGTGCTGGTCAGCGAGGCGATGCCTGCGGTGCCAAGACCGTTCACGAGCTGGCTCGTGCTCAGCGCGCGCAGGTCAGCCGAGTTCAGCTGCTGCACCTGCGTCGCGCTCAGTCCCGCGAGCTGGCCCGTGCTCAGACCCGAAACCTGTGCGCTCGTCAGCAGGTTCACCGACAGCGTCGCCAGCTGCGACGTCGTCAGCGCGTTCAGCGCCGTCGAGGTCAGCGACTGCACTTGCGACGACGTCAGCTGGCCAATGCCCGCCGAACCGAGTGCCTGCACTTCTGCCGTGTTCAGTGCGTTGAGGTCCGCCGTGCCGAGCTGCGCGACCTGGCTGGACGTCAGTGCCTTGATGCCCGCCGAACCCAGACCGTTTACAACCTGGCTGGTGCTCAGCGCCTTGATATCAGCCGAACCCAGTTGCTGGACCTGGCTCGAAATCAGGCTCGACAGCTGGCCCGTGCTCAGGCCGGCCACCTGACCCGTCGTCAGCGAGGCGATTGCCAGCGTTGCCAGCTGTGCCGTGCTCAGCGCGTTCAGCGCCGTCGTGGTCAGCGACTGCACCTGCGTCGTGGTCAGCGAGGCGATGCCTGCGGTGCCGAGGCCGTTCACGAGCTGCGAGCTGTTCAGCGCCTTGAGGTCAGCCGAGTTCAGCTGCTGCACCTGCGTCGCGCTCAGTCCCGCGAGCTGGCCCGTGCTCAGACCCGAGACCTGTGCGCTCGACAGCAGGTTCACCGACAGCGTCGCCAGCTGCGACGTCGTCAGCGCGTTGAGCGCCGTCGAGGTCAGCGACTGCACTTGCGACGACGTCAGCTGGCCAATGCCCGCCGAGCCCAGTGCCTGCACTTCTGCCGTGTTCAGCGCGCTCAGGTCCGCCGTGCCGAGCTGTGCGACCTGGCTGGACGTCAGTGCCGCGATGCCCGCCGAACCCAGACCGTTCACCACCTGGCTGGTGCTCAGCGCCTTGATGTCAGCCGAACCCAACTGCTGGACCTGGCTCGAAATCAGGCTCGACAGCTGGCCCGTGCTCAGACCGGCCACCTGACCGGTCGTCAGCGAGGCGATCGCCAGCGTTGCGAGCTGGGCCGTGCTCAGCGCATTCAGCGCCGTCGTGGTC
>NZ_JAMBPS010000154.1:0-1124 GCF_024206515.1 Paraburkholderia sp. CNPSo 3281 | reverse complement strand
CTTCGGAGCATGTTGGCATTCAAGCGATAGTGCAGTGCTACCGCCGCGATCGATACGTTGGGCTGCATCGCCGCCCGGATGACTTGCGCCTTGAACTCCTTGCTATGCCGCCGACGTCGTGTCGGTTGCACGACCTCCTGCGTCACCTCGATCTCGTCCATCATGTACATCTGTCCATTAAAAATTTAGATGGACACGATCCTCGCCTTCGAGCCTTACGCAATCAAGATGACTTCACCGGGTGCTTACCTAGCAATCGATTTGACGAAAGATTCGTACGACATTCTAATGTTCTTGACCGAGCGCACGGGAAGCTCTTACCTCTTTTCCCCTCCATGGCAATCCGAAAAGGAAGTTCTGCATGGTTATCGCCCGGCTTCTTTGAACGGAAAAATTATAAGATGGCTTGAAGAAATAGACGACCTGGAATTTTTCTACGACTGGACGTTTTCCGTGCATCAGCTGCGGGAGACGTTTGTCTCACAATTGGCTAAGCAGCAAGTCGGCCTACCTTTCATTAGCATGCAGTTGAAGCACTTCAACAGCCGCTTCAACTCAATGCCAAATGCAGTAACCGCTGGCTATGGGCAGTACAGAAAACAACTGATGACAAGCATCTCAAATCGCCTCGCTATGGAACGTGAAGGTGCGCTTTTTGACGTCTACGGTGAGGACGCAAAGTTTGCCGGAGGTGGCGCTGCGGAACATAAAGCACGCATCGACGCGTTCTTCTCGGGCTCAGGCTTGTTCGGCGAAGCTCGGGAACAATATATTAAGGAGATGGCTCAGCGCGGTGTTAAATTGATGCCGACCAGCATAGGCCACTGTGCAAAGAACTTCCTAGTCGCGACAACTGAAGCGCCGCCGCCCTGCTAGAACCTATCCGCATTTTCGTGGGCGAGGCGGTTAAAGGAATCATTATCCGCGCGCCTGCGTGAATCGGTCTCCAAACAGGATAGCAAACTGGTTCATGGCCGACTTCCAGTCGAAGGCTGCGCGAACGGATTTGGCCAGCACATTGCGTAGCGCCAGCCAGAGCAGCTTGATGGCCGCCTCGTCGTTCGGGAAGTGGCCACGGGTCTTGATGATCTTGCGTAACTGCATGTTCAGACTTTCAATGGCGT
>NZ_JAMBPS010000153.1:0-1164 GCF_024206515.1 Paraburkholderia sp. CNPSo 3281 | reverse complement strand
CAGGTCAAGTGTCGCGACACGGTGATGGGCAAACCAGAGCTCGAATACACCGTCTTCGTCGTCCTTTGGACGGGCCGCCACGCGCAGCCCCTTGAGCGCAATCGAGAGCTTCAGTTTCTGCCCCCGCAAGCGCACCAGACCACTCGAATTGACCAGCAACACCTCATCGCCCGGGCCATATTCAGGCTCGGGCAGCTGCTCCGGCATCGCGCGCGGACTGGGCCGGTAGCGTGTCAACGGCGTGGCCATGCCGAGCGCCTCATGGGGACGCTCGCTGTTGTAGACCTGACGCCACCGGTTCAGCTCCTGCTGGACATGCTCATGCGTGGTGAAGGCGTGCCGCTGCAGCACCTCGGCCTTCAGCGAGCGGTGAAAGCGTTCATCCTTGCCATTGGTCTGCGGGTGGTGAGGCCGGCTATAGCTCACATGCACGCCCAGCCTGATCAGCCAGACAGCCAGCTCCGTGAGCTGTCCGGGCGCGCTGGGCGAGCCCCACGGCGCGCCGTTATCCGTGTTGATGCGCGCAGGCAGCCCGTAGCAGCGAAACGCCTGCTGCAGTTCGGCCTGCACGATTTCGGTCGTGGTGCGCGAGCATGCCTTGAGGACGATATTGAAGCGCGAGTGATCATCGATGACCGTCAGCGGCGAACAGCGCCCGCTCTCCAGGGTCTGGAAATCGCCCTTGAAATCCATCTGCCAGAGCGAGTTCGGGTGCTCATGTTCGAAGCGCTGCCAGTGCTGGCGCTGCGCAGATTCACGCGCGGGGATCATCCCGTGACGGCGCAGGATTTCGGTGATGGTGGCAGGTGCCGGAACCTGCGTGTGGCCCAGGTCAAGCAGGCGCCGCTCGATCTTTCGTCCGCCCCAGCCGTACTCCCGACGCAGCGCCAGTACACGCTCGACGAGCGGATCCGGCGAACGCGTGGGGCTGTGATGCGGACGGCGCGAGCGGTCGGCCAGACCCGCCGGGCCTTCGTCGCGATGGCGTTCAAGCCATTTGTAGCCGGTCTGGCGGCTGATGTTGAAACGCCGGCACAGCTCACTGAAGGGCAGGCTCTGTGCGGCTGCCAGACTGACGAATTCCTGTCTGAGGCTCATGGTGTCTTTTACATTCCAGGGCATGGATGGATTCGGGCGTTGGGTTGCCCAAAAGTGTCAACCATG
>NZ_JAMBPS010000152.1:0-1170 GCF_024206515.1 Paraburkholderia sp. CNPSo 3281 | reverse complement strand
CGGACCAAGCCGCACGTGAACGTGGGCACGATCGGTCACGTTGACCACGGCAAGACCACGCTGACGGCAGCGATCACGACGGTTCTGACCGCGAAGTTCGGCGGCGAGGCGAAGGCGTACGACCAGATCGACGCAGCGCCGGAAGAAAAGGCACGTGGTATTACCATCAACACCGCGCACGTCGAGTACGAAACGGCTAACCGCCACTACGCACACGTCGACTGCCCGGGCCACGCTGACTACGTGAAGAACATGATCACGGGCGCGGCACAGATGGACGGCGCCATCCTGGTGTGCTCGGCCGCTGACGGCCCGATGCCGCAAACGCGTGAGCACATCCTGCTCGCCCGTCAGGTTGGCGTGCCTTACATCATCGTGTTCCTGAACAAGTGCGACATGGTCGACGACGCCGAGCTGCTCGAGCTGGTCGAAATGGAAGTGCGCGAGCTCCTGTCGAAGTACGACTTCCCGGGCGACGACACGCCGATCATCAAGGGTTCGGCCAAGCTGGCGCTGGAAGGCGACAAGGGCGAACTGGGTGAAGTGGCGATCATGAACCTGGCCGACGCACTGGACACGTACATCCCGACGCCGGAGCGTGCGGTTGACGGCGCGTTCCTGATGCCGGTGGAAGACGTGTTCTCGATCTCGGGTCGCGGCACGGTGGTGACGGGTCGCGTCGAGCGCGGCATCGTCAAGGTCGGCGAGGAAATCGAAATCGTCGGTATCAAGCCGACGGTGAAGACGACCTGCACGGGCGTGGAAATGTTCCGCAAGCTGCTCGACCAGGGTCAGGCAGGCGACAACGTGGGTATCCTGCTGCGCGGCACGAAGCGTGAAGACGTGGAGCGTGGCCAGGTGCTGGCCAAGCCGGGTTCGATCACGCCGCACACGCACTTCACGGCTGAAGTGTACGTGCTGAGCAAGGACGAAGGCGGCCGTCACACGCCGTTCTTCAACAACTACCGTCCGCAGTTCTACTTCCGTACGACGGACGTGACGGGCTCGATCGAGCTGCCGAAGGACAAGGAAATGGTCATGCCGGGCGACAACGTGTCGATCACGGTGAAGCTGATCGCTCCGATCGCGATGGAAGAAGGTCTGCGCTTTGCAATCCGCGAAGGTGGCCGTACCGTCGGCGCCGGCGTGGTTGCGAAGATCATCGAGTAA
>NZ_JAMBPS010000151.1:0-1175 GCF_024206515.1 Paraburkholderia sp. CNPSo 3281 | reverse complement strand
ACGCAAGATCGTCAAGACGCGTGGGCACTTCCCGACGGACGAGGCCGCGACCAAACTGCTCTGGCTGGCCTTGCGCAATATCACGGCTGACTGGAGCCGTGCCGCGCATGACTGGAAAGCCGCGATGAACCAGTTCGCGATCCTCTACGAGGATCGCTTCACCAGAAATCATTTGTAGAATGCAATTGATGAGCCTGCCAGACGGCAGGCTTTTATCTGCCTTGCACACAAAAATTCAGACACTCCCGGTGAGTAGACCCGGGGAGTTGCACCTCGAGTCTCTTACTTTGATTCGACACCTAGCATCACTCCCCGCACGAGCCGTCATTGTGAAACATCAGTACGTGCGCTTTGGCCGTTTTGCCCTTCTTGAAGCGATCTACAAGCTTTCTGTATCCCTTCAGTGCTGCGCCCGACGAAAACAACGTCTCATCCGGGTGCCAGTTGTCGATATGTCCACCCCACCAGCATGTGTCGGCTTGGCCAATAAGCGCGACAAGCACGCGACGATTCGCTGCCACTTGCCTGGCATGGAGAATCGCCTCCTCCAATGGGAGCGCTACCTGCATTCTTTGCATCCGGCTCAGAAAAGTTTAGAGGGCTGAGGCACAGATTGCCGCATCCGCTGCTGGCAATCGGCCACCAAAAAAACCATTAATGGTGACGATGTCTTGCCACCGATGCAAGGCGACGCGAAACATTGCACAACAATACGAATCCTCGTCATTGAGGCGTCCCGCAGTGGCCGCGAGGGTCGCTCGAACTGCCACGACGCTTAAGTCGGTTGGCTGTTCCGTTGCCCCCCGAACCCCGGGTATCGGGCCATGCGAGCTTCTGGCCTGCGCGCAGACCCGTGCCGGCGTCGGCAATCGTAAAGTCGGGATGCAGTCCCTGCCTCTGCAGGTCCAGCAGATGGATGGCCCAGGTATCGCCATCACGGTGGTCTTCGTCAGCCAGCAGATAGCAGTAGGTGGAAGCCGCATCGATGCCGGTAAGAACCGGCCGGGTCCCCTGAAAGATCTCGTCGTGCAGTCCCACCCGGATGGCCGACAGGTCGATGCTGTTGTTGATGGCCATCGCCCGCTGCGCGGCACGCTGGTGAACATTGTGCACGGTGCCCAGGCTGATGGACACGCCCAGCAGGTCGCTCATGAATTCGATGACGCCGCGCATCG
>NZ_JAMBPS010000016.1:0-142366 GCF_024206515.1 Paraburkholderia sp. CNPSo 3281 | reverse complement strand
CCCCGACACCCGCCCCGCCGCCGCGCTGCACGCCCAGCCAACTGAAGAGAACATCGGTGAACTCGTCTACGCGTTCTACGACCGCGTGCGCGGCGACGTCATGCTCGGCCCGGTGTTCGACGGCGTGCTCGCCGGGCGCTGGGACGAACATCTGCCCAAGATGTGCCGCTTCTGGTCAAGCCTCGTGCTCGGCACCAAAAGCTACCGCGGCAATGTGCAGCAGGCGCACGATCCGGTGCCGGGCGTCGAACCGCAGCATTTCAGCCGCTGGCTCTATCTTTTCCTCGACACGGTTCAGGCCCGCTACGAGCCCGCTGCGGCCGTGCAGTTCATGGAACCCGCGCTGCGTATTGCGCAAAGCCTGCAACTGAGCCGCTTTGGCTGGGATTACACGATTCCGCCTGAGCAACAGGCGCTTCTCGATCGCGTAGCGCCGCGCAGGCGCCCCGCCGGGCACGGCCACGACTTGCCCACGCGCCCGACCGGCGAGCCGTTTCCGGCCCGTTTCGTTGGCCGCCAGATGGATGTCGACGAGAGCACGCCGGCAGAGTGAGCACCTCTGCTTTCGGCGAGGTGCCGGTATAGGCGGTTAGTTGCGTTAGGCAGGGCGCGGGCGAGCTGAGTCCGCCCCTCATCCCGACGGACGAGCACCTAGCTGGATTCCCGCGAAGCATTCCCCGAGGCCACGCCCCAGCGCGCCAGCGCCGTATCGTCACTCTCGCGGGCATCGACCCAGCGCGCGCCCTGCTCCGTCTCTTCCTTCTTCCAGAACGGCGCCTGGGTCTTGAGGTAGTCCATGACGAACTCGCAGGACGCGAACGCGTCGCCGCGATGCTTCGAGGTGGTCGCGACCAGCACGATCTGGTCGAGCGGCGCGAGCTTGCCCACCCTGTGCACGATCAGCACCTCGATGCCCGCCCAGCGCCGCTGCGCCTGCCCGACGATCGCCTCCAGCGCTTTCTCGGTCATGCCCGGGTAGTGCTCGAGTTCGAGCGAGGCGATCGTGCTGCCGTCGTTCAGATCGCGCACCGTGCCGACGAAGCAGGCCACCGCGCCGATCGCCGGATTGCGCGCGCGCAGCTGCGCCACCTCGCTAGTGAGGTCGAAATCTTCCGTTTGTACGCGCACGGGCATCGTGAGTCTCCTGTTGCGCTCAGCCGCCCGTCACCGGCGGGAAAAACGCCACTTCGCAGCCCTCGGTGATACGCGTGCGCGGATCCGTCATCACGTGATTGCAGGCCATGCGCAGCGCGCGGCCTTCCGCCAGCGTCTCGGCCCACACACCGCCGCGCGCACGCAACCAGCCGCGCACGTCGCCGACCGTCGCGATGCCGTCCGGCAGCGTGACCGTTTCGTCCGCGACGCCCAGCGCCTCGCGCACACTCGCAAAAAATTTCAACTGGATCTTCATCGCTCGAGGCTTTTCAGTACAGCAATTCGGTGAACGGAATAAAGCGCACGGTCTCGCCGGCGCTGATCGCATGATTGGGCGGATTGTCGATGAGACCGTCGCCCCAGACCGTGGAGGTGAGGACCGCCGAACTCTGGTTCGAGAACAGGTCGAGACCGCCAGCCTGGTTCACGCGCGCTCGCAGGAATTCGTTGCGGCGGTCGCTCTTCGCCTGGGTAAAGTCGGCGCGCAGCGAGAGCGCGCGCGGGCTCACCTGCGTCGCGCCCGCGAGCCGCAGCAGGAACGGGCGCACGAATAACAGAAAGGTGACGAAACTCGACACGGGGTTGCCCGGCAGCCCGATGAAGAACGCCTCGCCGGCTTCCGCGCCCGCCGCCCCCTGCAGCCGACGCACCGCGCCGAACGCGAGCGGCTTGCCCGGCTTCATGGCGATCTGCCACAGGTTGATGCGGCCTTCGGCCTCGACGGCGGGCCTCACGTGGTCCTCCTCGCCGACCGAGACCCCACCCGAGGTAAGGATGAGGTCGTGGGCGGCGGCCGCCTCGCGCAGCGTTGCGCGCGTGACGTCGAGTTGGTCCGGCACGATGCCGTAGTCGGTGACTTCGCAGCCGAGGTTGCGCAAGAGGCCCGTTAGCGTGAAGCGGTTCGAGTTGTAGATCGCGCCGGGCTTGAGCGGCTCGCCCGGCATCGTCAGCTCGTCGCCGGTGAAGAACACCGCGACCTTCACGCGGCGCACAACGGTGAGCGTGGCGCACCCAACCGACGCCGCGAGCCCGAGCGCCGCCGGCGTGAGGCGCGTGCCCGCCGGCAGGATCACCGTGTTCTTGCGGATATCGGCGCCCTGCGCCGTGATCCATTCGCCCGCCTTGGGCGCGTGCAGAAAGGTGACGGCGCCTTGCGCGGCCTCGGTCTGCTCCTGCATCACCACGGCGTCCGCGCCCGGCGGCACCGTCGCGCCGGTGAAGATGCGCGCCGCCGTCCCCGCCGCGAGCGGCTGTGGCGCGTAGCCCGCGGGAATGCGCTGCGAAACCGGAAGATGGCGGCTGCCTTGCGCGAGATCGGCCACGCGCACCGCGTAGCCGTCCATTGCGCTCGTATGCATCGGCGGCACGTCGAGCGGCGAGACGACGTCTGCGGCGAGCACGCGGTTCAACGCGTCGAACGTCGAAATCGTTTCGGTGCCGACGAGCGGCTTCGCCGCGGCAAGCAGCGCGGCAAGGGCGTCGGCGGTGGAGAGCATCGGCGCGCGCGGCACGGGTGCCGGCGCAGCGGAAGACGGGGACGTAGGCGTGGACATCGAGGTCGTCTCGGACTTGGGCGGCGGGGCCGCCAGCAGCGGTTGGTCTGCCGTTATTGTAGCGGCGCGACCGGCGCGCTGTGCCTTATGCCGTGGATATCCCTGGCGCGCAATGCGTGCGAGTGCGCGGGATCGGCTGGCGCGTTGCCGCGGCCGGATTCGAGCAACCCGCCGCCGCGTAAAAGCTGATGAGATGTCGACGCGCCAGGACCGCAAGCAGATCCGGCCCCGGCTGCATAGATCAGTCCGCCGTGTGAGCGGCGATATAGTCCTTCACGCGCTGGGCGTCGGCAGGCACGACTTCGAAGCGCTGCGGCAGCGCCTCGAGGCCTTCGAACGCCGCCGGACGCTCCGGCTCACGGTCCAGCGCTTCGCGAATCGTCTCGCCGAACTTCACTGGCTGCGCGGTTTCGAGCACGATCATCGGCACACCCGGCTGCAGGTGTTCGCGGGCGACCTTCACGCCGTCGGCCGTATGAGTGTCGATCATCGTCTTGTAGCGCGAGTAGATGTCGCGAATCGTGGCGATACGGTCGTCGTGGCTGCTGCTGCCCGAAACGAAGCCGAACTGCTCGACGCGCACGAAGTCGCCGCTCGCCACGAGATCGAAACCGCCCTTCTCCTCGACGTCGCGGAACAACTGCGTCACGCGCGCCGGATCGCGGCCAAGCAAGTCGTACACGAAGCGCTCGAAGTTCGACGCCTTCGAGATGTCCATGCTCGGGCTCGTCGTGTGATACGTCTCGGCCGAGCCGCGCACGCGATAAATGCCGGTGCGGAAGAACTCGTCGAGCACGTCGTTCTCGTTGGTCGCGACCACGAGCTTTTCGATCGGCAGGCCCATCATGCGCGCGATATGGCCCGCACACACGTTGCCGAAGTTGCCCGAGGGCACCGTGAACGAGACGCGCTCGTCGTTCGACTTCGTCGCCGCGAAGTAGCCGGCGAAGTAGTACACGACCTGGGCCACGACACGCGCCCAGTTGATCGAGTTGACCGTGCCGATCTTCTGCTGCGCCTTGAACGCGTGGTCGTTCGAAACCGCCTTGACGATGTCCTGGCAGTCGTCGAACACGCCTTCCACCGCCAGGTTGAAGATGTTCGGGTCCTGCAGGCTGAACATCTGCGCCGTCTGGAACGCGCTCATCTTCTTGTGCGGCGAAAGCATGAACACGCGCACGCCCTTCTTGCCGCGCATGGCGTATTCAGCCGCGCTGCCGGTGTCGCCCGACGTCGCGCCGAGAATGTTCAGCTCCTGGCCGGCCTTCGCGAGCGCGTACTCGAACAGGTTGCCGAGCAGCTGCATCGCCATGTCCTTGAACGCGAGCGTCGGACCGTTCGAGAGTTCGAGCAGCGAAAGCTGCGCGCCGTTTTCCTCGCCGAGCGTGGTGAGCGGCGTGATCTTGCTCGCGTCTTCGCCATGGCGCACGTTGCGGTACGTCTCGCCCGTGTAGGTGCGGCGCGTGATGTCGCGCAGGTCCTCGGCCGGAATGTCGCCAGCGAACTTCGAGAGGATCTCGAACGCGAGATCCGCGTACGACAGGCCGCGCCAGCGCGCCAGTTCTTCCTTGCTGATCCGCGGATAGTCGGCCGGCAGATACAGGCCGCCGTCGCGCGCGAGGCCGCCCAGCAGGATGTCGGAAAACGAATGATGCTCGCCGGCGCCCGCGCCGCGCGTAGATACGTAATTCATAGCCCTTGCCTTAGTTCAGTCCTTCCATACGCAGCTTCGTGACCTGCGACTTCACCGTCGCGAGCTTTTCGATCTGCGCGATCGCCGCGTTGACGTTCTTCTCGAGCGTCTCGTGCGTGATCAGGATGATGTCGGTTTCCGCCTTGCCTTGCGCGTCGACCTGCTCCGCTTCCTTTTGCAGCAGCGCGTCGATCGAGATGCCGCTGTCCGCGAGGATGCGCGTGATGGCCGCCATCACGCCGGTCTGGTCCGCCACCCGCAGGCGCAGGTAGTAGCCGCTCGTGACTTCGTCGATCGGCAGGATCGGCGTGTTTGAAAGGCTGTCTGGCTGGAACGCCAGATGCGGCACGCGGTGCTCGGGGTCGGCCGTGTGCAGGCGCGTCACATCGACGAGATCGGCCACCACGGCGGATGCCGTCGGCTCGGCGCCCGCGCCCTTGCCGTAGTACAGCGTCGTGCCCACGGCGTCGCCGTGCACGACCACGGCATTCATTGCGCCTTCCACGTTGGCGAGCAGGCGCTTGGCCGGAATCAGCGTGGGATGCGTGCGCAGCTCGATGCCGCGATCGGTGCGGCGCGCGATGCCGAGCAGCTTGATGCGATAGCCCAGTTCTTCCGCGTACTTGATGTCGATGGCGTCGAGCTTGCTGATGCCTTCCACGTAGGCGCGGTCGAACTGCACCGGCACGCCGAACGCGATCGCGCTCATGATCGTGGCCTTGTGCGCGGCGTCCACGCCTTCGATGTCGAAGGTCGGATCGGCTTCGGCGTAGCCCAGTTCCTGCGCGGCTTTCAATGCGGTCGCGAAGTCGAGCCCGCGTTCACGCATTTCCGAGAGGATGTAGTTCGTCGTGCCGTTGATGATGCCGGCGATGTACTGGATGCGGTTGGCCGTGAGGCCTTCGCGCAGCGCCTTGATGATGGGGATGCCGCCCGCCACCGCCGCCTCGAACGCGACCATCACGCCCTTGGCGCGCGCCGCTTCGAAGATCTCGGTGCCATGCACCGCCAGCAGCGCCTTGTTCGCCGTGACAACATGCTTGCCGTTGGCAATGGCGCGCAGCACGAGATCCTTGGCCAGCGTCGTGCCGCCAATCATTTCGGCGACGATCGAAATCGAGGGATCGTCGACCACGGCGTTGAAGTCGGTCGTCAGCTCGACGCTGCCGGCTTCACTGCCGAGCGCCGCTGTAGCCTTGGCCGGGTTGCGCACGGCAATGCGCGCCACCTCGATGCCGCGGCCCGCGCGGCGTTTGATTTCTTCCTGGTTGCGGCGCAGTACCGTGAAGGTGCCGCTGCCCACCGTGCCGAAGCCCAAGAGACCTACTTTGATCGGATCCATGCAGCGTGTGTTCGTCCAAGTGTTTGAAAAGGGAATGCGTGTGACTGGCTCAGGTGCCGTGCCGCTGCCGATAACCGTCGAGGAAGCGCGCGATGCGGTTGATCGAATCGGTCAGGTCGTCGACGTTCGGCAGGAACACCACGCGGAAGTGGTCCGGCTGCTTCCAGTTGAAGCCCGTGCCCTGCACGAGCAGCACGCGCTCCTGCAGGAGCAGATCGAGGATGAACTGCTGGTCGTTCTCGATCGGATAGAGCTTCGGGTCGAGGCGCGGGAACATGTACAGCGCCGCCTCCGGCTTCACGCAGGTCACGCCCGGAATGGCCGTGAGCATGTTGTATGCGAGTTCGCGCTGGCGATACAGGCGCCCGCCCGGGTGGATCAGCTCGTTGATGCTCTGGTAGCCGCCCAGCGCCGTCTGGATCGCGTACTGGCCCGGCACGTTCGCGCACAGGCGCATCGAGGCGAGAATGCCGAGCCCTTCCGTGTAGTCCTTCGAGCGGCGGCGGTTTTCCCCCGTCATGCCCGAGAGGAACATCCAGCCCGCACGGTAGCCGCACGCGCGATAGCTCTTCGAAAGGCTGTTGAGCGTGACGGTGATCACGTCTTCCGAGAGCGAGCCGAGCGCCGTGTGCGTCTTGTCGTCGTAAATGATCTTGTCGTAGACCTCGTCGGCGAACAGGATCAGGCCGTGCTCGCGCGCGATCGCCACGAGGCCGCGCAGCAGGTCGTCCGAATAGAGCGCGCCGGTGGGGTTGTTCGGGTTGATGACGACGATCGCGCGCGTGTTCGGCGTGATTTTCGAGCGGATGTCGTCGAGGTCCGGCATCCACGCGTTCGACTCGTCGCAGATGTAGTGCACGGGCGTGCCGCCCGAGAGGCTCACCGCCGCCGTCCACAGCGGATAGTCGGGCGCGGGCAGCAGCACTTCGTCGCCGTCGTTCAGGAGCGCCTGCATGGCCATGACGATCAGTTCGGACGCACCGTTGCCGATGTAGATGTCGTCCAGCTCGACGCCCTTGATGCCCTTTTGCTGCGCGTAATGCATGATCGCCTTGCGCGCCGCGAACACGCCCTTCGAATCCGAATACCCCGAGGAACCCGGCAGGTTCAGGATCATGTCCTGAATGACCTCGTCGGGCGCGTCGAAACCGAACGGCGCGAGATTGCCGATGTTCAGCTTGATGATGCGATGGCCTTCTTCTTCGAGGCGCTTCGCGTGCTCGAGCACCGGCCCGCGGATGTCGTAGCAAACGTTCTGCAGCTTGTTGGATTTGAGAATCGGTTTCACGGCGGGCTATCGGTCAGAGAAGCGGTAAGAGAATCAGTCAGGGCGTCAGAGGCGAGTAAGACGCGGTAAAAGGGCTGGAACAGGCTGAAATGCCGTTGCCCGGCCGGCGGATGGCGCCTTGGCGGACAAGACAGGCAAGGGGGCCGGAGGGCGCCCCCGGCGGGACAAAAGCCGTGCACGATTGCGAGGGGCAGCGCGGGGTGCACACGACGCTTCGGAAGAAAGCGTGCGCTGGCCAACCCGACCACCCCAATACCGCCCCGGCAGCTTGTGGCTGCCCTCGCCCGATGCGCGGATGGCGCACGTAGCGGCCTGCCGGCGCGGTCTACCCGCGGGCGCCGCCGCAGCGGCGGCTAAAAAGCTATAATTTAGCGGATTTTGACCAACTTCCGCAATGCGCAATCGGCCAGGAGGCGGGTCGCGAAGCGGGTGACAAGGCGGGCTGCAAAGCCGTTCGCGCCGAGTCCGGCGTCGGCACAGGATATGCGCCCCCTCGCTTGCGCACCCGACCTGCCCTTACCCCGGAACCCCGTTTTGAAACTACACCAGGACTCCAGCGCCGCGCTGAACACCGTGACCGGTTACGGCGCCGACTACGTCGAAGTGAACCTCGAACGCCATATGGGCAGCATCATCGTGATGCCCGAATCGCCGGTCACCCCCTGGCCGGTGCAGGCGTTCGACGCCCTCACGCCCGAACTCTTCGAGATGCTTCTCCCGCTGAACCCCGAAGTGGTCGTATTCGGCAGCGGAGAGCGGCTGCGCTTCCCGCATCCGCGCCTGACTGCGGCGCTCGCCGCGAAGCGTATCGGCGTCGAGGCGATGGACTTCAAGGCCGCCTGCCGCACCTACAACATTCTCATGGCCGAAGGCCGCCGCGTGGCGGCCGCGCTTCTGATCGAAAGCTGACGCGCCTTAAGCTTGCCATCAGGTCGCCGCGCAGCGGCGTAGTACACTTGCGCGCCGCGTGTGAAGCGCGCGCCGGACCTGGCCCGCATGCCGCGCGCGGCCAATGCGCGCTCCGCACCTCGACCGCAACGACTGCAACAAGAACAGGCTGAAACCCATGAACGATACGCCATCGAGGCTACCGCTCAACCGCAGCGCGATCCTGCTCCTGATCCTCGCCCTCGCCGTGATCTGGTTCCTGCCGCTCGGCTGGCGCCACCTGCTGCCGAGCGACGAAGGCCGCTACGCCGAAATGGCGCGCGAAATGCTCGCGAGCGGCGACTGGATCACGCCGCGCTACAACGGCTACAAGTACTTCGAAAAGCCCCCGCTGCAAACCTGGATGAACGCGCTCACGTTCGCGTGGTTCGGCATCGGCGAGTGGCAGGCGCGTCTCTACACGGCGCTCACCGGCTTCGCGGGCGTATTGGTGATCGGCTTCACCGGCGCGCGCGTATTCAACGCCGCCACGGGCTTCTTCGCCGCGGTCGTGCTCGCCTGCGCGCCGTACTGGAACCTGATGGGCCACTTCAACACGCTAGACATGGGCCTCGCGTTCTGGATGCAGCTCACGCTGTGCGCGCTGCTGCTCGCGCAGCGCCCGAACCTGCCCACGACGCACGCGCGCCTGTGGATGTGGGTGTGCTGGGCCGCCATGGCGATGGCGGTGCTGTCCAAGGGCCTCGTCGGCCTGATCCTGCCGGGCGCCGTGCTGGTGCTCTATACGGCGGTCTCGCGCGACTGGGCGCTCTGGAAGCGCCTCTATCTCGTGAGCGGCCTGATCGTGTTCTTCGCGATCGTCTCGCCGTGGTTCATCCTCGTGCAGCAGCGCAACCCCGAGTTCTTCAACTTCTTCTTCATCGTCCAGCAGTTCCAGCGCTATCTCACGCCCGCGCAGAACCGCCCCGGCCCGTTTTACTACTTCGTGCCGGTCATGCTGGTAGGCTTCCTGCCGTGGCTTTCGGTGAGCGTGCAGAGTGTGCGCCATGCGGTGCGCGCGCCGCGTCAGCCCAACGGTTTCTCGCCCGTCATGCTGATGCTCGTGTGGACGGTGTTCATTTTCCTGTTCTTCAGCGCCTCGCACTCGAAGCTCGTTTCCTACGTTCTGCCGATCGCGCCGCCCATCGCGCTCATCATCGGCATGTATCTGCCGGTCATGACGCGCGCCCAGTGGAACAGGCACCTCGCGGGCTACGCGCTGTTCGCCGTCGTGCTGATGGCGGCTTCGTTCGTGCTCACGCGGCTTGGCGACGCGCGCAATCCGAACGCGCTCTACCGGGCGTTCCAGGTATGGGTGTTCGCCGCGGCCGCGGTCGCCTTCGTCGTCACCATGGCCGGCCTGCGCCTGAACCGCGCGAAGCGCACACCCGAAACCGGCGCGCGCGTGCCGGCGGTTGCGCTCGGCACCGCGTGGCTGCTGCTCGCGACCATTGCGGGCACGGGCCACGACGTGTTCGGCACGCTGAGTTCCGGCGCGCCGCTCGCGCCCGCGGTGCGCGCCGCGATTGCGAAGCTGCCGCCCGACACGCCGTTCTACTCGGTGGGCGTGCTCGACCACACCATGCCCTTCTACGTGCGCCATACGATGACGATGGTCGAGGTCACCGACGAGCTGGCCTTCGGCATCTCCGAGGAGCCACAAAAATGGGTGCCGACCATTGCCGACTGGGAGGCGCGCTGGAAGTCCGACCGCTATGCGCTCGCGCTGATTCCGGTGAAGCGCTACGAAGAACTGGCCGCGCAAGGCCTGCCGATGCAGGTGATCGCCCGCGACGCGCGGCGCGTGATCGTTGAAAAGCCGCAATCCTGAGCGCTTGCTGGCCCCCCTCCCTGGCCCCGATTGACGCATGGGCGATAATTGGCCGGGCCGCGCAGGCACGAGCCGGCGCGGCCCGGCCGGCGAGGCTCCCCCTGCGCGGCGCGGCCTGGCTCCCGCCCCAACCCGATAATCCGTTGAACCACCCTTTCCGATGAATCCGATTTCCCTCATCTGCATCCTCGCCGGCGTCGGCCTCAACGCGTGTGCGCAACTGTTGCTGAAAGCGGGTGTCAATGCCGTTGGACACTTCGAATTCAGCCGTGCGAACATCTTGCCCATTGGCCTGAAGCTCGCGACACAAGTGCCGATTCTCGGCGGCCTCACCTGCTACGTATTCAGCGTGGTCGTGTGGATCGTCGGGCTCTCGCGCGTGGACGTCTCGATCGCCTACCCGATGCTCTCGCTCGGCTACGTGGTCAACGCGTTCGCGGCGTGGTATCTGTTCGGCGAGGTGCTGAGCGTGCAGCGGCTCGTGGGTATCGGCATCATCCTGATCGGCGTGTTCGTGCTGGCGCGCAGCTAACGCGCCGCGGCGCGCGCGATTGTGGCGCGCGTGGCGAGACCGCTTGCAGCGCAGCGTATTGCGCCCATATAAGCATTTCGTAAGATGCGCCGCGGCAGCCCTGCTGCCCGGCCCCACTTTCTGACGAGCAAAGAGCAAGGCACTCATGACCCAGTCATCCCCGCAGTCGACCCTTCCGTTCCTGCCGTTCGTGCGCCCCGAAATCGACGAGGAAACCATCCAGGGCGTCGCCGACGTGCTGCGCTCGGGCTGGATCACGACCGGCCCGCAGAACCAGGCGTTCGAGGCGGCGCTCTCCGAATACTGCGGCGGCCGTCCCGTGCGCACCTTCAACTCGGGCACGGCGACGCTCGAAGTCGGTTTGCGCATTGCCGGCGTGGGTCCCGGCGACGAAGTCATCACCACGCCCGCCTCATGGGTCGCGACCAGCAATGTGGTCTATGAAGTCGGGGCGACGCCGGTGTTCGCCGACATCGATCCCGTCACGCGCAACATCGACCTCGACAAGCTCGAAGCCGCCATCACGCCGAAGACCAAAGCCATCATCCCGGTCTATCTCTCGGGCCTGCCCGTCGACATGGACCGGCTCTACGCGATCGCCCGCCAGCACAAGCTGCGCGTGATCGAGGACGCCGCACAGGCGTTCGGCTCGACCTGGAACGGCAAGCGCATCGGCGCGATCGGCGACATCGTCTCGTTCAGCTTCCACGCCAACAAGAACCTCACGTCGATCGAAGGCGGCGCGCTCGTCCTCAACGACGAAGCCGAGGCCGTGCTCGCGCAGAAGTACCGCCTCCAGGGCATTACGCGCACGGGCTTCGACGGTATGGACTGCGACGTCCTTGGCGGCAAGTACAATCTCACAGATGTGGCGGCGCGTGTCGGGCTCGGCCAGCTCAAGCACATCGAGCGCTTCATCCGGCAGCGCCGCGAGCTTGCGCGGGCTTACTTCGCGGGCTTCGAAGGCGGCGCGGCGGTTAAGCTCGGTGTCGGCCTGCCGCTCGCCGATTTCGCCAACAGCAACTGGCACATGTTCCAGATCACGCTGCCGCTCGACAAGCTCGCGATCGACCGCGCCGGTTTCATGGGCGAACTCAAGGAGCGCGGGATTGGCTCGGGCGTGCATTACCCGGCCATCCACCTCTTCACGCTCTACCGCGAACGTGGTTTCAGGGCGGGCATGTTCCCGCACGCGGAGCGCTTCGGCGCGAGCACGGTCACGCTGCCGCTCTTCACGCAGATGAGCGAAGCCGACGTGGCGCGCGTGTGCAGTGCAGTGAATGAGATTTGCACAAAGTTTGCCAGGTAACTGGCAAAACAGGCAGTAACGGAAGTCGGGGACTGGATGGAGCCGCCCTGACGGGCATGGGACCAGAATAAGCGCTAAAGCGCCAACGCTGGTCGCCACAGGGGAAACGCAGGCGGACGGCGCAGCGCACGCGCCGCCGATTTGCGCATGCAGCAAACCGAAGCATCCAATAACGGAATCGACGCACACATGAGTCAAACGGAACAAGTCACCTTGACCCCGGACACGCCGGAAGTCTCGGTCATCATTCCGGTCTACAACGAGGAAGCTGGCCTTCCCGCGCTGTTCGCGCGCCTGTATCCGGCGCTCGACAAGCTCGGCACCTCGTACGAAGTGATCTTCATCAACGACGGCAGCCGCGACCGCTCGGCCGCGATGCTCGCGGAGCAGTTCCGCGCGCGGCCCGATACCACGCGCGCGATCCTGCTCAACGGCAACTACGGCCAGCACATGGCGATTCTCGCGGGCTTCGAGCAGGCCCGCGGCGAGATCGTCATCACGCTCGACGCCGACCTGCAAAATCCGCCCGAGGAAATCGGCAAGCTCGTCGAGAAGATGCGCGAGGGCTACGACTACGTCGGCACCATCCGCAAGCAGCGACAGGACAGCCTCTGGCGGCGCAAGGCTTCGCAGGTGATGAACCGTCTGCGCGAGCGCATCACGCGCATCAAGATGACCGACCAGGGCTGCATGCTGCGCGCGTACAACCGCCGCATCATCGACACGATCAACCGCTGCGGCGAAATCAACACCTTCATTCCGGCGCTCGCCTACACGTTCTCGCAGAACCCGGTCGAGGTGGAGGTCGCGCACGAGGAGCGCTTCGCGGGCGAATCGAAGTACTCGCTCTACAGCCTCATTCGCCTGAATTTCGACCTCGTGACGGGCTTCTCCGTCGTGCCGCTGCAGTGGCTCTCGTTCATCGGCGTGATCCTCTCGCTCGGCTCGGCAGGCCTGTTCCTGCTGCTGCTGATTCGCCGCTTCATCCTCGGCGCGGAAGTGCAAGGTGTGTTCACGCTCTTCGCCATCACGTTCTTCCTGCTCGGCGTGATCATCTTCGCGCTCGGTCTGCTCGGCGAGTACATCGGCCGCATCTACCAGCAGGTGCGCGCGCGTCCGCGTTACCTGATCCAGACGATCCTCGAGGAGCGCAATGGCCGCGCCGTCGCCGATACGCCGCGCCAGGATTTCATGCAGGCCGCCGCATTCGCGCAGCCGGCTGAACCCGCGCGAGCGGCAGGTGCTGCTGCACGGCCCGCGACCACGAACCCGGCCAACGAAGGAGCCGGCCAATGAAACCGCGCGCCGTAGTCTTCGCGTATCACAACGTGGGCGTACGCTGTCTGCAGGTATTGCTCGCGGGCGGCGTCGACGTTGCACTCGTCGTCACGCATGAAGACAGCCCGACTGAAAACATCTGGTTCGGCAGCGTGAAGTCGGTGGCCGGGGAGCATGGCATCGAGGTCGTCACGCCCGCCGACCCGAAGAGCGCCGAACTGCGTGCGGCCGTTTCCGCGGCGCGCCCGGACTTCATCTTCTCGTTCTACTACCGGCACATGCTGCCCGTGGACCTGCTCGCGCTCGCAGGGCGCGGCGCGTACAACGTGCACGGCTCGCTGCTGCCGAAATACCGCGGCCGCGTGCCCACGAACTGGGCCGTGCTCAACGGCGAAACCGAAACGGGCGCCACGCTGCACGAAATGGCCGCGAAGCCCGACGCGGGCGCGATCGTCGCGCAAACCCCGGTGCCGATCCTGCCCGACGACACCGCCGCGCAAGTCTTCGACAAGGTGACGGTCGCCGCCGAGCAGACGCTCTGGCGCGTGCTGCCCGCGCTGATCGCGGGCGAGGCACCGCATCTGCCGAACGATCTCACCCGGGGCAGCTACTACGGCGGGCGCAAGCCCGAGGACGGCCGCATCGATTTCGGCGAAAGCGCGCAGCACGTGTACAACCTGATCCGCGCCGTCGCGCCGCCCTATCCGGGCGCGTTCACCGACATCGGCAACGCGCGTTTCGTGATTGCCCGCGCGCGTCTCGTGCGCCCCGGCTCGCAAGACGCCGAAAGGGTCCGCCCCCTCGCCGGATTGCCCGCCGGCATCCACGTAAGCGATAATGCGCTTTTCGCCGTCTGCGGCGACGCACGCGCCATCGCGATCCACGAACTGCGGCATGCGCATGACGGTCAGGAGACCGTCATCAGCCCCGCCGCGTTCTCCGAACTCATTTCATCTGTCCCCCGTCCATGACCAAAAAAGTTCTGATCCTGGGTGTGAACGGCTTTATCGGCCACCACCTCTCCAAACGCATCCTCGAAGCCACGAACTGGGAAGTGTTCGGCATGGACATGCAGACGGATCGCCTCGGCGACCTCGTCAAGCATGAGCGGATGCACTTCTTCGAAGGCGACATCACGATCAACAAGGAGTGGGTTGAGTACCACGTCAAGAAGTGCGACGTGATCCTGCCGCTGGTCGCCATCGCGACGCCCGCCACCTACGTGCAGCAGCCGCTGCGCGTGTTCGAACTCGACTTCGAAGCGAACCTGCCGATCGTGCGTTCGGCCGTGAAGTACCGCAAGCACCTCGTCTTCCCGTCGACGTCGGAAGTCTATGGCATGTGCCCGGACGAGCAGTTCGACCCGGACGCCTCGGCGCTGACCTACGGCCCGATCAACAAGCCGCGCTGGATCTACGCGTGCTCGAAGCAGCTCATGGACCGCGTGATCTGGGGCTATGGCATGGAAGGCCTGAATTTCACGCTGTTCCGTCCGTTCAACTGGATCGGCCCTGGCCTCGACTCGATCTACACGCCGAAGGAAGGTTCGTCGCGCGTCGTGACGCAGTTCCTCGGCCATATCGTGCGCGGCGAGAACATCAGCCTCGTGGATGGCGGCGCGCAAAAGCGTGCGTTCACCGACATCGACGACGGCATCGAAGCGCTCATGAAGATCATCGAGAACAAGGACGGCGTCGCCACGGGCAAGATCTACAACATCGGCAACCCGACCAACAACTTCTCGGTGCGCGAACTCGCACACAAGATGCTCGCGCTCGCCGCCGAATTCCCGGAATACGCGGAAATGGCGAAGAAGGTGCAGCTCGTCGAAACGTCGTCGGGCGCGTACTACGGCGCGGGCTATCAGGACGTGCAGAACCGCGTGCCGAAGATCGACAACACGAAGCAGGAACTCGGCTGGGCGCCGAAGTCGACCTTCGACGAAGCGCTGCGCAAGATCTTCGAAGCGTACCGCGGCCACGTGGCCGAAGCGCGTGCGCTCGTCGAGCAACATTAAGCGCTAGAGAAAGGACTTCGCCACTTGGCCCGCATCGTCCTGAAAATCGATGTCGACACGCTGCGCGGCACGCGCGAAGGCGTGCCGAATCTTGCGCGCATCTTCGACCGCTACAAGGCGCGCGCCACGTTCCTGTTCAGCCTCGGCCCCGATCACACGGGCTGGGCGCTGCGCCGCGTGCTGCGGCCGGGCTTTCTCAAGAAGGTTTCGCGCACGTCGGTGGTCGAGCACTACGGCGTGAAGCAGCTGATGTACGGCGTGCTGCTGCCGGGCCCCGACATCGGCGTGGAAGCCGCGGCGGAAATGCGCGCGATCCACGAAGCCGGCTTCGAGTGCGGCATCCATACGTGGGATCACGTGTACTGGCAGGACAACGTGCGCAAGCGCGACGCACAGTGGACCGCGCGCCAGATGCAGAAGAGCCACGACCGCTTCACGCGCATCTTCGGCACGCCGCCCGTCACGCACGGCGCGGCGGGCTGGCAGATGAACGAGGCCGCCTTCGAGCAGATCGACACGTGGGGCATGCGCTACGCCTCCGACGGGCGCGGTCATTCGCCCTACCGTCCGGTGGTGGCTGGCCGCACGCTGAATCACGTGCAAATGCCCACCACGCTGCCCACGCTCGACGAGGTGCTCGGCGTCGATGGCGTCGATACCGATACGGTCGCGGCATGGATGCTCAAGCGTACCGAAAACAACCCGCACGACCAGGTCTTCACGCTGCACGCCGAACTCGAAGGCCAGAAGCTCGCACCGGTGTTCGAGCAGCTGCTCGCCGGCTGGCGCGCGCAAGGCCACACGTTTGCCACGATGGGCGACTACCATGCGACGCTGGACCCGGATTCGCTGCCATCGTACCCTGTCACCTGGGGCGAGATCGCCGGCCGCTCCGGCCAGCTGATCGTTCAGCCCGACTGAATCCGCCGCCTGCGCGCCGCTCAGTGCCTGCCAGGACCCTCGCCCGCGCAACGCCCCCGCCGCGGGCGACACGCCGTCCCGGCGGAACGGCACCGTGCGCAGCGGCAATGCCAGCCAATAACAAAGGGAGAGCCACGTGCCTGACGTGACCATCGCAGTCGACCACCCCATTCCGGACTTCACCGCCCCCGCTACCGGCGGCGACTTCACGCTGTCGAGCTTGAAGGGCAGCAAGGTGGTGCTGTACTTCTATCCGAAAGACAACACGCCGGGCTGCACGACCGAAGGCCTGCAGTTCCGCGATCTCTATCCGAAGTTCAAAAAGGCCGGCGCGCAGATCGTCGGCGTGTCGCGCGACAGCGTGCGCTCGCACGATAACTTCAAGGCCAAGCTCGAACTGCCGTATACCTTGGTATCGGATGCCGACGAAGCGCTGTGCACGCTCTTCGACGTCATCAAATTGAAGAAAATGTATGGCAAACAGGTACGAGGGATCGAACGCTCGACCTTCCTGATCGACGCGACCGGCGTGCTACGCCAGGAGTGGCGCGGCATCAAGGTCCCGGGCCACGTCGACGAAGTTCTGGAGGCTGTACAAGCGCTTTGAGGAGCGTTATATTGGGCTGCAATGAGTGCCTGTCCAACCCTTTTTACGTCGCGTTGCGGCGGTTTCGCAGCCGGTCATGGAATGACCGGAAATGCGTATCCGAGGCAACGGGACAACACCGAAGTGAAGCCGCTTGCCTCGTCATCCGGGGCGGCGGCTTTTTTGTTTGTTCCATGCTGTTCTCTCCCGCTTTTCTCCCCGTTCGTGCCGGCTTTGCGACCCGGCGCGCGCAAACGTCAAGGAGCTGATCGAAAACCAGGCGAACCGGCATTTTCTGACCTGAGCGCGCACCTTGCGCAGTAACGGCGGAGGCCTACCCGGCACCCGCACGCACCGCCCGAAAGCGCGCCTTACTGGGTAACCCCGCGACCACTCGACCCGATTTTTTCGAGGGACACCATGCCTTTGCCTACTCCCCCCAGCAAGCTCGGCAACCTCCTGCCGCCCGAAGAATACAAGGCGCGTGCCCGCACGACGCGCAGCACACGCAAGGCCGCGAGCGAGAACGACGCGGCCGACGTTGCAGAATACGGCCCCGGCAGTGTCGCCGAGCCGATGACGCTGGCCGCCAACGCCGCAACCACCTTGCGCACGGTGCCGCTTTCGAGCGCCAGCGCCGAACTGGCTGCGCTCGAACCGGTCGCCCCGGCGCCCGCGCGCAACAGGCGCAACAACAACAAGCAAGTCACGGCCGCGCTGCTGCAGCCTCTCGAGGCCCGCACCGGCGCCGACGACACGCCCGTTGCGCGCGGCGGCAAACCCGCCTCGGCAAAAGCCTCCGGCGGCGCCGCTGCGCCCGCCACGCGCGCCGGGGCGAAAAAACGCGTGCATCCCGAAGAGAGCACCGAAGTCCAGAAGCTCTTCGTACTCGACACGAATGTGCTGATGCACGACCCGACCTGCCTGTTCCGTTTCGAGGAACACGACGTCTATCTGCCGATGATGACGTTGGAAGAACTCGACAACCACAAGAAGGGCATGTCAGAAGTCGCGCGCAACGCGCGCCAGGTGAGCCGCACGCTCGACCAGCTGGTCGCCAATGCGGGCCCGATCTCGGAAGGCATTTCGCTTGGCCGCCTCGGCAGCCGCGAGGCGCTTGGGCGCCTGTACTTCCAGACCACGCTCACGCATATCGATCCGGTCGACGGCCTGCCCCAGGGCAAAGCCGATAACCAGATCCTCGGCGTGGTGCGCGCGCTGCAGCGTGACCGGCCTGACCGCCTCGTCGTGCTGGTGTCGAAAGACATCAACATGCGCATCAAGGCCCATGCGCTCGGCCTGCCCGCGGAAGACTACTTCAACGACCAGGTTCTCGAAGACAAGGACCTGCTCTACTCGGGCGTGCGCGCCCTCCAGCAGGACTTCTGGTCGAAGCACGCCAAGGGCATGGAGTCCTGGCAGGACACCAAGACCGGCACGACCTATTACCGCGTGACGGGTCCCGAGTGCCTCTCGATGCTCGTGAACGAGTTCGTCTATCTCGAGCCGCAGAACGGCGAACCGGCTTTCCACGCGATCGTGCGCGAGCTCAACGGCAAGACGGCGCTCCTGCAGACGCTGCGCGACTATGGCCACCACAAGAACAACGTGTGGGGCATCACGGCGCGCAACCGCGAGCAGAACTTCGCGCTGAACCTGCTGATGAACCCGGAGATCGACTTCGTCACGCTGCTCGGTCAGGCCGGCACGGGCAAGACGCTCGTCGCGCTCGCGGCGGGCCTCGCGCAAGTACTCGACGAGAAACGCTACAACGAGATCATCGTCACGCGCGCGACCGTGCCGGTTGGCGAGGACATCGGTTTCCTGCCGGGCACCGAAGAGGAAAAGATGCAGCCGTGGATGGGCGCCTTCGACGACAACCTCGAAGTCCTCCAGAAAACCGACGACGCCGCCGGCGAATGGGGGCGCGCGGCGACCCAGGAGTTGATCCGCTCGCGCCTGAAGGTCAAGAGCATGAACTTCATGCGCGGCCGCACGTTCGTGGACAAGTATCTGATCATCGACGAGGCGCAGAACCTCACGCCGAAGCAGATGAAGACGCTCGTTACGCGCGCGGGTCCGGGCACGAAGATCGTGTGTCTCGGCAATATCGCGCAGATCGACACGCCGTATCTGACCGAAGGCAGTTCCGGCCTCACCTACGTGGTGGATCGCTTCAAGGGCTGGGCGCACAGCGGCCACGTGACGCTCGCACGCGGCGAACGCTCGCGGCTTGCCGATTACGCGTCCGATATCCTGTAATCCATTCGCTGGGCGCCGCCTTTCGAGGGCGCCCACGCACATGGCGAGGACCGTATCCGGGGAACCAGATATGGTCCTTTTTTATTGCCCGCGCGTCCCACAAGCACAACAGTTGGCGCACGAACTTCAAGTAAGTTGTGAAGAATTCTTGCGAAAGCGCTGACGGGCGGGCTACCATCCGCCCATGACCCGTTTTCCCAATGGCGCACGCGTCGCGCGCGCCACATCCGCTTCATGCGTCGACTCTGGCTTCCGCTTCTGATCGCAGTCCTGCTTGCCGCGTGCTCCAGCGCGCCGCAAAAGGTATCGCGCAGCGGTTCGTCTTCCAGCGAAAACGCGTGGCGCACCAAGCCGCCGGGCTTTCCCAATTTCGTCGACCACAGCGTGGGCCGCGAGGAAATCTCGATCCAGGCGATGGGGCTCGTCGGCATTCCGTATCGCTGGGGCGGCAATACGCCCGATAGCGGCTTTGATTGCAGCGGTCTCGTCAAATACGTGCTTGCGCGCTCGGCCTCGGTGGACTTGCCCCGCACCACGGCCGAAATGAGCACGCGCGGGGAAACGATCGAGCCCGACGAGATTGCCGCCGGCGATCTCATCTTCTTCAATACGACGGGGCGGCCGCATTCGCACGTCGGGATCTACGTCGGCAACCTGCGCTTCGTTAACGCGCCTTCGACCGGCGGCACGGTGCGACTCGACTATCTGACCAACCCCTACTGGGCGAAGCGCTTCGACGGGATTCGCCGCATGGCGGCGCCCAAGCGCACGCCTTTCGAGACGCCGACCTGGGAAGCGTCTGCGCCGGCTGAACGCGTGCCTGGCGCGAACGCCGCGCCACCGGCGGCCGCAATGGCGAGCGTCGCGCCGGCTGCGGCGGCGCAGCCCGCGCCGCGAGCCGTGGCCGCGAGCCAGAACCGCATCGTCGCCGCGCCGCAACCGGCCTATGCGGCAACGCCGGCCAACACGCCGACGGCTTCCACGGCCGCCGTCGCCCCGACCGACGCGTTCGAGCCGCCGCCCGCCTCGCTCGGCGCGGCGCAGACGCAGGCACGCGACGCGGGCGCGCTCGCACCCGCGGTTGCGCCCGGCAACGACACACCTGCCTACGCTGCCAGCCCCGCCGCCAGCGCCCCGCGCGACGCCATCAACGCCGCCGCCGACGCCTTCGAGCCCCCGCCGCCGACGGCAAGCGCAGCGGCGCGCCAGGCCGGCCAGGTGGGCTCGACGCCGATCCAGGCGGCGTCGCCGGCCGCGGGTGGCGCGCAGGTCATACGCGCCTCGACAGCCGGCCCGGCCTCGCCGGCCCCGACCCGGTCCAGCGACGACCCCATCGCGCGCTTTGCCAACAGCGGCGACTGAAGCGGCCCCGCCGCGGCGCTGAGCGGCACGTTGCCCCTGGCCGCACGGCTAAGCATGCTTGCAGCGGTTTGCGGCGCCCCGCGCCTCTGCTATCGTTTTGGGACCGTTTTTCATACTTTCGCGCAGCGAGGCGACGATGGATCTTGGACTCAGCAAGAAGGTGGTACTCGTGACGGGCGGCAGCAAGGGCATTGGCCTTGCCTGCGCGCGCGCCTTTGCGCAGGAAGGCGCCCGCGTGGCGATCGTCTCGCGCGACCCCGCCAATCTCGCGCGCGCTCGCGAGCAGCTCGCGAGCGAAGGCCTGCATGTGCACCTCACGCGCGCGGACCTGCACGAAGCGCATAGCGCGGCCGACGTCGTCGAAGAAGTCTCCACCGCGGTCGGCCCCATCGACATCCTCATCAACAGCGCGGGCGCGGCGCGCCGCTACGACCCGGAAACGCTCGATGCGGACGCGTTCAGGGCCACGATGGAGGCGAAATACTTCCCCTACATTTACCCGCAGCAGGAGGTGCTGCGGCGCATGGTGCAGCGGATCAAGTCGGGCGAGAGCATGGAGCCCGGGGCCATCGTCAATATCATCGGCATGGGCGGCAAGTTCGCGAGCGACATCCATATCGCGGGCGGCGCGGCCAACGCGGCGTTGATGCTCGCGACCGTGGGCCTCGCGCACTACCACGCGCGCTACGGCATCCGCATCAACGCGATCAACCCCGGCGCCACGCTTACGGAGCGCCTGCAGGAGGCCGTTCAGCTGGAAGCGCAACGCACGGGCGTCGGCGCGCAGGAGGCGTTGGCGAGCGGCGAATCGAAGGTGCCGCTCGGGCGCTACGCGAAGCCTGAGGAAATTGCCGATGTCGCGCTCTTCCTCGCGAGCCGCCGCGCGAGCTACGTCACGGGCGCGCTCATTCCGATGGATGGGGCCAGCACGCCGCTGATCTGAAGCGCCCGTTAGCGCGCGGGCGAGGCCTCAAAGGCACTGCGGCGCCCGAAGGCGCCGCAGCTTTTACATGAAGCGGTGACCGAGCCACCACGCGGCCGCGGCCAGCGTGGCCGAGGCCGGTATGGTCAGCACCCAGGCCCAGACGATGTTGCCCGCCACGCCCCAGCGCACCGCGCTGAGCTTCTGCGTCGCGCCAACGCCGACAATCGCGCCGGTGATCGTGTGCGTGGTCGAAACGGGAATGCCCAGCGACGAAGCCGTGAAAAGCGTGAGCGCCCCGCCCGCCTCCGCGCAGAAACCGCCCACCGGCTTGAGCTTGGTGATCTTCTGCCCCATCGTGCGCACGATGCGCCAGCCGCCGAACAGCGTGCCGAGACCCATCGACAGATAGCAGCCGCCGATCACCCAGATGGGCGGCGCGTCCGAACCGATCGCCGAGTAGCCCGTTGCGATCAGCAGCATCCAGATGATGCCGATGGTCTTCTGCGCGTCGTTGCCGCCGTGGCCGAGGCTATAGAGGCCAGCGGAAAGCAGCTGCAGGCGCCTGAAGCGCCGGTCGACCTTGCTTGGCGGCGTGCGGAAGTACAGCCACGACACCGTGAGCATGAAGAACGAACCAAGGATGAAACCGAGCAGCGGCGAGATGAAGATGAACGCCACGGTCTTCATGAGGCCGTCGAAGTTGAGCGAGGCCCAGCCCGACTTCGCGAGCGCCGCGCCCACGAGGCCGCCGATCAGTGCGTGCGACGAACTCGACGGAATGCCGTAGTACCAGGTGAGCACGTTCCAGCCGATCGCGCCCATCAGCGCACCGAACACCACGTAGTGGTCGACGATATCGGGGTCGATGGTGCCCTTGCCTACCGTCTGCGCCACCTTCAGGTGGAACACGAAATAGGCGATCACGTTGAACATGGCGGCAAATGCCACCGCCTGCTGCGGCTTCAGAACACCCGTGGACACGACCGTGGCGATGGAATTCGCCGCGTCGTGAAAACCGTTCATGAAGTCGAACACGAGAGCGATGGCGACCAGCGTCGCGACCGCCCAGAGAGCGAGTTGTATCGATTGCATCGCAGTCCGCTCAGGCGTTCTCTAGCACGATGCCTTCGATGATGTTCGCGACATCCTCGCACTTGTCCGTGATCGCTTCGAGCAGCTCGTAGATCGCCTTCAGCTTGATCAGGTTCTTGACGTCGTCTTCCTCGCGGAAGAGCTTCGAAATGGCCCCGCGCAGCAAGCGGTCGGCGTCGGATTCGAGGCGGTCGATGTCTTCGCAGGCCTGCAGGATCTCGCGCGCCTGCTTCATGTCGGAGAGCAGCCCCACCGCCAGCTGCACGCGCTCGGCCGTGGCCGTCACCACGTGCGCCAGCTGGCTCGCCTCGGCCGTCACGGCTTGCACGTCGTAGAGCGAAATGGCCGTGGCGACGTCCTCCATGAGGTCGAGGCAGTCGTCCATCGTCGTGATCAGCTTGTGGATCTCGTCGCGGTCGAGCGGCGTGATGAAGGTCTTGTGCAGCAGGTCGATCGCCTCGTGCGTGAGCTTGTCAGCGGCCTTTTCGGAGGCCTGCACGTTTTGCTTGTGGATCTCGGCGTCGGCGAGGTTATCGATCAGGAGTTCGAGTTCGCGGCTCGCGGAAACGATGCATTTCGCATGCGCATTGAAAATTTCGAAGAACTTGCCCTCGGTGGGCATGAATCGACCGAACATTGGTATCCCGGAAATTGGTCTCGGATTGCCGTCACGAAACGGTGACTTCGCGGTCACTTCGCGGCAATCGGGCGGCAAAATAAGCGACAGAGATGACTGTCATAAAACGGCAACATTGTATCGCCAGGCGAGAGCTGCCGCATGGATCGGCAGCCGCCAACGCGGCATTTGCGCCACTTTGGCGCAAGCCGCGCAACGATTTGCGTTATTCGGCGTAGAAGGTCTGCGCCCCGGCAAAATTATCGAACTTCGTGTATTGGCCGTGGAACGTGAGTCGAACGGGTCCGATCGGACCGTTACGCTGCTTGCCGATGATGATTTCGGCCGTGCCCTTGTCGGGACTGTCGGGGTTGTAGACTTCGTCGCGATAGATGAACAGGATGACGTCCGCGTCCTGTTCGATTGCGCCCGATTCACGCAGGTCCGACATCACCGGCCGCTTGTTCGGACGCTGCTCCAGACCGCGGTTCAACTGCGACAGCGCGATCACCGGGACGTCCAGTTCCTTCGCCAGGCTCTTGAGCGAGCGCGAAATTTCCGAAATTTCGGTCGCGCGGTTTTCGCCCGTGGACGAGCCGCTCATGAGCTGCAGGTAGTCGATGATGATGAGCCCGAGCTTGCCGCACTGGCGCGACAGACGCCGCGCGCGCGAGCGCAATTCCATCGGGTTCAGGCCGCCGGTTTCGTCGATGAAGATCTGCGCCTCGCTCATTTTCTGCACGGCGTGCGTGAGCTTCGGCCAATCCTCGTCGGTGAGGCGCCCCGTACGCATGCGGTGCTGATCCAGACGGCCAACCGAGCCGAGCATACGCATGATGAGCTGCGTGCCCGGCATTTCCATGGAGAACACCGCCACCGGCAGGCCGTACTCCACGGCCACGTACTCGCCGACGTTCATCGAGAACGCGGTCTTACCCATCGAGGGGCGCCCTGCCACGATGATCAGCTCGCCGCCATGCATGCCCGACGTCATGCGGTCGAGGTCCATGAAGCCCGTGGGCGTGCCCGTCACGTCGCTCGGATTGGCCGTGTGATAGAGCGTGTCGATGCGCTCCACGACCTGCGTGAGCAACGGCCCGATCTCGAGAAAGCCCTGGGTGCCGCGCGCGCCGTCCTCGGCGATCGAGAACACCTTCGACTCGGCCTCGTCGAGCAGCTGCCGCACTTCCTTGCCCTGCGGGTTGAAGGCGTCGGCGGAAATTTCGTCGGCGACGGAAACGAGCCGGCGCAGCACCGCACGGTCACGCACGATTTCCGCGTAGCGGCGAATGTTCGCGGCGCTCGGCGTGTTCTGCGCGAGCGCGTTCAGGTACGCGAGGCCGCCCACGTCATCCGCTTTGCCCGAGGTGCCGAGCGCCTCGTACACCGTCACCACGTCGGCCGGGCGCGTGGCGGCGATCAGCCGGCCAATGTGCTCGAAGATGATGCGGTGGTCGTAGCGATAGAAGTCGCTTTGCGAGAGGAAGTCGGCAATCCGGTCCCAGGCCGCGTTATCCAGCAGCAGGCCGCCGAGCACCGATTGCTCGGCTTCGATCGAATGCGGCGGGACTTTCAGCGAGTCGAGTTGGGGATCTTTCGGAGCGTTCATGGAGGGCAATTATCGGACATGGGGGTGCCTCGAACAAGCTTGAAAACTTGCAACGAGCGGAGCGTCCAGGCAGCGCACAACAAAAAAGGCAGAAGCCCTGCGGCTCCTGCCCTTCCTGAGTCTTGCGTCAAACCGCGCGGCCCGCGAGGGCCGCACGTGGGTACTTAGGCGTGCTCGCCCAGCACCGACACCGTGACGTCGACGAGGACGTCGGTGTGCAGCGCAACGTGCACCGGGTGGTCGCCCACCATCTTCAGCGGGCCTTCCGGCAGACGCACTTGCGCCTTTTCCACTGCGAAGCCTTGCTTCGTGAGCGCAACGGCGATGTCCGCGTTCGTGACCGAACCGAACAGGCGGCCGTCCACGCCGGCCTTCTGGCCGATCTGGACGGTCAGGCCGTTGAGCTTTTCGCCTTCGGCTTGCGCGGCTGCCAGCTTTTCAGCGGCGACCTTTTCGAGTTCTGCGCGGCGGACTTCGAATTCAGCGATTGCGTCCTTCGTAGCACGGCGTGCCTTCTTGTTCGGGATCAGGAAGTTACGTGCGTAACCGTCCTTCACCTTGACGATGTCGCCGAGGTTACCCAGGTTGACGACTTTTTCCAGAAGAATGATCTGCATTCTATTGCTCCTTATCGCGTCGTCTTGTTAGGCCTTGTGCTGGTCGGTGTACGGCATCAGCGCGAGGAAACGCGCGCGCTTGATAGCCGTGTCCAGCTGACGCTGATAGTGGGCCTTCGTACCCGTCAGACGAGCCGGCGTGATCTTGCCGTTTTCGCCGATGAAGTCCTTCAGCGTGTCGAGGTCCTTGTAGTCGATTTGTTCGACGTTTGCAGCCGTGAAGCGGCAGAACTTCTTGCGCTTGAAGAGCGGGTTTTGTTGCTGACGACGCTTGTCGAATTTCTTACCAGTCGGGCGGGGCATGATTAGTCCTTTCCTGTGCCTTGCATTTCGGTGATGTGAAACACCAGGGTTCGCGCATTGCGGTGCTTTTTCGCCAGAAAACCGGTGAAGAGCGCTTCCACGCCCATCTCACAGCTTTCCACGAGACCGCAGGCCTTGCCGGCCGCCACCGCGGGCATCGTGAGCTCGACGAAGCGGGGAATGCCGGCTTCGACGACCTCTGTGCGGTGCTGCAACGTGACACTTGCGATCGGAACGCCGGCGGGGGTGTACCGCACCGGTTCGCGTTCGACGACGCTAGCCGTAAGCTGCAGCCTGTTCACGGGGCTAACTCAGGCAATGAGCTTGAATCCTGATGGCTTGTGTACTTAAGCCTGCGCTTCGGTCGGCTGGGCAGCCGCCTTCTTGGCTTCTTCGCGCTGCACTTCCTTCATCATCGGCGACGGGCCGGTTTCGGCCTTCTTCATCTTGACGATGAGGTGACGCAGAACAGCGTCGTTGAACTTGAACGCGTGTTCCAGTTCGTCGAGCGTGGTCTGGTCGCATTCGATGTTCATGCAGACGTAGTGAGCCTTCGCGAGTTTCTCGATCATGTAGGCCAGTTGACGACGGCCCCAGTCTTCGATGCGGTGGATCTGACCACCGTGCGAGGTGATCGTGCCCTTGTAGCGCTCGATCATGGCGGGAACTTGCTCGCTCTGATCGGGGTGCACGATAAAGACGATTTCGTAATGACGCATGTATCACTCCTTGTGCTTACTTGTGGATATAAGCCACCCGGGCGTCGGAACCGGTGTGGCAAGTGAGAAGCCGAAGATTGTAGCGCGGATGGGCTACGCACGCAAGACAGATCGTGCGTTGGGGCGATGAATCGGGCGTGTTTTCAATGACTTGCGCGGCGAGAAGCGCCCGGAGCGCTCCTCGCCGCGCTCGTGTGAGACGACGGCCTAGCTGCCTGCCGCCTCGCTCGCGCCCGCCGCGAGCCTCGCGTCGAGCGCCGCGCGCAGGCCGTCGAGCGCGTCCGCGCCGGCGTCGCTCACCGCCCACCAGGTCATGCCCGCCGCCTGCCAGCGCCGGAGCGCGTAGCCTTCGCTCGAACCCGGCGGCGCGATGCCCGAGACGGCCGGTCCGCTCGCGCCCGGCGGGAACACATAGACGTCGATCACATGCTTGCCATAGTGATAGACCAGCACGGCAACCCGTTCGCGCCCCACATAATCGAGACGTCCGCCCGCCAGCGCGAAGCCCTGCTGCGCCAGATCGAAGACAGGTGGCGCGTAGTTGATGCGACCGTTGAACCACGGTTTCACGGTATGGCGGTCCGTCGAGATCACGTCGATATCGCGGCCCGAAATCTGGGCCCGCACGTGGCTCGACACGAGATCGTCGACGAAGGCCGTCTCAGCGGCCGGGCGGCGTAGATGCAACGTGGCGATCACAGCCAGCGCACAAAGGATCAGCACCGCGCAGCCGAACCACGCGAACGTGGCCGCGCGCGGACCCGCGTTCACGGACGCAGCGCCCCAGCCATGCCCGCCCACATCGCCTCGCTCCCGGCGTCCACTGCCCGGCCACCAGTTGCGCACCCACTCGCGCCAGCCTCCCGAGTCACGCACGGGGGTTGGCGAAGGCGCTGCCTTCGCAGGCGGCACGTCCGTCGCCGGCAATGCCGCGACGATACGCGCAGCCAGCCCAGCCGGCGCACGGTGGTATGACGCGGAGCGGATCATTTGAGAGATGGCCTGCACGTCGTCGGCGACATGGCGGCACGTCTCGCACCCCGCGAGATGCTCGCGCACACGCCATTCGTCGGCGGCAGAGAGTTCGCGGTCGACGCTCGCGTCGACCAGCGGGCGCGCTTCGTTACAGTTCATCGGGCGCCTCCGTCGTTCGG
This sequence comes from Paraburkholderia sp. CNPSo 3281, assembly GCF_024206515.1. Lineage (NCBI taxonomy): Bacteria > Pseudomonadati > Pseudomonadota > Betaproteobacteria > Burkholderiales > Burkholderiaceae > Paraburkholderia > Paraburkholderia sp. CNPSo 3281. Next base: position 115,275 of record NZ_JAMBPS010000016.1, on the reverse strand, counting down.
CCTTCGGTGTGAGAGCGAGGGCGCAACGGCGCTCCGCCGTCGGCGGCCGGCTCCTCGCGGAACCGACCGCCGCCCCCCCCGCCGGATGGTCTCCTGGCTTGATTACTTCCCCCGACTCCTGCCCTGTCGTCCGCGCAGCCGTGGGCGCGGACAACCGAATCGTTTGCAGTCTCATTGACTGCACTACCCGTCGCTGCCCGGTCGCGCTCGCCGCCGCGGTACGCCGCCAGCAGCGTCGCCAACCGTCGGCGGCCACGTGCGAGCCTCGACATCACGGTGCCGACCGGAAGATCGGCGATCGCCGCGATCTCGCGGTAGCCCAGCTCCTCCAGCTCGCGCAGCACCAGCACCTCCCGATACTCTACGGGCAGGCGCCTGAGCGCTTCGTGCACGTTGCGGGCGTCTTCGGCGCGGATCGCGAGCGTCTCGGGATCGACGCCGCCCGTTTCCCAGCCTTCGAGCGGCGCGTCGTCGCGCAACTCGTCGAACGGCGCCACCTCTTCCGCGCCCGCGCGCCGCCGCCATTCGTCGTACCAGACGCGCCGCACGATCGCGAGCAGCCAGGGGCGGGCCTCGTCGCCGCGAAACGCGTCGAAGAAGCGGAACGCGCGCAGAAACGCCTCCTGGACGATATCTTCCGCGTCGCCCGGGTTGCGCGAGAGCCAGCGCGCGAGGTTGTAGGCCGCATCGAGATGCGGCAGCGCCAGCGCCTGAAAGCGGCGGCTGCGCCCGGCCTCATCCTGCTCGTACGCGGTTTCGCCCACGTCGTCCCCTCGCCTCTTCATTTGGCTTGCGCGACCGTGGCCGCATACAGGCACTACCGAAGCTCGGGCCAGTTTATTCCCGCTCTGTGCACACGAAAACGAAAAATAATTCGAAGTGCGCAATTACGCGCCGGTCCAGTACCCCGGCCGCGCGTAGACCTCCTTGAGATAGTCGATGAAGTAGCGCACGCGCGCCGGCACGTAGCGCTGCTGCGGATACACCGCGAGGATGTCGTAATCGGGCAGCGCGTATTCGTCGAGCACCGTTTCGAGTTCGCCGCGCGCGAGCTGGGCGTCGATCTCCCAGGTCGAACGCCAGCCGAGGCCGAGGCTCTCGGTCACCCAGCGGTGCAGCAGCTCGCCGTCGTTGCAGTCGAGCGTGCCGCCCACGCGCACGGTGACGAGCTTGCCGCCGCGGCTGAAGTACCAGCCGCGGTTCTGGCCGCCCTGCAGGTTGAACGCGAGGCAGTTGTGGTTCGGCAAATCTTCGAGCGTTTTCGGCCGCCCGTGCTTGCGGAAATACTCGGGCGTGCCGCACACGACGCGCCGGTTCGTGGCGAGCTTCACGGCGACGAAGTTCGGGTCCACCGCGCCGCCGATGCGAATCGACAGGTCGTAGCCCTCGCGCACCAGATCGACCACGCGGTCGGTGAGGTTGAACGACACCTGGAGTTCTGGCTTGTCGGCGAGAAACTCGGGCGCGAGCGGCGCGACGTGCTTGCGCCCGAACGCCGCCGGCGCCGAAACGATCAGATGTCCGCTCACCACCTGGCGCCCGGCGGACAGCTCGTTTTCGGCCTGATCCCAGTCGGCGAGCAGGCCGCGGCAGCGTTCGAGAAAGGCCGCGCCCTCCTCGCTCACCACGAGCCGCCGCGTAGAACGGTAAATGAGCTTCACGCCGAGGCGCTTTTCCAGCGCGTCAATACGCCGCCCGAGGATCACCGGCGAGACGCCTTCCTCGAGCGCCGCCGCCGCGAGGCTGCCCGCTTCTGCGACGCGTACGAAGGTTTCGATCTGCTTGAAGCGGTCCATTGCTTGTCTCCTGTGTCGGCAGCACTTGGCGCTTCAGCGCTTAGTGATGCCCCATGCCGCACGCCGCAGGCCCCGGCGCGGCCGGAAGCCCCGCCTCACGGACATTCCATACTTTTTGTTTCGGAATAAACGACCTGGACTGATCTTATCAAACCTTTCCTGCGCCCCTAAAGTGGGCCTCAACACATCGCCATTCCTCGCATACGAGACATTCAGGAGACAATCATGGCCAAAATGAGAGCCGTCGACGCCGCCGTTCTGGTGCTCGAGAAAGAAGGCATCGATACCGCTTTCGGCGTGCCGGGCGCCGCCATCAATCCGTTCTATTCGGCGATGAAAAAGGCCGGCGGCATCACGCACGTGCTGGCGCGCCACGTCGAAGGCGCCTCGCACATGGCCGAGGGCTTTACGCGCGCCACGCCGGGCAACATCGGCGTGTGTATCGGCACCTCGGGCCCCGCGGGCACTGACATGATCACAGGCCTCTACTCGGCCCAGGCCGATTCGATTCCGATCCTCGCGATCACGGGCCAGGCGCCGCGCGCCCGCCTCTACAAGGAAGACTTCCAGGCCATCGACATCGAGTCGATCGCCAAGCCCGTCACCAAGTGGGCCGTCACCGTACGCGAGCCGGCGCTCGTGCCGCGTGTGTTCCAGCAGGCGTTCCATCTGATGCGCTCGGGCCGTCCGGGTCCGGTGCTGGTCGATCTGCCGATCGACGTGCAGCTCGCCGAAATCGAGTTCGACATCGACACGTATGAGCCGCTGCCGGTCTACAAGCCGCGCGCGACGCGCAAGCAGATCGAAGCCGCGCTCGAACTGCTCAACGCGAGCGACAAGCCGCTGATCGTCTCGGGCGGCGGCGTGCTCAACGCAGCAGCCGAAGACCTGCTCGTGCAGTTCGCCGAAACGGTGGGCGTGCCCGTGATCCCGACGCTCATGTCGTGGGGCGCGATTGCCGACGACCATCCGCTCATGGCCGGCATGGTCGGTCTGCAGACCTCGCACCGCTACGGTAACGCCACGATGCTCGCCTCCGACTTCGTGCTCGGCATCGGCAACCGCTGGGCCAACCGCCATACGGGCAGCGTCGAGGTGTACACGAAGGGCCGCAAGTTCGTGCACGTCGATATCGAACCGACGCAGATCGGCCGCGTGTTCGGCCCGGATCTCGGCATCGTCTCGGACGCGAAGGCCGCGCTCGAACTGTTCGTCGAAATCGCGCAGGAATGGAAGGCCGCGGGCAAGCTGAAGGATCGCGGCGCGTGGGTGGCCGACTGCCAGCAACGCAAGCGCACGATGCTTCGCAAGACGCACTTCGAGAACACGCCGATCAAGCCGCAACGCGTGTACGAAGAGATGAACAAGGCGTTTGGCCGCGACACCTGCTACGTGAGCACCATCGGCCTTTCGCAGATCGCCGGCGCGCAGTTCCTGCACGTGTACAAGGCGCGTAACTGGATCAACTGCGGCCAGGCAGGCCCGCTCGGCTGGACGATTCCCGCCGCGCTCGGTGTGCGCGCAGCCGATCCGACGCGTCCCATCGTGGCGCTCTCGGGCGACTACGACTTCCAGTTCATGATCGAAGAGCTGGCCGTGGGCGCGCAGTTCAAACTGCCGTACGTGCACGTGGTCGTGAACAACTCGTATCTCGGCCTGATCCGCCAGGCGCAGCGCGCGTTCGACATGGACTTCTGCGTGCAGCTCGCGTTCGAGAACATCAACGCGCCTGAAGTGAACGGCTATGGCGTCGATCACGTCACGGTCGCCGAAGGCCTCGGCTGCAAGGCGCTGCGCGTGTTCAAGCCGGAAGAGATCGCCCCGGCGCTCAAGCAGGCCCAGGCGCTCGCCGCCGAGCACAGCGTGCCGGTCGTCGTCGAAGTGATTCTCGAGCGCGTGACCAACATCTCGATGGGCGCTGAAATCGACGCGATCAACGAGTTCGAGGAACTGGCCGAAAAGCCCGAGCACGCGCCGACTGCCATCAGCGCGCTGAATGCCCTCGACTGAGCGTATTCGACCACGCATCACCGCAGCATTGGCAGCGCACACGGCATCGGCGCGCTGCCTGACCGATTTACCGCGTGATTTACCGCGTGACTTCCCGCCTGACTTCCTCTACTGACCGACCAGCGAGACCCAGCACCATGCCAAAATTCGCCGCGAACCTCACCATGCTGTTCAACGAAGTGCCCTTCCTCGACCGCTTCGCAGCGGCCGCACAAGCGGGCTTCGACGCCGTGGAGTTCCTGTTCCCGTATCCGTACAAGGCCGCCGAACTGGCCGAGCGTCTGGAGGCCAACGGGCTGAAGCTCGTCCTCCACAACTTGCCCGCCGGCAACTGGGAAGCGGGCGAGCGCGGCATTGCCTGCGTGCCCGAGCGCCGCGGCGAATTCCAGGAAGGCGTGGGCCGCGCGATCGAATATGCGAAGGCGCTGAAGGTGCCGCAACTCAACTGCCTCGTCGGCATTCCGACGGCCGGCGTCGATCGCGACACGGCACTCGCCAACATCGCCGAGAACCTGCGCTACGCCGCAGACGCTCTGAAACGCGAAGGCATCCGCCTGCTGGTCGAGCCATGCAACGCGTACGACATTCCCGGCTTCGCGCTGAACCGCTCGGCCGAAGCACTCGACGTGATCGAAAAGACCGGCTCGGACAACCTGTTCCTGCAGTACGACATCTATCACATGCAGCGTATGGAAGGCGAACTCGCCGCGACGATCAAGAAGCACTTCGCGAAGATCGCCCACATCCAGCTCGCCGACAATCCTGGCCGCAACGAACCCGGCACGGGCGAAATCAACTACCCGTTCCTGTTCGATCTGCTCGACACGCTCGGCTACGAAGGCCACATCGGCTGCGAATACAAGCCGCGCACGACGACCGTGGAAGGCCTCGGCTGGCTGCGCAGCGCGAAGCTGCGCACGGCCGAACTCGCCTGAGCCCCTACGCACATTCACGCATTCGCTTTCACGGAGACACAAGATGGCAAAGATTGGCTTTATCGGACTCGGCATCATGGGCGCGCACATGGCGCGCAACCTCATCAAGGGCGGCCACACGCTCGCCGTGAACGGCAAGTACCCGGTGCCCGACGACCTGCGCACGCAAACCGAAGTCGTCGCCGATTCGACGGCTGTGGCGAAGGTCTCGGACATCGTCATCGTGATGGTGCCGGACACGCCTGATGTCGCCAACGTCCTGTTCTCCGACGACGGCGTCGCCAAGGGTCTCTCGGCCGGCAAGCTCGTGATCGACATGAGCTCGATCTCGCCGCTCGAAACGCAACAGTTCGCCAAGCAGATCAACGCGCTCGGCTGCGACTATCTCGACGCGCCGGTCTCGGGCGGCGAAGTTGGCGCACGCGAAGCCACGCTCACGATCATGGTGGGCGGCCCGCAAAAGTCGTTCGATCTTGCCAAGCCACTGTTCGACTTGATGGGCAAGAACATTTCGCTCATCGGCGACAACGGCGCGGGCCAGACCTGCAAGGTGGCGAACCAGATCATCGTCGCGCTGAACATCGAGGCCGTGGCCGAAGCGCTGCTGTTCGCGGCACGTTCGGGCGCGGACCCCGAGCGCGTGCGCAAGGCCCTGATGGGCGGCTTCGCTTCGTCGCGCATTCTCGAAGTGCACGGCGAGCGCATGACCAGGCGCACGTTCAATCCGGGCTTTCGCATCGAACTGCACCAGAAGGACCTGAACCTCGCGATCGACGGCGCGCGCAAGCTGGGCATCGCCCTGCCGCACACCGCGAGCGCGCAGCAGCTCTTCAGCGTGTGCGCCGCGAACGGCGGCAAGGCATGGGACCACTCGGCCATGATCCGCGCGCTGGAGATCATGGCGAACTTCGAGATCGCCGAACCGCAAGCGCAGGCGAAGGTGGCCTGAGGACTAGCGGTTGCAGGACGGCGTTTCGCGCGACGCAACGTGCGGACCGCCCGCAGAACCGGATCACGCAGACCGGCTCGCGCGCAGCAACACAAGCGCACGAGCCTCCCGTGGGGCGCTTCGCGGCGGCGGCAACCGTCGCGAGGCAAATCGGTGCCGCTCTGGGCTGAGGGCGGCCAGTGGGGTCCGAAAGCGGCGCCCGGTGACGGCGGGGAAGCCTTGGTCGGTCAGACGTCGTCATCGGGTGTCCGCGTGTCGGATGCCCGTTTTTTTTGCCTTCTTTTTTCTCGCAGGCTTCACACTCTTTGACGCTGCCCCGATGGACGCCTTCGCGGCCGCGTTTCCAAAATTGTGCTTTCATCCGGCTGTCACGCAGACGGGTCAAGGTGGACACGACGCGTGACCACCCAGTCATTTCCAGCACGTGAGGAGTGTGATCAATGGGCATTATCAATTTCATCAAGGAAGCAGGCGAAAAACTCTTCGGCACGGCTGCAGCGCCCGCCGCCGCCGCGGAACCCGCTGCCGCACCGGCAGACCCCGCTGCGAATCTCGCCGAATTGAACCAGAAGGCCGGCGAGGCGATCGCGGCCTATATCCGCTCGCAAGGCCTCGACGCCGACAACCTCGGGGTGACCTACGACGGCGTCTCGCACACGGTGACGGTCACCGGCAACGCCGCCGACCAGCCGACGAAGGAGAAGATCCTCGTCGCGGCCGGCAACGTGCAGAACGTCGACAAGGTCGACGACCAGATGACGGTGACGAACCCCGCGCCCGAAGCGCAGCACCACACGGTCGTTTCTGGCGACAACCTCTGGAAGATCGCCGAGAAGTACTACGGCAGCGGCGCGAAAAACGACGCGATCTTCCAGGCGAACACGCCGATGCTCAAGAGCCCGGACAAGATCTATCCGGGTCAGGTGCTCGTGATTCCGCCGCTGCAGTAAGCGCGGCAACTCGCAAACACGGCCAGAAACGAAACGGGCCTGACGGAGCGATCCGCCAGGCCCGTTCTTCCCTGTGCGCGGCCCGCCTCAGTACGTGTCGAACACGTCCTGCAGCCCTGCCTTGTCGGTCGTGCCCGCTGCCAGCGCGAGCAGCAGCAGCACACGTGCCTTGTACGGGCTGAGCGTGCCCGACGAGACGAAGCCGAGCGTATCGTCCTTGGCCGCGCCGTTGTGCATCACGTGACCCGAGCCGACGCGCGAGGCGCGCACGACGGCCACGCCCTTGGCGGCCGCCTCGGCCAGCGACTGCTGCAACGCGCCGTGAATCGAGCCGTTGCCCGTACCGGCCACGACGAGCCCATCCACGCCGGCGGCGACGAGCGCTTCGACCGCCGCGCGCGACACGCCCGCATAGCTCGTCACGATCTCGACCTGCGGCCATTGCGCCGACGCCGTGAACGGCGCATCGACCGTATGCGGGCGCAGCGCGCGGCGCTGGAATTCCACGCGGCCATCCTGCACCCAGCCCAGCGCACCGATTTCCGGCGACTGGAACGCATCCACCGCGTAGGTGCTGACCTTCGCGACGTCGCGTGCGCAATGAATGCGGTTATTGAACGCCACCAGCACGCCCTGCCCGGCCGCTGCCTCCCTCGCCGCGAGCGTGACGGCATTGAGCAGATTGAGCGGGCCGTCGGCGGAAAGCGCCGTGGCGGGCCGCATGGCGGCCGTCAGGATGCACGGTTTCGTGCTCTTCACCGTGAGATGCAGCAGGTACGCGGTTTCTTCGAGCGTATCCGTGCCGTGCGTGATCACCACGCCGTCGATCTCGTCGCTGGCCAGCAGTTCGTCCACGCGCTGCGCGAGCGTGGACCACAACGCGAGCGACATGTCCTTGCTGTCGATGCTCGCGACCTGCTCGGCATGGATCTGCGCGATGGCGTCGAGGCCCGGCACGGCTGCGAGCAGCTGCGCGACGCCGATCACGCCGGCCTGGTAGCCGGCGGTGTTGGCGGCGTCTGCTGCGGAGCCCGCAATCGTGCCGCCGGTGGCGAGCACGGCGATACGCGGCAGCGCCTTTGGCGTCGCCGCTGAAGAGGAAGTGGAAGTATTCATGGCGGCGATTTTAAGCGATCCGCCGCCCGCCGGGAAAATCAGCCCGCCTTTCAGGTTGCCTCGCGCAGCTGGCTCGCGATCTGCTGCTCGGTGAGCTGCGGCGCGAACATTTCGATGAGCCGGTATGCGTACTGGCGCAGGAACGCGCCCTTGCGCAGGCCCACTCGCGTCGTGCTCGCATCGAAGAGATGCTCTGTGTCGAGCGCGACGAGTTCGCTGTCGCGCTTCGGGTCGTAGGCCATCGCCGCAACGATGCCCACGCCCATGCCGAGTTCGACGTAGGTCTTGATCACGTCCGCGTCGATGGCGGTCAGCACCACGTCGGGTACCACGCCGGCTTTCGCGAACGCCTGGTCGATATGCGAGCGGCCCGTGAAGTCCTGGTCGTAGGTGATGACCGGGTACTCGGCCACGTCTTCGAGCGTGAGATTCTCGCGGCCCACGAGCGGATGCGTCTTCGGCACGACCACCACGTGATGCCACGAATAGCACGGAAACGTGACGATATCGGGGAAGCGATCGAGCGCCTCGGTCGAGATGCCGAGGTCGGCCTCGCCGTTGATGATCATCTGCGCGATCTGCTGCGGATTGCCCTGGCGCAGCGCGAGGTGGACTTTCGGAAACACTTCGCGGAACTGGTGCACGACCTTCGGCAGCGCGTAACGCGCCTGCGTGTGCGTCGTCGCGACCACGAGGTGACCGCTGTCCTGGTCCGCGAACTGGCGCGCCACGCGGCGCAGGTTCTCGGCGTCGAGCAGCATGCGCTCGATCAGCTGATGCACGGCCTTGCCCGGCTCCGTGAGGCCGGTCAGGCGCTTGCCGCGGCGAATGAAAATGTCCACGCCGAGTTCGTCTTCGAGATCCTTGATCTGCTTGGAGACGCCCGACTGCGACGTATACAGCACGTTCGCCACTTCGGTCAGGTTCATGTTCTGCCGCACGGCTTCGCGCACGAAACGCAACTGCTGAAAATTCATGGTCTTCTCTCCGGGACTGCTGACCGATTATTCGTTTTTCTCGATGTGAGCACTGTAACGCTCATTGCGCCGGAAATACGCGCAGCCCGCGCGGCACCGCCGTCACGCCCTCGCCCACTGCGAGGCCCAGCGCGCGCCACGACTCGCGGTCGAGCTCGGCTTCGAGCGCGCCGCCCGTGCGGCTTTCCAGCTCCACGCGCACCGAACCGCCCAGCGTCACCACGCGGCGCACGTCGACCACGATGCCGTCGCGATGATCGCTCGCTTCGCGGTGCAGCACGAGGTCGTGCGGCCGCACGTAGGCGAGCGCCGGGCCTTCGAAGCTCGCGTGCACCGAGATCGGCTGCGCCGCGCCCTCGGCGACGAAACCGCGCGCATCCACGTTGCCGCGCAGCCGGTTCGCGGCGCCGAGGAATTCGTAGACAAAGGCGGTCTGCGGATGATCATAGACGTCCTGCGGGCTGCCCACCTGCTCCACGTGCCCATGATTCATCACGACGATGCGATCGGCCACCTCGAGCGCTTCCTCCTGGTCGTGCGTGACGAAGATGGTCGAGATGTGCAGATCGTCGTGCAGGCGGCGCAGCCACGAGCGCAGCTCCTTGCGCACCTTGGCGTCGAGCGCGCCGAACGGTTCGTCGAGCAGCAGCACCTTCGGCTCCACGGCGAGCGCGCGCGCAAGCGCGATGCGCTGACGCTGCCCGCCCGAAAGCTCGGACGGATAGCGCTGCGCGAGCCAGTCGAGCTGCACGAGCTTGAGCAGCTCATGCACCTTCTCGCGAATCACGGCCTCCGAGGGCCGCTCGCTGCGCGGCTTCACGCGCAGGCCGAACGCCACGTTCTCGAACACCGTCGTGTGGCGGAACAACGCGTAATGCTGGAACACGAAGCCCACCTGGCGCTCGCGCGCGCCCACCTCACCCACGTCCTGGCCTTGCAGCACGACCTGGCCCGCGTCGGCGTATTCGAGGCCCGCGATCACGCGCAGCAGCGTGGTCTTGCCACAACCGGAAGGTCCGAGCAGCGCAACCAGTTCGCCGGGCGGAAAGTCGAGCGAGACGTTGTCGAGGGCGGTGAAGTCGCCGAAGCGCTTGTGCAGATTGCTGACGGTGATGCCCATGTTTACTGCTCCCCTACTTGAATCGGTTGGCGCACGGCGCGAGGCGCTGCGCGTTGTGAAACATGTTGCACGGCCACGGGTTGCGGGCCCGCATAGGCGGGAATCTCATCCGCGCCGCGCAGTTCCGACGAAAGGCGGCGCTCCGCGAGCAGCTTCAGGCCGAGCGTGACGAGCGCGAGCAACGCGAGCAGCGATGCCACGGCAAACGCCGCCGCGAAGTTGTACTCGTTGTAAAGAATCTCGACGTGCAGCGGCATCGTGTCGGTCTGGCCGCGAATATGGCCCGACACCACCGAAACCGCGCCGAACTCGCCCATGGCGCGCGCGTTGCAGAGAATCACGCCGTACAGCAAACCCCAGCGGATATTGGGCAGCGTCACGCGGCGGAACATCTGCCAGCCCGAGGCGCCCAGCACGTGGGCGGCCTCTTCTTCGTCGTTGCCCTGCGCCTGCATCAGCGGAATCAGCTCGCGTGCGACGAACGGGAACGTCACGAAGATCGTGGCGAGCACGATGCCCGGCACCGCGAAGATGATCTGCACGTTGTGGTCTTCGAGCCACGGCCCGAGCCAGCCCTGCGCGCCGAACAGCAGCACGTAAATGAGACCCGAAATCACGGGCGAAACCGAAAACGGCAGGTCGATCAGCGTGGTGAGCAGCGCCTTGCCGCGAAACTCGAACTTCGCGATCGCCCACGAAGCCGCGAGGCCGAAAGCCAGATTCAACGGCACCGCGATCGCCGCGGTGATGAGCGTGAGCTTGATCGCGGCGAGCGCGTCGGGATCGACGAGCGACGTGAAGTAGAAGCCGATTCCCTTCGACAGCGCCTGCCAGAACACGGCGACGAGCGGCACCACGAGAAACAGCGCGAGAAACGCGAGCGCGATGCCGATCAGGAGCCAGCGCACCCACGCTGCTTCGGTGACCGGGTCCGGCCGGCGCGTGCTTCGTTGTTGCGGCAGCGGGCTCATTGCGCACCTCCCGCGACGGTTGCGCCCACCACGGCATTCGGCGCGCTGCCGGCCGTTACACCCCGGCTCGTGCGGCGTTGCAAATACCACTGCAGTGAATTGATGAGGAGCAGCATGACGAACGACACGCAGAGCATCATCACGGCGAGCGCCGTTGCGCCCGCGTAGTCGTATTGTTCGAGCTTCGTGATGATGAGCAGCGACGTGATCTCCGACTTCATCGGCACGTTGCCGGCGATGAAGATGACCGAGCCGTACTCGCCCAGCGCGCGCGCGAATGCGAGCGCGAAGCCGGTGAGGAGCGCCGGCAGTACCGCGGGCAGCACGACACGGCGGAACGTGAGCCAGCGCGAGGCGCCGAGGCACGCGGCGGCCTCTTCCTGTTCGCGCTCGAAGTCCTCGAGTACCGGCTGCACCGTGCGCACGACGAACGGCAAGCCGATGAAGGTCAGCGCCACGAGCACGCCGAGCGGCGTGAAGGCGATCTTGAGACCGAGCGGCTGCAGGAACTGGCCGATCCAGCCATTGCCCGCATACACGGCGGCGAGCGAAATGCCCGCCACGGAAGTCGGCAGCGCGAACGGCAGATCGACGAGCGCATCGATCACCCGTTTGAACGGAAACGTATAGCGCACCAGCACCCATGCGAGCAGGAAGCCGAATACGGCATTGATCAACGCCGCGCCGAGCGCGGCGGTGAACGTGAGCCGGTACGACGCGATCACGCGCGGCGACCACACTGCGCGCACGAACTGGTTCCAGTCGAGTGTCGCCGTCTTGAGAAAGGTGGCGGCGAGCGGAATGAGCACCACGAGGCTCAGGTAAGCCACGGTGATGCCAAGCGTCAAGCCGAATCCGGGCAGCGCACTAGGCTTGCGGAATCTAAACGTGGTCATGCTCATCATCCAGACATGGGTTGCGCGCTTCCTGTATTCAAAGCGGCGCCGAAAAGCGCGCCCGTAGGCGCGCTTCGTTGTTATCCGGTCACGTCGCTATGCGGACCGCTTGCTGCTTGACAGCTTTACTGCGGTTGATAGATCGAATCGAACACGCCGCCATCCGCGAAATGCGTCTTCTGCGCGTTGGGCCAGCCGCCGAAGGTGTCGTCGACCGTGTAGAGCTTGAGCTTCGGAAACTTCGCCGTGAGCGCCGCCGGGACCTTGTCCGAACGCGGACGGTAGAAGTTCTTCGCGGCGATCTCCTGGCCCTCTTCGCTATAGAGGAACTGCAGGTAGGCCTCAGCCTCCTTGCGCGTGCCCTTCTTGTCGACCACCTTGTCCACCACGGCCACCGGCGGCTCAGCCAGAATGCTCACCGAAGGCACGACGATCTCGAACTTGTCCGGGCCGAATTCCTTGAGCGAGAGAAATGCTTCGTTCTCCCATGCAATCAGCACATCGCCGATGCCGCGCTGCACGAAGCTCGTCGTGGCGCCTCGTGCGCCCGAGTCGAGCACGCCCGCGTTCTTGTAGAGCTTCGAGACGAAGTCCTTCGCCTTCTGCTCGTTGCCGCCCGGCTGGTGCAGCGCATACGCCCACGCCGCGAGATAGTTCCAGCGCGCGCCGCCCGAGGTCTTCGGATTCGGCGTGACGATCGAGACACCCGGCTTGGTCAGATCATCCCAGTCCTTGATGTGCTTCGGGTTGCCCTTGCGTACGAGGAACACGATGGTCGACGTGTACGGCGACGCGTTGTCGGGCAGGCGCTTTTGCCAGTCCTTCGCGACGATGCCCTTGTTGGCGAGCGCGTCGATGTCCCATGCCAGCGCGAGCGTCACGACGTCGGCTTGCAGGCCGTCGAGCACCGAGCGCGCCTGTGCACCCGAGCCGCCATGCGACTGCTTGATGGTGAGCGTTTCGCCCGTCTTCGCCTTCCACTGCTTGATGAAGGCTTCGTTGATGTCCTGGTACAGTTCGCGCGTCGGATCGTAGGAGACATTGAGCAGCGATGTATCCGCGTGAGCAGCCACCGGCGCCATGGCCGCCATCGTCGCGACGCCGACGAGCGGCGCAACGCCGATCACCAGTTTTGCCGCCAGTGTTTTCAGCCAGCCCGCGCGCCCCGTATGTGTCGTGCCCATCTATCTGTTCTCCGTTCTCGTGTGTGCTCGTTTGCGCCCATTGGTGAAGTGCAGCGAACGATGGAGGCCAGTCTAGCGATCTGCTTACATTATTAAAAATGATGTTTTTTCATTTTTTAATACGCAAAAGTGGTAAGGACAGAGGAAGTCGCTGCTGGAGCGCGGTTTCATCCGCGCAAACGCGGGAAAGCGGCCTGATGGCAACGCTCAGTCGACGAACTTCAAGTAACACTTGAAAAGTGGCGAGTACTGTATAAAAATACAGTTACCTGTTCAAACATACAGTGGCGCCATGACCAAACTCACCGCACGACAGCAGCAGGTTTTCGATCTGGTTCGCCGGGCCATCGAGCGCACGGGCTTCCCGCCCACGCGCGCCGAGATCGCGGCGGAACTCGGCTTCAGCTCGGCGAACTCCGCGGAGGAGCATCTGCGCGCGCTGGCGCGCAAGGGCGTGATCGAACTGGCTGCGGGCGCCTCGCGCGGCATCCGCCTCATGCCGGGGCCCGACGACCTGCCGCATCAGTTCACGCTTCCGCACGCGAGCATCATGCAGCTCTCGCTGCCGCTCGTTGGCCGCGTCGCAGCGGGTAGCCCGATCCTCGCGCAGGAGCACATCTCGCAGAACTACATGTGCGACCCGGCGCTCTTCTCGAGCCGACCCGACTACCTCTTGAAGGTGCGCGGCCTTTCCATGCGCGACGCCGGCATCCTCGACGGCGACCTGCTCGCCGTGCAGAAGAAGGCCGAAGCGAAAGACGGCCAGATCATCGTGGCGCGTCTTGGCGACGACGTCACCGTGAAGCGCCTGAAGCGCCGTCCGAACGGGCTCGAGCTGATCGCCGAGAACCCCGATTACGACAATATTTTTGTCGAGGCCGGCAGCGCGGAATTCGCGCTCGAAGGCATCGCGGTTGGGCTGATCCGCCCCACCGAATTCTGAGCAATCCGTCTGCGCGCAGTTTGCACATTGTTTGCGCACCCTCTGCGCACTACCTGGAGAGAGTCATGGAACGTCTTGCCCGCTTGCTGCCCTTCCGCCAATTCGGCCGTCTTCGCCATCTCCGTGGTATCGCCTCGTGCGCGGTCCGCGAAGTCCGCGATTCGGCTACCGCACTGAGCGGCTCGCTCTTCGAAGACTCGCCAGAGATGGTGGCGGCCAGCACGGCCGACCTGCCGGTGCTGCCCTCGGCCCAGCCAGCGTTTGCGCGCGTGTCGCTCAACAGCACGCTCAACACCGAACAGCCCATGCGCCGCGCGCCCGTGCGCGTCTATCAGGGTCCGTCGCGGCTCATCCTCGTCGGCACGGTTGACGCGGTTTGCCGCGCGATCGACCGCTGCATCGCCGAGCAGCACAGCGACCTGCCGGCTGCACTCGCGAAGTAAGCCGCAACGCTGCTCAAATGTGAGAAGAGGTTACAGGCGGGATCGTTTGGCCTGGTTTGCGGTCAACACCGTGTCTAAACGATTTGCCCTATGCCGATGACGGAATCTCTCTCGACCCCGCGTAAGACCCAAGGCTGGAAAAAGCCGGTCGCAATCACGGTTGCGCTCACCATGGTGGTTGCCGCGATCGGCTACGCCTATGCGTCGCCCTATATCGCGGTGAAACACATGAAAGCCGCCGCCGACGCGCGTGACGCCGTCGCGCTCAACGAGTACGTCGATTACCCTGCACTGCGCCTGAGCCTGAAACAGCAGGTTGGCGGGATGCTGCAGCGGCGCGTCGAGGGGCAGCACAGCAGCAATCCGCTGCTGATCCTCGGCGCCGTGATTGGCGCGGCATTGATTAGTCCGCTCGTGGATGCCTACGCCACACCGGAAGGCGTGGCCGCCCTGCTCGATGGCATGCCGCCGACGGGCAAGCCCGGCGACCGGCCGCACGCGCCGCCGCCAGCAGAATCCGGCGCGCCATCCACGCAATCGGCAGAACCAGCTCAATCGGCACCCGCACCCGCCGCGCCACCTGCTCCGGCGGCATCCGGCAACCCCGCGCCCGAAGCTCGGCCGGTGACCACGGCCGGCTATCGCGGCCTCAATGAGTTCGCGCTCACGTGGGACCGCGGCAATACGGGCGAGCACTACGCCGCCATCCTGCAGCGTCACGGGATCTTCTCGTGGAAGCTCTCGGCGGTCGAGCTAAACGAAGGAAACGTCTCGAACTGAGACAGTTCGGAAGTGACAGCGGAGCCAGGCCGGTTCTGTGCGAACCGGCCTGCTTGATCCCTTACGCGGCGGCTTGCTGCTTCTTTTCCTCAGCCGCCGACGAACACGCCACGAGAATGCTGCACGATACGCGGTCGAGCAGCGGCGTGTTGCCCGCGCCCATCCACCAGCGCGAGAGCCCCGTGCGGCAACGGTGGCCCACCACCACGAGGTCGGCATTCAGCTCGTTGGCCAGATTCGCGATTTCGTCGATCGGATGACCGAACGCGAAGTGCCCCTGGGCGCGCACGCCACGCTCGGTTAGCCAGTCCACGCCTTCCTGAAGAATCTCGCGCGCCGTTTCCTCGAAGCGGCCGCAGGCCACGTCGGTCAGCAGGCCGGCGCTCTGGGCGATCGTCGAACGCATGTCGACGACCGAGAGCAGGTGCGTCTCAGCCTGCAGATCGAGCGCAAGGTCGGCGCCGCAGCGCAGTGCCTTGCGGCCTTCGCGCGAGCCGTCGTAACAGAGCAGAATTTTTTTATAGCTCGCCATGATCGCTTCTCCCCGCCCGCGTGATTTGCAGGCTGTGCGATTCTCATGATGGTGCGCCGCAATTCCACACGCAAGGGCTGGAAAACGCCAGGTGTGCATCGAAAAACGCCAGATGTGCCCCGAACGGCGCACGCATCTTGTGCACTGGCGAATGATTGCCGCGACATGCATTTGCCCGCGCATCGTCAAACCGCCTCGAAGCGAGGCCCCACCCGCCAGGCAGCAATGCACTAAAATGGGCCGCCTTGTTTCGTGCGATTTTCCGTTCGATGCTTCGATCGACTCGCGCGATGCCCGTTCGACTCACGTTCAACCGGTCCATGCCCGCACCCGCCATCGAATTCGAGCAGGTCATCAAACATTACGGAGACAGGGCGGTCGTCAACGGCCTGTCGTTCGACGTTCTTCCCGGCGAGTGCTTCGGACTGCTCGGTCCGAACGGCGCGGGAAAAACCACGACGCTGCGCATGCTGCTCGGCATCGTTTCGCCCGATGCCGGGCGCATCAGCCTGTGCGGCGAGCCGGTGCCGGCGCGTGCGCGCCACGCCCGCCAGCGCGTGGGGGTGGTGCCGCAGTTCGACAATCTCGACCCCGACTTCACCGTGCGCGAGAATTTGCTCGTGTTCGGCCGCTACTTCGGCTTGTCCGCGCGTGAAACGCGCGATCTCGTCGCGCCGCTGCTCGAATTCGCGCGCCTCGAAAGCAAGGCCGACGCACGCGTGGGCGAACTCTCCGGCGGCATGCGCCGTCGTCTCACGCTCGCGCGCGCGCTGGTGAACGACCCCGACGTGCTCGTGATGGACGAGCCCACCACGGGCCTCGATCCGCAGGCGCGGCATCTGATCTGGGAGCGGCTACGCTCGCTGCTCGCGCGCGGCAAGACGATTCTGCTCACCACGCATTTCATGGAGGAGGCCGAACGGCTTTGCAATCGCGTCTGCGTGATCGAGGAAGGCCGCAAGATCGCCGAGGGCGCGCCCAAGGCGCTGATCGAATCGGAAATCGGCTGCGATGTGATCGAGGTGTACGGACCGGACCCGGTCGCGTTGCGCGACGAACTCGCGGCCGATGCGAAGCGCACGGAGATCAGCGGCGAGACGCTGTTCTGCTATGTGGACGACCCCGCGCCCGTTCATGCGAAGCTGCGCCATCGTTCCGATTTGCGCTACCTGCACCGGCCCGCGAATCTCGAAGACGTGTTCCTGCGGCTCACGGGCCGCGAGATGCAGGATTAACTGCGGCAGGATTAACTGCGGCAAGATTAACGGCGGCGGACGAATCGCCAAGGACACCATGCAGACACGCACCAACAACCCGACGCCCTCGCGCCCCGAGCATGCGAGCGTGCGCGAGTCGCGCGCCGCGCTGCCTTCGAACGCCACGCACTGGATGGCCGTGTGGCGACGCAACTATCTGGTCTGGCGCAAGCTCGCCCTCGCGTCGATGTTCGGCAATCTCGCCGATCCGATGATTTATCTGTTCGGTCTCGGCTTCGGGCTCGGGCTGATGGTGGGGCACGTCGACGGCGTCTCGTACATCGCGTTTCTCGCGGCGGGCACGGTGTCGTCTTCGGTGATGATGTCGGCGAGCTTCGAGTCGATGTACTCGGGCTTTTCGCGCATGCATGTGCAGCGCACGTGGGAAGCGATCATGCACACGCCGCTCACGCTCGGCGACGTCGTGCTCGGCGAAGTGATGTGGGCCGCGAGCAAGTCGATGCTCTCGGGCTTGGCGATTATGGTGGTGGCGGCCCTGCTCGGCTACGCGAGCTTTCCTTCCATGCTGCTCGCGCTGCCCGTGATCGCGCTCGCGGGCCTCGCGTTCGCGAGCTGCGCCATGATCGTCACCGCGCTCGCGCCGTCCTACGACTTCTTCATGTTTTATCAGACGCTCGTGCTCACGCCGATGCTGCTGCTCTCCGGCGTGTTCTTTCCGATTGCGCAACTGCCCGCGGCCGCGCAACACATCACGTTGATGCTGCCGCTCGCGCATGCCGTTGCGCTGATCCGCCCCGCCATGCTCGACCGGCCTGTCGAGCAGGCCGGCCTACACCTGCTGGTGCTCGCGATCTACGTGGTGGTGCCGTTCGCGATCGCTTCCGTGCTGTTCCGTCGGCGCATGATGCGCTGAAAGCGCACCGCGCGGCGTTCAGTCCTCGTCATCGCCCCAGGGAATATCGACGTCCGAAATGAACGCGACCGTCGCGAACGGGCCGCCTTCCTGGCGGCCGACCTTGCCGTCGGCGCGATGCCATTCCACGCGGAACATCGTCGATTGGGTCTGGGCGAGCAAACGCACCGTGCGGACCTCTTCGGGATCCGACTCCTCCACCGGGCCATCGAGCGAAACCAGCAGCGACTGCGGCCAGAGACCGTCGGCCGGGTCGTAAATGCGATCGCCGTCGGGAATCGAGGTATCCGCCTCGACGCCGATGGTGGCCGAAGCCTCGACGATCATCTTGCCGAGCGCGCGCAGCACCGCCGTGGCGCGGGCCGAATTGGCCTGGCGAATGGCGAGATCGCCGCGCGTGAGCGCCTGCTCGAGTTTCGGATTGGTTTTTTGCTTTGCCATGCTGGTTTTCGGGCCGCGGCCCGCTCCGTGGCGGACGGCGAACCGCCCGCGTATTACAAGAATGCCAACGCTGAGCGCATGGCGCCTGCCTCGTCCCGGCGTCCCTAGAAGCCGAGGGCCACCGCCGCTAGCCCGGCGGCGATGCCGAAGAACACCACCGTCGTGCCCACGACGGCAAGCATGCGCGGCCGGAACGAGCCCGCCAGCATCGCGAACGACGGCACGCTCACGGGCGGCAGCGTCATCAGCAGCGCGCCCGCGGGACCCACGCCCATGCCGAGCGCGAGCATCGCCTGGATGATGGGGACCTCGCCGGCCGTGGGAATCACGAACAGCATGCCGACCACGGCGAACGTGACGATCCAGCCAAGGCTGCTCGTGACTTCCGGGCCGATGTGCGGGAACAGCCATGCTCGCGCGGCGCCGAGCAACAGCACCAGCACGATGTATTCCGGCACCAGCCGCACGCCCATGCGCGCGAAGATACGCGCCCAGCGCACGAAGACGTTGCCGCCTTCGGCCTGCTGCTGGGCGAGTTGCGCGAGGCGGTCGTCGGCGGCGCGCGATTCCTCGGGTGTAACGAGCCGGTTGCAGACCCAGCCGAGGCCGAACACCATCAGCAGGCCCAGCGTGAGACGCAGCGCACTCCACTGCCAGCCGAGCACGAAGCCCATGAACACGAGCGTGGCGGGATTGAGCACCGAGTTGCCGAGCCAGAACGCGATCGCGCCGCCGGCCGACGCATTGCGCGCCCGCAGGCCCACGACCACGGGCGCGGCGCAGCAGGTGCACATCATGCCGGGCACCGCGAGCAGGCCGCCCGCCGCCACGCTGCCAAAGCCGCGCCGGCCGAGCACGCGCGCGACCCATTGCACGGGCAGCAGTGCCTGCACGCCGGAGCCGAGCAGCAGGCCGAGCACCATGGCCTGCCAGATCGCCCGGCCGTAGGCGAAGGCGTAATCGAGCGCAGCGGAGAACGAGGGGTCGGGGGCCGTGGCCGCGCCGCCCATCAGGATCGATTTGCCGATGGAGTGGGTTTCCTCGGCGGTGAATGCGCGGTGATAGTACGGAAACCACTTCACGTAGAAGAGGCCGGCCACCGCCAGCAAAATGAAAATGGGCCAGCCGTAAGACGGGGGCGATTGCGCTGGACGTGCGCTCGTCATTGTAAAAATTCTCCGGGATTGAGCGTATGGACGGCCGCCGGGCGGCGCATGCTGGATCGTAGTGTATGCCTTGCGAATCGCCAACGATTTTGCTACGTCGGCGTTCGCGCGGCGCCGCGCGGCCCGGCAAGGGACCGCGCGGTTTCCCGCTTTCCCTTTAAGGGGCCGGGTTAGGTTGCTGCTCGTGCAGCGCGTCGATCTGCGCGAGCAGTTCGGGGGTGAGCTTGACGTCGGCGCTGGCGATATTTTCCTTCAACTGCTCGAGCGAGGTCGCGCCGATCAGATTGCTGGTGAGGAACGGCCGGCTGTTGACGAACGCAAGCGCAAACTGCGCGGGCGTGTGGCCGTGTGCGCGGGCGAGTTCCACATAACGCGTCGTCGCGGCCACCGTTTCCGGCTTGCTGTAGCGCTTGAAGCGTTCGAACCGCGTGATGCGCGCGCCTTCCGGACGCGCCCCGCCCTCGTACTTGCCCGAAAGCCAGCCAAATGCGAGCGGCGAATATGCGAGCAGGCCCACGCCTTCACGGTGCGCGAATTCGGACAGGCCGCTTTCGAACGTGCGGTTGAGCAGGCTGTACGGATTCTGGATGCTGACGATGCGCGGCAGACCGAGCTTTTCGGCGGCGCGCAGGAACTGCGCAACGCCCCACGGCGTTTCGTTCGATACGCCGATATGGCGGATCTTGCCCGCCTTCACGAAATCGGCGAGCACGCTGAGCGTTTCCTCGATCGGCACCGTGTAGGCATCGTCGAGATACGGATACATGCTTCGGCCGAACGTCATCGTGCTGCGGTCGGGCCAGTGCAGTTGATACAGGTCGACGTAATCGGTCTGCAGGCGCTTCAGGCTGCCGTCGAGCGCTTCTGTCAGATTCTTGCGGTCGAACTGGTTCTGCGGCCCGCGAATGTGCTGCGGGTTGTGCGGCTGGCGAGCCGGGCCTGCAATTTTGGTGGCGAGCACGATGCGCTCGCGCGCCGCGCGATGCTGCGCGAGCCACGTCCCGATGAAGCGCTCGGTCTGTCCCTGCGTCTCCGGACGCGGCGGCACGGGGTACATTTCAGCAGCATCGATCAGCGTGACGCCCTGGTCGAGCGCGTAGTCGATCTGCTCGTGCGCCTCGCGCTCCGTGTTCTGCTCGCCCCACGTCATCGTGCCGAGCCCGATCAGGCTCACCTTGACGTCGGTATCGCCGAGTGTGCGGTATTCCATGGAAACGTTGTCCATCAGTTCGGTTGGGGAGCGCCGAAACTACCACGGCGCGGGAATTTTTTCAGGAGTTGCAGAATACGGCCGCATTCCTCCGCAAGCGGCCGCATGCGCCGCGGCCGGTCGTGACGCCGTTCGGCGGGAGACGTGCCAGAATCGGCACAGCCGCCTACGAGGAGAAATCGGCATGGAAAACCGACGCAGCTACGAATACATGGGTTTCGACATGACAGCCGGCGTGGACGGCGACCACGAAGCCGGCTTTTTCGTCTCGACGCAGATCATCCAGAGCCTCACGGACGCCGAAAACGCCAACGTGCCGGTCGACGGCATCGCCGCCGGCCGCTTTCCGACTCAGGACAACGCCTTCGATGCGGCCTTCGACCGTATTCGCGAGGCGATCGACAAGCGCGTGCGCGCCGCTTCCTGAGCGTCGCCCGAGGGACAAATTAGATCGGGCGCAGAAATGCAAAAAGCCGGACGTCGCAATGACATCCGGCTTTCGGGCCGTCCGTCTCGCGGGCGGCCCGGCAACGAAGCGGAAACTTCGGCGCGAGTTACTGGCCGAAGAAGACCGATTGCGGGCCCGTGGCCTTCGCGTGGCTGCCCGACTGCGAAGCCGAGCCGGCGACACCGCCGTAAGCCGTTTGCGCGCCTTGTTCCTGGACGCGTTCGGCGGCCACGGTCTGGACGCTCTGGCCACGCTGCGAAGCCGGCGCGCCGACGTCCGGGCGATAGAACGGTGCCGGGCCGTAGCCGCTGGCAAACGCCGGAGCGGCAACAGAAGCGGTAGCTGCGACCAGCAGCGCTGCGATGAGTTTGGTCTTCATGGTGAACTCCAATATCAGGTTCAGTTGCGGATCGGGAAGGCGCCGCGCCTGGGAGGTCAGTGCCCACGAGCTGCGTCAACGAAACTCAGTGTATACACCTACTATTGGAAAATAATCGCGATAATCCGAATTTACTATTCTCCGTTCCACAACAATCCCGTCAGGCAGTTCTGACGGGGCTGAGCGACGAACAGACCCTAAACACGCCCACAAAAGAATTTGCGCAACGCAGCAAATTCCACGCGGAATACATAACGCCGGTAGGGTTTTTCGGCCAAAAATGGGCTTTGGGCGCGCTTCCTGCGGAGATATCCGGCAAATTGGCGCAGTGCGCAAAGGGTACGAAGGGCCAGCCCGGTATGCGTTAAAATGCAAGGTCGTTCCACGCCAGCCGTTACTCATCGGTTTCCATCGCCATGTCCGCCAACCGTCAAGCCAGCCCCCGCCGCGTCTCCGTCGCGCCGATGATGGACTGGACCGATCGCCACTGCCGCTCGCTGCATCGCTTCATCTCCCGGCACACCTGGCTGTACACGGAGATGGTGACGACGGGCGCCCTCCTCCACGGCGACGTACCGCGCCATCTCGCGTTCACGCCGGCCGAGGCGCCGGTCGCGCTTCAACTGGGCGGCAGCGAACCCGTCGACCTCGCGCGCGCCGCGAAGCTCGGCGAACAGTGGGGCTACGACGAGATCAACCTGAACTGCGGCTGCCCGTCCGAGCGCGTGCAGCGCGGCGCGTTCGGTGCGTGCCTGATGAACGAACCGCAACTGGTGGCGGACTGTGTGAAGGCGATGCGCGATGTCGTATCCGTGCCCGTGACGGTCAAGCACCGCATCGGCGTGGATACGGTCGAGGACTATGCGTACGTGCGCGACTTTGTCGGCACGATTGCCGAAGCGGGCTGCGAGGTTTTCATCGTGCACGCGCGCAACGCGATCCTGAAGGGCTTGAGCCCGAAGGAGAACCGCGAGATCCCGCCGCTCAAGTACGACTACGCTTACCAGCTCAAACGCGACTTCCCGCAGCTCGAAATCATCATTAACGGCGGCATCAAGACGCTCGACGAAGTCGAGCAGCATCTGCAGCATGTCGATGGCGTGATGCTCGGCCGCGAGGCGTATCACAACCCCTACGTGCTCGCCGACGTCGATGCGCGCTTCTATGGCGCAACCGATGCTGCGCTCACGCGCGAGGAAGTGGAAGCGAGGCTCATCGACTACTGCGCGAGCGAAATCGCGCGCGGCACTTACCTGGGCGCGATCGTGCGCCATGCGCTGGGTCTGTACCGCGGCGTAGCCGGTGCGCGCGGCTGGCGCCGCATCCTCTCAGACAGCCGCAAGCTCGCGACAGCAGATCTCGCGATCTTCGACGAGGCCCGCGAATATCTGCGCGTTCCGGACGAAATTCTTGAATAAAGGGCTAGGCAAGCTAGCTTTGGTATGTATATAATCTTGCTTCTTGATTGACGCCGCTTTCGAAGCAGCGCTAGTTGAGGAAAACAGCGGTGGCTGTAGCTCAGTTGGTAGAGTCCAGGATTGTGATTCCTGTTGTCGTGGGTTCGAGTCCCATCAGCCACCCCAAAGAATTCAGCAGTGAACAAATGGGCCCGCACTGGTTGCGGGCTTTTTTGCGTCTGTGCACGAGAGACACCCGGGAACGCCTTTGAGTTTCGAGGAATACTACAGGCGGCTGCAACTGCCGGAGACTGCGTCGCCGGCAGAGATCAAGCGCGCCTACCGTCAACTGCGTGCCAAGTACCACCCCGACCGCAACAAGGGTCGCGAGGCGGCAGTCGAGCCGGTGTTCAAGCTCATCCAGGAAGCCTTCGAGATTCTGAGCGGCAGGCGCATCGCGCCGACGGCCAGAACAACTGGCGCCGCGAGTTCGGCCAGCAAGACGCGCAACGACGAAGCTGAACCGCGCCAGCGCCGCACGGCCCCGCCCATGCGCGGCGCCAACTGCCTCGTCGAGCTATTCGTGCCGCTCGACGTCGCGATCAACGGCGGCGGCGTTCAGGCCCACTACCCTGTCAAAGGTCCGTGCCCAGCCTGCGAACAGGAAGATCGCGGCGCGCTTTGCGAACAATGCCGTGGCACCGGCGTAAAGACGTCGCGCAAATCGGAAGCAGTCGAGATTCCTCGCGGAGCATGGGACGGTCAGCGTCTCGTGGTAGCCGGTGGCGGCCATCCCGGCGTGAACGGCGGCCCGCCCGGAGACGCGACTTTCTCGGTCTCCATCGTTTGCGGCCCGGGCTTCACGCGCAACGGGCTCGATCTCGCTTGCGAGCTTCCAATCGACATCATGACGGCCATATTGGGCGGCGGCGTTCAGGCAAGAGTCCTCGGCCGCACGTTCGAAGTGAAAATTCCGGCGAACGCGAATGCACGCACGCCAATCCGCCTGCCCGGTGTTGGACTCGCGGACCGCAACGGCGCACGCGGCAACCTTACGCTGCACCTGGTCCTCACGATGCCGGCCGCCGCCGCACATTTGACCAGCGCCGAGCGCCAGCAGCTTCGCGACATGTTCGCCGATGCAGAGCGCCGGGCGAGCCAGTCGGCTGGCGCGGGCTCCCAGGGCAAACGCTAGCGCGCCTGCATGCCGCGCGCATCGATCCACGCGCGCGCTGCTTCGAAGCCCGCTTCCGCGGCCGCGTGCTCGGTAGACCACAGGCGCGTGATATGCACGAGTTGCCAGTCCTCCACGACCGTATCGCCCTTCAGCACGCGATAGTGCGCCTTCACGCCCGTGAGCACCTGCTCGACCGCGACTTCGATGTCATAGTCCTTGTAGCGCTCCTGGTAGTCGCCCATGTCGATGCCCTTCGGCTCCATGCTCGCCTCTTTCGTCTTCCGCTGACGGTTCATGCTAGCACTTCCGGGCGCCGCGACGCGCGGGCGGCGCCGACGCGCGGGCACGCTTCGTATGCACGCTTCACAGGCGCGCGATCGACACCTCCGTCGACTTCACCAGCGCGACCACTTCCGAGCCCACCTTCAGCTCGAGTTCGTCGATCGAGCGCGTGGTGATGACCGAGGTGACGATGCCGAATGCCGTGTCGACATCGACTTCCGAAACGACGGGCCCGCGAATGATTTCCTTGATCTTGCCGCGAAACTGGTTGCGCACGTTGATGGCGGTAATGCTCATAAGTTCGACTCCGTGAGTTCGAGTATAAACAAGAGGATTCCTGATGAATGATTCAAGCCACTGCGCCCGATGGTCGTCCGGCGGCTTGCTGTGAACCGTGGCCGAGCACGCGCAGCAGCACGCGTTCCTCGAGCGCGGCGAAGCGTGCGTCGACGCGCGCCCGCGGGCGCTCGAGCGGCACGCGCTGATCGAGTGCGATGCGCCCGGCCTCGACGAGCAAAATACGGTCGCCCAGTGCGACGGCTTCGTGCACGTCGTGCGTCACCAGCAGCGCGGTGAAGCGATGCTCGCGCCACAGTCGCTCGATCAGCGCATGCATCTCGAGGCGCGTCAGCGCGTCAAGTGCGCCGAGCGGTTCGTCGAGCAGCAACAGGCTCGGACGATGCACGAGCGCGCGGGCGAGCGCCACGCGCTGGCGCTGGCCGCCCGAGAGGCGCGCGGGCCACTCGTCGGCGCGCGCGAGCAGGCCCACTTCGTCGAGCACCGCGCGGGCGTCGTCACGCGCGCCGCGTCCGAGGCCTAGCATCACGTTCTGCAAGACAGTCTTCCACGGCAAGAGGCGCGCGTCCTGAAACATGATGCGCGTATCGAGCGGCGCGCCACCTGCGCCGCGCCGCTCCACCGCGCCCTCGTCCGGTGTTTCGAGGCCGGCGATCAGGCGCAGCAACGTCGACTTGCCGCAACCGCTGCGTCCGACGATCGATACAAAACTGCCGCGCTCGATCGCGAGATCGAAGCCGTCCAGCACGGCGCGCTCGCCGTAGCGTTTTCCCACACCGCGAAGGGCAACGGCGGCGTCCATGTCGGGTGTAGGCGTACGCAGCGCCACGCCCTCGCGCGCCGCTTGCGCCCTGTCGTTGCGTTCGCGCGCCTGCACAGGCTCGAAACCATCCCGCCCCACGCCGCAGTTCGGCGCCAGTTGACTCGCGCTCATGCTTCGTTCTCCTGTTGATAAGCGGGGTGCCAGCGCAGCGCCACGCGCTCGAGCGACTTCGCAAGCCAGTCGGCGAGCTTGCCAAGCGCCGCATAAAGCAGGATGCCGACCACCACCACATCGGTTTGCAGGAATTCGCGCGCGTTCATCGTCATGTAGCCAATGCCCGACTGCGCGGAGATCGTTTCGGCGACGATCAGCGTCACCCACATCAGACCGAGCGCAAAGCGCACGCCGACGAGAATCGAAGGCAACGCCCCCGGCAATATCACCTCGCGATAGAGCGCGAAACCCTTGAGCCCGTAGCTGCGCGCCATCTCGACGAGATGGGCGTCCACCGACCGGATGCCGTGAAACGTATTCACGTACACGGGAAAGAACACGCCCAGCGCCACGAGAAAGACTTTCGCCTCCTCGCCAATGCCGAACCAGAGAATCACGAGCGGAATCATGGCGAGCGCCGGAATATTGCGGACCATCTGCACGGTCGAATCGAGCGCGGTTTCAACGGGCTTGAAAAGCCCGGTAGCCAGCCCGAGCACGAGCCCGATGCCGCCGCCGATCGCGAACCCCGAAAGCGCCCGCCACGTACTCACGCGCACGTCCGCCCACATTTCTCCCGACTCGATCAGCGACCGGGCCGCCCGCACCACGGCGAGCGGCTCGGGCAGCACGCGCGTCGAGAGCGCGCCGCTCCTTGCGGCAAGCTCCCAGATCAAAAGCACCGCCAGCGGCACGAGCCAGGGTGCGAGCCGTCGCCGGCTCGCCCGCACGAATGCCCGCGCGGCGCGCGGCGCGCCGCCTGGGCTCGGTGCGGTCGTGACTACGGATTGCGTCATCGTTGCGTCCTCCACGATTGCTGCCGTTCTCCAGCGCCTCAGCTCTGGCTCACTTTCGGCAGATAGTGATTGCCGACCACTTCGCCGAACGGCCCCGAGAGCGGGCCGCCGGCGCCCTTCGCCGCGCGCCCCGGCAGCAGCGGAAACACGAGTTCCGCAAACCGGTAGGATTCCTCGAGATGGGGATAGCCGGACAAAATGAACGTCTCGATGCCAAGCTGCGCATATTCCTTCATGAGCGCGGCCACCTGTTCAGGATTGCCGACGAGCGCCGTGCCCGCGCCGCCGCGCACGAGGCCCACGCCCGCCCACAAATTCGGATACACCTCGAGATCCTTGCGCGTGCCGCGCTTGCCGCCGTGCAGCGCGGCCATCCGGCGCTGGCCTTCCGAATCCATCTTGGCGAACGCGGCCTGGGCGCGCGCAACCGTTTCGTCGTCGAGGTGGCTGATGAGTTTGTCGGCGGCGGCCCAAGCTTCGTCTTCTGTCTCGCGCACGATCACGTGCAGGCGAATGCCGAAGCGGATCGTGCGTCCGTGCTCTGCGGCCCGCGCGCGAATGTCGGCGATCTTGCGCGCCACGTCTTCGGGCGGTTCGCCCCACGTCAGATAGGTGTCGATGTGCGCGCCCGCCATGGTGTGCGCGGCCGGCGACGAGCCGCCGAACCACAACGGCGGATGCGGGCGCTGCGCGGGCGGATACAGCACCTTGCCGCCCACCGAGCGCAGATGGCGCCCCTCGAAGTCGATCGCCTCGTTCGCGTGCGATGCCGCGAGCAGCTTGCGCCAGATATGCAGGAACTCGTCGGTGATCTCGTAGCGCGTGTCGTGATCGACGAAAAGGCCGTCGCCTTCCAGTTCGGCCGTATCGCCGCCCGTCACGACGTTGATGAGCAGGCGGCCATTGGAGAGCCGGTCGAACGTGGCAGCCATGCGCGCGGAGAGCGCCGGCGACGAGAGGCCCGGGCGGATCGCCACGAGAAACTTCAGACGCCGCGTCGCGGCAATGAGGCTCGACGCCACGACCCACGCGTCCTCGCACGAGCGGCCCGTGGGCAGCAGGACGCCTTCGTAGCCGAGCGTATCGGCGGCGACGGCGATCTGCTGGAAATACGCGAGATCGGCCGCGCGCGCGCCCTGGGTCGTGCCCAGATAGCGGCTGTCGCCGTGGGTCGGGATGAACCAGAACACATTCATGCATTGCTCCTGCCTGGAAATTCGAAACACGAATCGGGTGACTACCGGCCAGCGAGCGCGCGCGGCACGCCGCGCAAACGAACGCGCCGCTCGTGGCTCAATTGAAAGGATTCGACAGCAGACGGAATGCGCCGGCGCGTTCCCCGTGCGCCTCGCGGGAGCGCCCGGTGACGGCGGCGCCGTCTTCATGGGGAACCAGTCTAGGGACGGCTCGCACCCTTTAGAACGATTTTTTTGAGCTTAGGTTTTCCACTTTCGTGCTTTACCCGACGCTTTAGCGTACGGTGCGCCTCGCGCGCACCGCGCGCCGATATAATGGCGCACGCACCCACAAAAACACCGGCACGCCGCGCGCACGACGCTCCATAAGGCGCATTGCGCAGCGAGGCCAAGCAAGCTCTCGCAAGACTCCATGCAAAAACTGATTCTGCCGTTCGTATCCGGCTTTCTGGCGTCGCTCTTCTTTCGCGAGGCGACGCTCGCGCTCCTGCATGCCGCGCAGGTCATCGACGCGGCCGGATTTTCGACGGACCCGTTCGTGCCGCTCGGGCTGCCCGAGTTCCTCGTGAATGCGATCTGGAGCGCCATCTGGGCCGTGCTGATGGCGTGGCTACTGCGCGTGTCGCCTTCGCGGCCCGCGCCGTGGGTTCAGGCCTTCGTGTTCGGCGGCATCGTGCTCACCGCGGCGATGGTGTTCGTCGTCGATCCGCTGCGCGGCATCTGGCCGACCGGCAACATGCTGCCGCGGCTTGCCACGGGCTTTGCTTCGAATGCGATGTGGGGCTGGGGCGCGCTGGTTTTCATGCGCGCGTTCATGAGCGAAACCGCCGAAGACTGACCCCGCCTGAGGGCCGTGCGCGATGCGCGGCCCGCGTTTCCCCGCCGCGTTTTCCCCTCACACTTCTCCCGCCCTTCTCTCGCCGTTTGCTCGCGCCAGCCAGCTCAACCGATGAGTTCGCGCAGCGGGTGCTCCATCGAGCTCCAGGGACTCTCGAACATCCGCTCGACGTCTTCGCGGCGCACGTCCTCGATATTCGCAAAGCGCCAGTGCGGATGATTGTCCTTGTCGATGATGCGCGCGCGTATGCCCTCCATCACATCGCCAATCGCGAAGCTCGAGCGCGTGAGGTCGAGGTCGCGGCGCAGGCAGTCGGCCATGGTGCCTTCGGCGCGCGACACCACCTCGAGCGACACCGCCATGGAAAGCGGCGAACGCTCGCGCATGACGTCCGCCATCTGCCCCGCCCATTGCGCTTGCTCGCCCGCGTCTGCACGGCGCGCGGCTTCGAGCGAAGCCAGCATGGCAGGTACATCGCCTGGCGAGAAATGCCGGTCGATCCAGCCTCGAACCGTGGCCAGCGACGAACCTTCGGCGAGACGCTTCAACTCGGCCGCGGGTAGCGCCGCCAGGCGGATGCGCGCGACCAGTTCCGCGCCGCTCGCAAACGGCTCGCTCTCCAGCGCATCGAGCAGCGCTGGCCACGCGGACTCGTCGAGCGACGCATCGGCCAGGCCCGCATAGACCGCGCTCGCCTGATCGAGTGTCTCGCCTGTCACCGCGAGATAGCGGCCGATCGCGCCAGGCGTGCGCGCAAGGAACCAGCCCATGCCGACATCGGGAAAGAGGCCGATGCGCGTCTCCGGCATCGCCATGCGCGTGGCCGGACCCACGAGCCGGAGCCCGCCCGTGCGATGCGCGCCCTGCGAGATGCCCATGCCACCGCCCATGACCACGCCGTTGAGCATCGCGATGTACGGCTTCGGAAAGGTGAAGATGGCGTGGTTGAGGCGATATTCGTCGGAGAAGAACGTGTCGAGCGCCGCCTGTTCGCCCGCGCGATACGACTCGTACAGAAAGCGAATGTCGCCGCCGGCGCAGAACGCGCGCGCATGGCGCGTGCGCACGATCACGGCGAGCACGCCCGGGTCGTCGCGCCAGCGATCGAGCGCCTCGTGCATCGTGCGGACCATGGCGGTGGTGAGCGCATTGAGCGCCTGCGGGCGCTCGAGTTCGATAAAGCCGATACGGTTCGCGACGCGTGTAAGCACATGCGAGTCGGCATCGGCTGCGGTCGGGCTTGCGTTGGCTTCGTGTGACATGGCGATTGGCAAGGCAGAACGATGAGCGGCGCCTGAATCGGCCGAAGCGCGATCACAGGCTTTCCGAGGCTATCACGACGCCACACCAGGCGCTTGCACGGCCGGCAACGGAGGCGAAGCGGCGCGCGCGCCGAACCAGGCATCGAGCGTGGCGTCGATCAACGGACCGGGCGCCGTGTGCTGAAAGCCGGCGCGCGCGAGTGTGAGCATCACCACGCCGTGCAGCGTGGCCCAAAGCGACTGCGCAAGCAGGGTGCCGTCGATATGCGCCCCGCTCGCCGGCGTCAGCGCGGATAGCGTGGCGGCAAACAGCTGCGCGGCGCAGGCCAGCGCGGCGCCCGCTTCAGGAGCGCCAGCCGCATCGGCCGCGTCGCGCTGACGGCGGGCGGCCGGCCCCACGTGCTCCGAGCGCGCCTTGTGCGCCATGAAGATGAGTTCGTAAGTCTGCGGATGGTCGCAGCCGTACGCCACGTATGCGTGCGCAAGCGCATGAAGCCGCTCGCGCGCATCGGCGATCAACGCGAGCGGTTCGAGTTGCGCGAGCAGTTGCGCGTAACCTTCGCGGCCGAGCGCCTCGGCGATCTCATCGCGGCCGGCGAAATAAAGATAGAGGGACGCAGGCGAATAACCGATCGCGTCGGCGATCTTGCGCATGGAGAGCGCCGCGAAGCCTTCGCGCATGACGATGCGGCGCGCAGCCTCGAGGATGCGCTCGCGCTGGTCGTGCGCGCGCGCTGCGTGCCGTGCGTGGAGTTCGCGGTCCTTGCGTTCGGCAATGCCCATGGTGACGCCAGACGGCTGTGGCAATCGAAAATTCCCGTGACGCCCGAGCGGGCGTGCCTGACTACGAGTACAAGCCTACGAGTCGAGGCGTCCGGGCGGAAAGTGACCGCTCTTGAGCAGCACCGGCGTGCCGTTGCTGAGTTCGAGATGAGCGCGCGCCACAGCCTCGATGCGCGGACGGCCAGCGTCGAACGCCTGCATCCACGCGTCGAGGTTAGCGGGCAGCGCGCCGAAATGGTCCTCGAGCGCCTCGACGGAAATCGCGCAAGGCACGCGTGTGCCGTCGACGAGTGCGGGAAACACCACGGTCAGATTGGCGTCGCGATAGAGCGGCGCGTCGGCGGGAAAACGAATGATCATATCCAGCCCCAGTGGGGAACATCAGCAGAAAGCACTGCCGCCGGAGGACGACGCGGCGCACGGCGGTAACCGGCCATGTTACGCGCGAGGCGCAATGTCTGGCGCGAATGTGGCCAATGCGGTGGCCACCGCAGTCGGCAAATCAAGCCGGTTCAGCCACCGTCTTTCAATGCGCCTGCATCTTCGAGAACAGATTCAGCACGACCACGCCGGCCACGATGAGGCCGAGCCCGAGCACGGCCGGCAGATCGGGCACCTGCCGATAGAGCGCCATCGCCACGAGCGTGATGAGCACGATGCCCACGCCCGACCACACCGCATAGACGATGCCTACCGGCAAACTGCGCAACGTGAGCGAGAGCCCGTAGAACGCAATGCCATACCCCACCACGACGATCGCCGAAGGTACGAGCCGCGTGAAGCCATCTGAAGCGCGCAGCGCAGAAGTGGCGATGACTTCCGCGACGATCGCGATGACGAGCCAGGTCCAGGCCGAGAACGGAGGAATACGCATCGTGTCAGACCTTCGCGAGCGCGAGCTGCGCGTAGTCGACGTTGAGTTGCGCGCAGAGCGCTTCGACCACCAGTTCGTGATCGGCTCGCTGCGGCAGGCCCGAAACGGTGATCGAGCCGATCACGCCCGCCCCCGCCACCGTGAGCGGAAACGAACCGCCGTGCGGCGCGAAATCGCTGATGGGCAGGCCGTGCTTTTCGGCAAGCGTCGAGCCGGTTTGCTGCATGCGCAAGCCGATCGCATAGGAGCTGCGCCGGAAGTGCTCGACCACGCGCGACTTGCGGCGCACCCAGTCGGCGTTGTCGGGCGTGGCGCCGTCCAGCGCGCAGAAGAAGAGCTGCTGGCCGAAGGTGCGCACATCGATGGCGACGGGCAGTGCGCGAGCGCGCGCGAGTTCATGCAGATGCGAGCCGAGCTGCCAGGCGCGATCGGCGTCGAAACGGGGAAACACCAGCGCGTGCTCCTGAGCGGCTATCGATTGCAGATCGAGGGGAATGTCCATGGAAGAGGCAAATGAAGCGCAGTGCGCTGTAGAAGGCAAAGGCGCAGCATGAACGTTGCGAAAAGCATGCACGGCGCCGACCGAGCCCCGATTCTATCCTGACGGTTCAAAAGCCTTTGCGCACGCGTCCTGCAAACATTTTGCAAACGCATGGAAAGGCGTTCGTCATTAGTTGTTGCAACGCGGCGCGAACTGTCTTATAATTTTCTCTTCGACGGACGCGGGGTGGAGCAGTCTGGCAGCTCGTCGGGCTCATAACCCGAAGGTCGTAGGTTCAAATCCTACCCCCGCAACCAGCAGAATTCGAAAGGGTTACAGGTCATTGGCCTGTAACCCTTTTTCCGTTTACGCCTCTTCGAGGCGCGGCGTCCTCGCCATCTTCTTCGGTCGCTCCCTGCTGGCGCATGAGGGCACGTGAGCGAAGGCACTGAGCGGTGATAAACTCGCATCACCCATCCCCCTATCGTGCCCATGAAATTCTGCTCGACTTGCGGTCAGGCGGTCAGCCTGCTCATTCCGCCCGGCGACAATCGCGAACGCTACGTCTGCTCACACTGCGGCACCATCCACTATCAGAATCCGCGCAACGTGGTCGGCACGGTTCCGGTCTGGGAAGACAAGGTGCTGTTGTGCCGCCGCGCAATCGAGCCGCGCTACGGCTATTGGACGCTGCCCGCGGGCTTCATGGAGATGGGAGAGACGACCGCCGAAGCCGCGGCGCGCGAGACGCTCGAGGAAGCCGGCGCGCGCGTCGAGGTGCAGAACCTCTTTTCGCTCCTGAACGTGCCGCGCGTGCATCAGGTGCATCTGTTCTATCTCGCGCGCCTGCTCGACATCGACATCGCAGCCGGCGAGGAAAGCCTCGAAGTGCGGCTTTTTGAAGAGCACGAGATTCCCTGGAACGACATTGCGTTCCCAACGGTCGGGCAGACCCTGCGCTGTTTCTTCGCCGATCGCCAGTCGGGCAGCTTCGGGCTGCACACCGGCGACGTCCTGCGCTCGCTGCGCGACGGCTGATTGTTTATCTGACTGCGCCCGCGACGATGGTCCCCTGGCTTTCGCCCGACGAACCGTTTCCCGCCGTCGAGCGCGCACTCGGCGCGTCGAGCGGCGCGCCAGGCCTGCTCGCCGCCAGCGCGGACCTGCTCCCCTCGCGCCTCATCGACGCCTACCGCCGCGGCATTTTCCCGTGGTACTCCGACGGCCAGCCGGTGCTCTGGTGGAGCCCCGACCCGCGCATGATCCTGCGCCCCGACGAATTCAAGGTCTCGCCCTCGTTCCGGAAAACACTCAAGCGCGTGCTGCGTGAGGACGCGTGGGAAATTCGCGTCGACAACAATTTCGCCGCCGTGATGCGCGCGTGCGCGAACGCGCCGCGGCACGGCCAGCGCGGCACCTGGATCACCGGCGATGTGATCGACGCGTACTCCACCCTGCACCGCGTGGGCGACGCGCACAGCGTCGAGGCCTGGTTCGGCGGCGAACGTGTGGGCGGACTCTACGGCGTGGCGCTCGGCACGATGTTCTTCGGCGAGTCGATGTTCGCCTCCATGACCGACGCCTCGAAGATCGCGCTCGCGGCACTCGTCGCGCATCTGCGCCGCCACGGCGTCGAGTTGATCGATTGCCAGCAGAACACCGCGCATCTCGCCTCGCTCGGCGGCCGCGAAATCTCGCGCAAGGCGTTCATCGCCCACGTGCGCACGCACGTGAACGCCGCGCCCATTCCCTGGAAATTCGATAAAGCGGTGCTCGCCGATCTGCTCGGCGGGTCAGGCGCGCCCGACGAGTTCTTGCCCGCTGCGTGAGTGGCCGGCGAGCGGCAAATGAGCGGCAAATGAGTGGCACATGAAAGGCGCATGAGCGCTCGCGTGCGCGCTTGCGACAGCCCGCGCAATTCGATGGATACATGTTCGGCGTCAATGTTAGACTCAAGAGCGAACCTGTCGCCGCCCGGCCTTCCCTGGCACGCCACGTGCGGCGCCCCGTGTGGTCTGGCAAGGCTTGCGCGCGAGGCTGGGTGCGCGACGCGCGCCACGCGACGATCCGAACTGCTACGAGAGCTGCCAACGTGACGCATCCAAACGAGCTGCCGCTTTCACCGCTTTCCGCGCTGCAATTCTATGCAACGGCGCCCTACCCCTGCAGTTACCTGGAGGGGCGCATCGCGCGCTCGCAGGTGGCGACGCCCAGTCATCTCATCAACTCCGACGTCTATACCGATCTCGTGAAGGCCGGCTTCCGGCGCTCGGGCGTGTTCACCTATCGTCCCTACTGCGACGGCTGCCGCGCGTGCGTGCCGGTGCGCGTGCCGGTCGAGCGCTTCACGCCGAGCCGCACGCAGCGCCGCGCGTGGAAGCGGCATGGCGCGCTCGTCGCCACGGTCGCGCCGCTGCACTACGACGAGGCGCACTACGCGCTCTACATGCGCTATCAGTCCGCGCGCCACGCGGGCGGCGGCATGGATCGCGACAGCCGCGACCAGTACGAGCAGTTCCTGCTGCAAAGCCGGATCAACTCACGGCTGGTCGAATTCCGCGAGCCGGACCCCGCGCATCCGGACGAGCCCGGCGCGTTGCGCATGGTGAGCATGATCGACATCCTCGGCGACGGGCTCTCCTCGGTCTACACGTTCTTCGACCCGGACACGGTCCACACGAGTTACGGCACCTACAACATCCTCTGGCAGATCGAGCAGGCCCGCAGCCTTCAGCTGCCTTACGTCTATCTCGGCTACTGGATCCGCGAGAGCCCGAAAATGGCCTACAAGGCGCGCTTCCAGCCGCTCGAAGGCCTCTTCGACGGCGCATGGGCCGCACTCACGCCCGAAGCCTGAGCCCGCGGCGCGTCGCCCCGGGCCCGCGTTGCCGCTAAAATAGCGGGTTCCCATTTTCCGGCGCCCGCGCCTTCTTCCCGTGTTCAGCACCCTTTATCCGTTCGTTCGCGACCAGCTCTTTCGCATGGACGCCGAAGACGCCCATCACCTCTCGCTGCGCATGATCGGCGCCGCCGGCCGCACCGGCATGGCGGGCCTGCTCGCCCCACGCGTGCCCGATTCGCCGCGCACCGTCATGGGCCTCACCTTCCGCAACCCGGTAGGGCTCGCCGCGGGCCTCGACAAGGAAGGCGCCGCGATCGACGGTTTCGCCGCGCTCGGCTTCGGCTTCATCGAGGTGGGCACCGTGACGCCGCGTCCGCAGCCGGGCAATCCGCGCCCGCGCATTTTCCGGCTGCCGCAGGCGGGCGGCATCATCAACCGCATGGGGTTCAACAACCACGGCGTCGAGCAGTTCGTGAAGAACGTGCAGGCCGCGCGCTATCGCGGCATTCTCGGCCTGAACATCGGCAAGAACGCCGATACGCCGATCGAGCGCGCCGCCGACGACTATCTCTTCTGCCTCGAGCGCGTCTATCCGTTTGCGAGCTACGTGACGATCAACATCTCGTCGCCGAACACGAAGAATCTGCGTCAGTTGCAAGGCGGCGGCGAACTCGATGCCCTGCTCGCCGCGCTCAAGGACAAGCAGCAGCGTCTGGCCGACATGCACGGCAAGCTCGTGCCGCTCGCGCTCAAGATCGCGCCCGATCTCGACGACGAGCAGATCAAGGAAATCGCCGACACGCTCCTGCGCCACAAGATCGAAGGCGTGATTGCGACCAACACCACGCTCTCGCGCGCGGCGGTGGAAGGCATGCCGAATGCGAACGAAACGGGCGGCCTCTCGGGGCGCCCGGTATTCGACGCCTCGAACAACGTGATCCGCAAGCTGCGCGCCGAGCTGGGCGGCGACGTGCCCATCATCGGCGTGGGCGGCATCTTTTCGGGCGACGATGCGCGAGCGAAGATCGCGGCCGGCGCCTCGCTCGTGCAAGTCTATACGGGCTTCATCTACCGGGGCCCGGCGCTCGTCGCCGAATGTGCGCGGGCGCTGGCCTCGGGCCGCGCGTAAAGCTATAGTGGCAGGCTAGTCATGGCGCATCGGAGGCGCTGTGCGCTAGCACCAGAATCGCAGCAGCAGAACAAGAGGAAAACATGAAATCCGGTTTGCTGAAAAAACTCCTTGCACTTGCAATCGTCGGCGCATCGTTCGTCGCGGCGAGCGCCCACGCCGACGACCTGCTCGACCAGGTCAAGGCGCGCGGCACGCTGCGCATCGGTCTCGAAGGCACGTTCCCTCCGTTCAACTCGAAGGCGCCCAACGGCGAGCTGGTCGGCTACGACGTCGACATCGCCAAAGCCGTGGCCGCGAAAATGGGCCTCAAGCCCGAATTCGTCACGACCGAATGGAGCGGCATCATCGCCGGCCTGCAGGCAGGCAAGTTCGACGTGATCGTGAATCAGGTCGGCGTGACCGACCAGCGCAAGGCCGCGCTCGACTTCTCGCCGGCGTACACGTACTCGGCCGCGCAGCTCATCCAGCGCAAGGACGACACGCGCCAGTTCAAGACGCTCGAAGACCTCAAGGGCAAGAAGCTCGGCGTCGGTCTCGGCACCAATTACATGGACATGGCCAAGTCGGTCCCGGGCATCGACGTGAAGACCTATCCGGGCGCCCCCGAATATCTGCGCGACCTCGCAGCGGGCCGCCTCGACGCGGCGCTCAACGACCGCCTGATGCTCGCCTACCTGATGAAGAACTCGCAGCTGCCGCTGCGCACTGGCGCGACGGTCGGCGCCGGCAACCCGTCGGCCATCCCGTTCAAGAAGGGCAATCCGAAGTTCGCCAAGGCGATCGACGAAGCGATGACGCAGCTCGAAGCCGACGGCACCTTCACGAAGATCTCGGACAAGTGGTTCGGCATCGACGTGACGAAGCCGATCTCGCAATGATCCGGCAATGATCGAGAGCGCCGCACAGTCCGGCTGACGCGAAGGGCGGCATCGAACGATGCCGCCCTTCGCACATATGCATCCATTGCAAACCGCGCCACTTCCATTGGTTACCTACGCCCATGCCCATCTATACGCTCATCATCCAGTCGCTGCCGGTGCTCGCACAGGGCGCGGTGCTGACGGTCAAGTTCGCCGTGCTTTCGATGATCTTCGGGCTCATCGGCGGTGCCGTGCTCGCGCTCATGGGCATCAGCTCGAACCGCATGCTCGTGTTCATCGCGCGTGTGTATGTGAGCCTGATGCGCGGCACGCCGCTGCTCGTACAGATCTTCGTGATTTACTACGGATTGCCGAGCGTCGGCATCTCGCTCGACCCGACGCCCGCAGGCGTGATCGCGCTTTCCGCGAACGTGGCGGCGTATCTCTCGGAGAGCATGCGCGGCGCGATTCTCGGCATTCATAGCGGACAGTGGCTCGCGGCCTATAGCCTCGGCCTCTCGCGCACGCAGACGCTGCGCTACGTGATCGCGCCGCAGGCGTTGCGCATCGCCGTGCCGAGTCTTTCGAACAGCCTCATCAGCCTCATCAAGGACACGTCGCTCGTTTCGGTCATCACCGTGACGGAGCTGCTGCGCAGCGCGCAGGAAATCATCGCTTCGACCTATCAGCCGCTGCCGCTCTATCTCGCAGCCGCCGCCGTGTATTGGGTGCTTTGCCAGGTGCTCGAATGGGTGCAGCACTGGTACGAAAGACGCCTCGCACTGCCTGCGCGCCACTGATTTACGTCCCTGACCTCACGCGCGTTTTTCCATACACGGCCCGCACATGCGGGCCGTGTCGCTTTCGGGCCGCTATTCGGCTTCTCACTCACAGGGGAAACGCAGTCCGAGCGCCGCTCGCGCGGCGTCGGCCATGGCGAGCATGCGGCGCGAGGTGTCATGCGTCATCACCGGGCTTTCCAGCGCGCCCGCGCGTAGCAGCTCGCAGAAGTGCGCGGTCTCGTAGTTCAGGCCGCCGCCCTCGAACGGCTCGTCGAGTTCGACGACTCGGCCATCCACATAGCGCACTGTCGCGCGCGCCGGATTCCACCAGTTCGCGTGTATCGTCACGTTGCCAAGCGGCCCCGCCAGCAGCGCGTCGCCATAACCGTGCAGATCGAGCCCGCAGAACAACTGCGCAATGCCGCGCTCATGCTGGCAGTTCAGACTCGCGAACGTATCCACGCCAGTCGAGCCGAGGCGCCCGACGGTCTGCACCTCGCGTGGTGCGCCGAGCCAGTCGACGGCCAGAAACATTTCGTACACGCCGATGTCGAGCAGCGCACCGCCCGCTTGCTCGAACGAAAGCGAGGGATGGTCGGCAGGGACGCTTGCCACCGAACAACCCGCGCGCACGAGCCCGACCGGCCCGATGGGATCAGCGTCTAGTTGCGCGCGCAACTTTCGATAGAGGGGATAGAACGGCGGCTTCATCGCCTCCATGAAGAGGCGCTGCGCGCGGTGCGCCGCGTCGAGCACGCGTTCAAGCTGCGCGCCGTTGACGGTGGAGGGCTTTTCGCACAGCACGGGCAGGCCGGCCTCAAGCGCGGCAATGGCGTACTGGGCGTGACTGTCCTGCATGGTGGCGATGTACACGGCGTCGATGCCGCTCGCGAAGAGCGCATCCACGCTTTCGCACGCCTGCGCGCCGCGGGAAGCGGCAAGCGCCTGCGCAGTCGCCGCGCGCCGCGACCAGACCGCTTCGACGCGTGCATGCGGGACGTGCGCAACGCCCTGCGCGAAGCGATGCGCAATGCGGCCCGCGCCGACGATGCCCCAACGTATCGTTTGTGTTTCGCTCATATGCTGCGTGCTCCGGCTGTGAGGTCAAGGGCCGCCGCACAACGTATGTCACGTACGTCACGCGAGGCGCACCCAAAGACACGCACGATACCGGCACGCGCAGCGCGCCGCAATGCGCTCGCGTCAATCCGCGCGCAGCGAGCGGATTGACGCGAGCGAAGCGACGCTGCGAACGGCCTTAGCGCTGCTCCAGCGCCTCGGGCGCGAGCGCGCGAGTGAGTTCGTCGGCAGTATATTCGATCATCGCGAGCGCGGCCGCTTCGGCCTCTTTCGGCGCGCGACGCTCGATCGCTTCGACGATGCGCCCATGCGCTGCTACGACGTTGTTCCAGCCGCCGTCACGCGTGTTGAGAATCGGATTCACGAGCGAGAGCGCGCCGCGAATGATCGCCGCCATCTGCTGATAAAACTGATTCCCGCTCGCCGCGAGGATGCGCGTGTGCAGAAGCGCGTCGGCGGTCTGGAAATTCGGATCGTCGGTGCTCGTCTGGCGCAGCGCTTCGAACGCCTCGCGAATACCGGTAATCTCCGCCGCGCTCGCGCGCGTGGCCGCCAGCGCGCACGCCGCCGGTTCGATCAGGCCGCGAAATTCGATCACGTCGCGCAAAAACGTCTTGTCCGGTTTCGAACGGAAACGCCAGTTCACGACGTCCTCGTCGATCATGCGCCAGTCGCGCATGGGCCGGATGCGCGTGCCTATTTTCGGCCGCACGTCGAGCATGTGACGCGCGAGCAGCATGGAGAGCGCCTCGCGCATCACCGTGCGGCTCACGTCGAACTCCTTCGAGAGGATGTCCTGCGGTGGCAACACAGCGCCATACCGCTCCTCGACGATGCCTGCAATCAGCCCGTCCATCACCTTGCTGACGAGCGAGCGTTCCTTGTTCCCCAGTTCCATGACCCTACCCCCCCGATGTGGGCGTTATCGCCCATGTTTGCCGGATACTGCGCGGGCCCTCGTGCGTCGTCGAACTTAGGTATTACGTTGCATGCGCTTCGCATAATTCGCCAGCCAGGATATCTCCTGACATGATGCTTGCGGCATGCATCTTGTTCGTATTTGCGCGTGTTACGTCGGCCCTTGCGCTGCTGTTTTTGTAAGGCGATCGTATGAATCGCCCACTTACTTCAATCGACACGCTTTCAATCGGCTTCAAATCAATCGGCAGTCCCTGGCTGTGCATATGCAGGGACGCCGGCGTGCATGTTTCTTCTGCGCACGCTTTTCGCGCGCGGCCCAACGTTGTGCTTTTCGACGTTGCGTTTATTCAACGTTGTATCCGGCCGTACTCATCGTCGAAGCGCACGATGTCGTCTTCGCCCAGATAACCGCCCGACTGCACCTCGATGATCTCGAGCGGCGTCTTGCCCGGATTCTCCAGCCGGTGCTTGACGCCCAGCGGGATGTAGGTCGATTCGTTTTCCGAAAGCAGGAAAACCTCTTCGCCGCGCGTGACGCACGCCGTGCCGCGCACCACGGTCCAGTGTTCCGCGCGGTGATGATGCATCTGCAGCGACAGCCGCCCGCCCGGCTTCACGACGATACGCTTGACCTGGAACCGTTCTCCCTGATCGAGCGAGTCGTAGCAGCCCCACGGCCGCTCCACGCGCCGGTGATGCTGCGCGACCGCGCTGCGCTCCTGCCTGAGCTTGCTCACGATCGCCTTCACGTCCTGCACGCGATCCCTCGCCGCGACGAGGACGGCGTCGGCCGTTTCGACCACCACCACGCCGTGCACGCCCACGCAAGCCACGAGCCGACCGTCCGAATGCGCGAAGGTGTCGGTCACGTCTTCGAACATCACGCGCCCGCGGGCCACGTTGCCGCTTGCGTCCTTGTTCGACACCTGCCACACCGCATCCCACGCGCCCACGTCGGACCAGCCGGCCACGAGCGGCACGACCACGCCCGCGAGCCGCGCGTTGGCGCCGAGCGACTCCATCACCGCGTAGTCGATCGAATCGGACGGGCACGCGGCGAGCGCCGCGGCATCGAGATGCACGGTGCCGTCGGCGTCGATTGCGGCCGCCTCGAACGCCGCCGCGCATTGAGCCGCGATGGCCGGTCGGCAATGCGCGATCGCGGCGAGCCAGACCGATGCACGCACCACGAAAATGCCGCTATTCCAGAGGTAATCTCCCGAGGCCACGTAATTTGCCGCGAGTTCGGGGCCGGGCTTTTCCACGAAACGCTCGATCACGCGCGCGCCGCTGGCGCCGAGCGCCGCCCCCGCGCCGATGTACCCATAGCCGGTCTCCGCGCGCTGCGGCGGCACGCCCAGCGTGACGATCGCGCCACGCGCCGCGTACCCCACCGCTTCTTCGAGTGCGGCGGCAAACGCCGCGCGATCCGCGATCAGGTGGTCCGCCGGCATGGCGATGAGCACGGGATCGCTGTCGCATACCGCACCCGCGCCATCGCGGGCGAGCGCCGCCTCGTGCCCGGCGCGCGCCGCCAGCGCTGCGACAGTGAGTGCCGGCGCGGTGTTGCGCGCAACCGGTTCGAGCACGACGCGAGCGGGCGTGCCGCTTCGGCCGAGCCGGTCGACGGTCATGAGCCGCAGTTCCTCGCTGCTCACGACGACAGGCGCGGCCTTGCGGATCGCCGCGCCCGGCTGGGCATACACCCCGTCGAGCCGCCGCACCGTGGCTTCGAGCAGCGACTCGCCGTCGAGCAGATCGATCAGCTGTTTCGGGCAATGCTCGCGCGAGAGCGGCCACAGCCGCGTGCCCGAGCCCCCGGCCAGCACCACAGGCTGAACGATGAGCGCGACTTCGGGTTCATTGGCTGCCGCGATCAAGCCGGCAGGCGTCACGAGCTGATTCATGCAGTGAGCTCCCCGTTGAAATATGTCGGGTCGCGTCGACGAACGCCGCGCCTGCCTGCCGGCGGGCTCGCGCGAAGCGTCACGCGCCTCCCGGACCTCTCAAGCCTCACAAAGCCCCGAGGCTTTTTACGGACCTCATTGGAGCAAACCTCGGCATGCCAATCTGTACGCATACCCACACTGACCGCGTGCGCACCGCCAAGCCGCTCACGCGCGATGTTTCAGCGTCGAACGTTTTTTCGCCGGCTACGTCTGCGTTGCAACAGAACTGAATCAAAACCGCTTGTTTTTCTGGTCGCCGCCCGAATCGCCCGGGATCCATGTTTCAACGAGGAGCCATTTCTGATTACCCCTGCTACCAGTGGAAATAATCCAATCAAATCATCGGCTTGCGACTTTCAAGAGGGTAATGCGCAGCGCAGCGGCTCGCAAAGTCGCCGTACAAAACTGAAACAAAAACGCGGCGTTTCGCCGCGCTGCCGCATCGCCGGTTCGCGCTCAGCCGCTTCAATGCGTGGTTTCGCACCGACTGGCACACACCCTGCTAAAGAGAGATCGCCACACGAACGCAGACGCGGACGAACGATGCCGCGCACGCAAGCGCAAGAGTGGGACCAGGCAAGAACAAGCAGGAATGAGCACGAACAAGCGGGACTATGGGGCCGGCACGACGAACACAAAAGCCGCACGGGAAACGGCAGACAACAACGAGTTCGGCGAACGGAATCAAAAAACAGGAGGCGGCACGCGCCGCCTCGCACGAGGACCAGTCATGTTAACCCTTCAATCCGATCTTCACGGCAACCATTTGCTGGGCGCCCTCCCGTCGCATGAATGGCAGGCTCTCGCCCCGCACCTCGAACTTGTTCATCTGCGCACCGAACAGTTGATCTGCGATTCCGGCCAGCGCATTCATCACGTGTACTTTCCGACTACCGCGATCGTCTCGCTGCTCTCGACGATGGAAGACGGCAGCTCGGTCGAAATCGCGGCGGTCGGCCGCGAAGGCATGACAGGCGTGCCCGTGCTCACGGGCGGCGAAACGATGCCGAACCGCGTGCAGGTGCAATGCGCGGGCTTCGCCTATCGCATGAGCGCGCAAGCTCTCAAGCAGCAATTCGCGCGCTCGGACTTCCTGCGCCGCCTCATGCTGCTCTATATGCACGCGCTGCTCACGCAGGTTGCACAGACCGCTGCGTGCAATCGTCACCACTCGCTCA
Organism: Paraburkholderia sp. CNPSo 3281; assembly: GCF_024206515.1. NCBI lineage: Bacteria > Pseudomonadati > Pseudomonadota > Betaproteobacteria > Burkholderiales > Burkholderiaceae > Paraburkholderia > Paraburkholderia sp. CNPSo 3281. The sequence continues at coordinate 72,795 of NZ_JAMBPS010000016.1, read as the reverse complement.
GCAAGCAGCTGTGCCGCTGGCTTCTGATCGAAGTGGACCGCGTGGCTTCCAACGATCTCAGCGTCACGCAGCAGCTGATCGCCGACATGCTCGGCGTGCGCCGCGAAGGCATTACCGAAGCCGCTGGCAAGCTGCACGACGAAGGCCTGATCCATCACAGCCGCGGCCATATCCGCGTGCTCGATCGCGAGGGCCTCGAAGCCCGCGCCTGCGAGTGCTACGGGCTCGTGCGCCGCGAATTCGACCGGCTGCTGCCGCGCCTGCACCAGGCGGAAACGGTCGCGTGAGCGCGTAATCGCGCGCGCGTGTGTTTCGCGCCGCGAGTTCATTCGCGTGTCGTCCCCTGACAAGGCGTGCCCGCAGCGGCACGCTTTTGCGCGCCTGCTCACTTTGCGTGCGCGATCGCGCGACCAGTCAGGCAAGGTCGAAGGTAACCGGAACATACAGGATACCGAATCGATCGTATCTTGCCGCGCCAGTTGGAGAGAACAGGAGCGCGCGCCCTCTTCTCTCCAGCCTTGCGGGACTCAATGGGCCGAAGGCACGAGCGCCTGTGCAAGCGGCAACGCGGGCAAGTGCTCGCGTTCGCGCACGAACGGGTCGGTCGGGTCCTGAAGCTTCGGATCCGGGGTCGTCTCGGCATTGCGCAATTGCACGGGCGCGCCATCGTTGTTCGCGACCTTGCGCTTGTCGCCGCATGGATGATCGGTCAGCGCGGCAGCCTCGCGGAAGTCGTCTTCCTGACACATGATGTTGAACGCAATGTCCTTGCGGTCCATGCGCCAGGCCACGGCCGCATTCAGGCGCTTGTTGCAGTCCATATCCTTGATGGTGCCCGCGGCCGTCGCGCCCACGCCCACCACCGACACTGCGGCGGAAATGCTGCCCCAGCAGGTCTCGGTCACCGAAGCCGTCAAGGCCGGCGCGTAGACCGTGGGCGTCGTGCGCACATCGTAGCCGCCGTGATACGTGACGTCCGACGTACCGCCGCTCGGCAATACGACGGTATTGGAGACGGTGCTCGTCTGGCTCGACGCGGACGTGGTCCCCGATGTCATCGTCGGCGTGGTTTGCGCCCACGCAGCGCCTGCAAACAGCAACACCCCGGCAACGGCAATTTTTTGTTTCAGCTTGCTCATTCTTCTCTCCGTGAACGGAAAGGGGGCAACGCCCCCTTTCCGACGCGCTAGTGAACGGCTGACCCGTTCGGATTACCAGTGCATGCCGCCCGTGAGCGAACCCGAACCGCCCGCTGCGACGATGCCGACGCCGCCGTTCGCATTGGCGGTGCCGGTGCCGTTCGCGGTTGCGTTCGACGTGAAGCCCGAGCCACCGTAGCTGCCGCTCGAACCGTCGAACGACGTGTTGATCACCGACGAGTTGAAGTTCTGCGAACCCGACTGCGTGGCGCTCGTGAAGCCGAGCGTCGACGAATTCTGGTTCGTGGTCGTCGTGCCGGTCTGGCCGACGTAGCCGTTAGCCGTCTGGCCGTAGGTCTGCGAGTTGCCGTTTTGCGTCGTGTAGCTCGAACCGAACGTGAGGCTCGCGTTCGAGAACGACTGGTTGCCTTGCGACACGGTGGCGTCGATATGGCCCGGCACCGTCAGCGCCGACGTGAAGCTGCCGTTGACCGACGAGGTCGAGTTCGACGTGAGTGCCGTAGCGCCAAAGCCGACGCCCGCTGCGCCCACCGCCGACGTGGTGGAGGACGACGGCGCGCCCATGCCGCCGGCGCCGCCTGCGAATGCGGCAGCCGAACCGAAAGAGAGCATGGCGGCGAGCGAAATGGCCTGAATCTTCTTCATGATTGTGGTCTTCCTGATAAAACAGGGGAACGTTGGATGAATGCGCGCGCACTCCCCCTGATAGCGCGGGCGCATTTAACACGACTTCGATTGCAATGCCGATAAAATCACTGCATTTAAAATGCGCGAATATCCCCGCGGACCAACCCGATATCGGGAAGATCGTTTAACGGAGTGACCAGATTAAAACTCGCGCGCAGAGCACCCTTAAGCTTTACGCATTCGCGTAAATCAGGCGGTCATGCAGAATTGAAAATCCGGAGAACAGAAAGGAATGCCCCGTAAAACCCTGTACGTTTGGCGGACCCCGTTGAATAGTAGTCCGATACAAATCGTCCGACACCCGCTGTTGTCATTATTTCCCCGTGTACCGCGCGGCGTACGCCACGAACTCTCACGCACTGCCTGACAGAAACCCTCGAGCCGCTGCGCATTTTTGCGCGCCGCCCTTCCCCTGCCCGGTCGTTTCGACGTCTCTTTTAGCGAACCGTTTGCATAACGTCGCCGGACGGTGAATTTATATCTCAGACAGTCAGACTATTGCTACGCCATTCGCATTTTTGTGTGCGGTTCTCAACGTAGCGAATTGCGAAGACCTTGAATTCGGAGATTTCCTTTCAAAAATAATCGAAAGGCGAATTGAAGTTTCGGATAGATGCGCAGACAACCAGATATCGAATCGCGTTCTTTTAATGATTAATCGCGACGTTCGGTTCGGCAGGCCACGCAGGCCTGCCGGAATAAAGAGCGGCAGCGCACAGGCAAAATCAGGCAGAAGCCTGTTGCACGTGCCGCTCGCGCGAGGCCGCTCAGGCCTTGCGGTATTCGATGCGTTCGACGCCGGTTTCGCCGCCGAGCAGGCAGAAGTCCGCGCCGCGGGCGGCGAACAGACCCACCGTCACCACGCCCGGCCATGCATTGACATGCGCCTCGAGCGTGTGCGGGTCGCTGATGCGCAGACCCTTGACGTCGAGGATCTCGTTGCCGTTGTCGGTGATAAAGGGCGAGCCGTCCTTTTGCACGCGCAGCACCGGCACGCCGCCGAGCGCCGTCACGCGGCGGCCAATGGCCGTGCGCGCCATCGGCACGACTTCGATGGGCAGCGGGAACTGGCCGAGCACGTCGACGCGCTTGCTCGCATCGGCGATGCAGACAAACACGTCCGACACCGAAGCGACGATCTTCTCGCGCGTGAGCGCGCCGCCGCCGCCCTTGATCATGGCGCCGGCGCCGTCGATTTCATCGGCGCCGTCCACGTACACGGGCAGCGATTCGATCTCGTTGAGATCGAAGATCTTGAAGCCGTGCGCTTCGAGGCGCGCGGTGGTCGCGACCGAGCTCGACACGGCGCCGCGGTAGCGGCCCTTGCTCGCCGCCAGCGCGTCGATGAAGCAGTTCGCGGTGGAGCCCGTGCCGACGCCGATCACGGCGCCTTCCGGCACGTTCGCGTTGACATAGTCGGCGGCGGCCTGGCCGACCAGTTGCTTGAGTTCGTCTTGAGTCATGGGAGTACAGCCCGAGGAGGAGAAAAACGCGGAATCCGCATAGTTTACCGGAGATGCGGGCACGGGCTGCCCGCATCTCGCAGGATCGCGCGACACGCTATCCGGCGGGCGATCGCTGGGAGATCAGCGCGCAGCCGAGCGCTGGCGCACCGCTTCGAACAGGCAAACGCCCGAAGCCACGGAAACATTGAGACTCTCGACCGTGCCTGCCATCGGAATCTGCATGACTTCGTCGCAGGTTTCGCGCGTGAGGCGGCGCATGCCCTCGCCTTCGGCGCCCAGCACGAGCGCCACGGGGCCGTCAAGCTTCGTCTGGTAGAGGCTCGCGCTCGCGTCGCCGGCGGTACCCACCACCCACACGCCCGCGTCCTTGAGTTCGCGCAGCGCACGCGCGAGATTCGTCACGGTGATGTAGGGAACGGTGTCCGCCGCGCCGCTCGCCACCTTTGCGGCCGTCGCGTTCAGACCCACGGCGCGGTCGCGCGGGGCGATCACGGCGTGCGCGCCGGCCGCGTCGGCCACGCGCAGGCACGCGCCGAGGTTGTGCGGATCGGTCACGCCGTCGAGCACGAGCAGGAGCGGCGAGCCCTGGATGCCGTCGAGCAGCTCCGCGAGATTCTGCGCGAGCGCCAGATCGTGCACGCGGGCCACCACGCCTTGGTGGCGCTCCGTGTGCGCGAGACCCCAGAGGCGCGTTTCGTCGGCTGCGATCACGCGCGCGCCGGCTTCCTTCGCGGTGTGCAGGAAGTCCTGCATGCGGCGGTCGCGGCGCGTCGGATCGTAGTAGACATCCTCGACCGTGGACGCGTCGTGCCGCAAGCGTGCGATCACCGCATGAAACCCGTAAAGAACCTTGAGACGTGACATGACTGAGACAACCCCTGATGAACGTTTTGCGGCGCAGACACAGCGCCGCCAACAACGATGGTCGCCGGCCGCGTCGTGCGGTCCGGCGTATGCAAGCCGCGCCCATGTGGCAAAACCCGACGCGGCACGCAAGTGAAAAAACCGGGCACGCGCACAGTGGCGCGGCCCGGATAGGAAACGGCTGCGGAGCGCGTTTGGCGCTCCGCATGCATGGCGCTCAGCGTTTCTTGCGCGGCGCCTGCTTCTTGGGCGTCGGCTTCACGGCGGAGCGCTTCTTCGCGGTCTTGGCGGCGCCGCGCGCCGCGCGCGCCTCCTTCACCGCGACGCTCGGCGCCGGCGCGGCCTTCTTCTGGCGCGTCATGTCGCCGCCCGGCAGCGCGCGCACACGCGGGCCACCGTCCATGCCACTCTTGTCGACCGGCATCGGCCGGTTGCCGCCCGACTTCACGGGCGTATCGCGCACGAGGCGGAAGTCGATCTTGCGCGCGTCGAGATCCACGCGGCTCACCTGCACGCGTACGCGGTCCGACAGGCGATAGCGAATGCCAGTGCGCTCGCCACGCAGTTCGTTCTTGATCTCGTCGTACTGGAAGTAATCCGAGCCCAGTTCCGTCACGTGCACGAGACCTTCGATGAAGAGCGCGTCGAGCTGCACGAAAATGCCGAACGACGTCACGCCGCTCACCATCCCGCCGTACTCTTCGCCGAGCTTGTCGCGCATGAAGTAGCACTTGAGCCAGGCCTCGACGTCGCGCGAGGCTTCGTCGGCGCGACGCTCGTTCGCCGAGCAGTGCAGGCCCAGTTCTTCCCAGATCGCCGTGTTGGCGCCCCGGGCGCGCTTGCCACGCTTTTCCTCGTCCTCGGCCTGCATGGCGCGAGCGCGCGGCGAGAGCGCGGTATTGAGCTCGACGCCCTCGGGCGCCTGCGGCTGGTACTTCTTGCCTTGCAGAATCGCGTAGATCGCGCGGTGCGTAAGCAGGTCGGGATAGCGGCGAATCGGGCTCGTGAAGTGCGCGTAAGCCTCGTAGGCAAGCCCGAAGTGGCCGATATTGTCCGGGCTGTACACGGCCTGCTGCATCGAGCGCAGCAGCATGGTCTGCAGCATCTGCGCATCGGGCCGGTCGCGGATGTGCGCCATCAGCGCGGCGTAGTCGCTCGCGTGCGGCGTGTCGCCGCCGCCGAGCGAAAGGCCCATGCCGCGCAGGAAGGTGCGCAGGTTTTCGAGCTTTTCAGCGGTCGGCCCCGCGTGCACGCGGTACAGGCCCGGGTGCTTGTGGCGCTTCATGAAGTCCGCCGCGCACACGTTGGCCGCGAGCATGCACTCTTCGATCAGCTTGTGCGCGTCGTTGCGCTGGCGCGGCACGATCTGCTCGATCTTGCCTTGCGCATTGCAGACGATATACGTCTCGGTCGTGTCGAAATCGATCGCACCGCGCTTCTGGCGCGCGGCGAAGAGCGACTTGTACACGCCATAGAGATTCTGCAGTTGCGGCAACAGTGCCGCGCGGCGCGTCGCCTCGGGGCCCTTGGTGTTAGTGAGGACCGCGGCGACTTCGGTATAGGTGAGCCGCGCCGCCGAGTGCATGACGCCCGGATAGAACTGGTACCCCTTGATCTCGCCGCGCGCAGTGATCACCATATCGCAAACGAGCACACAGCGGTCGACATGCGGATTGAGCGAACAGAGCCCGTTCGAGAGCTTCTCGGGCAACATCGGAATCACGCGGCGGGGGAAGTACACCGAGGTGCTGCGCTCGATCGCGTCCACATCGAGACCGCCGCCCGGCAGCACGTAATGCGAGACGTCGGCGATGGCGACGATCAGACGGAAGCCCTCGCCGCGGCCGACCTGCATCGGCTCGCAATACACGGCGTCGTCGAAGTCACGCGCATCTTCGCCGTCGATGGTGACGAGCGGCACGTCGCGCAAGTCCACGCGATAACGAATGTCGGTGGGACGCACGGCGTCGGGCAGCTTCGCGGCTTCATCGAGCGCGGGCTTGCTGAACTCGTGCGGCACGCCGTACTTGCGCACGGCGATCTCGATCTCCATGCCCGGATCGTCGATGTCGCCGAGCACTTCCATCACGCGGCCGAGCGGCTGCGAATGGCGGCTGGGGAAATCGGTGAGTTCGACGACCACGACCTGGCCGACCTTGGCCTTCTTGGGATTCTGCGTGACGAGGATATCGTGGCCGATGCGCTTGTCTTCCGGCGCGACGATCAGCGCGCCGTTCTCGTTGAGCAGGCGCCCGATGACACTGCGGTTCGCACGGTCGGTGACTTCGACGATATGCCCTTCCGGCCGCCCGCGCCGGTCGTAGCCGACGATGCGCGCGAGCACGCGGTCGTTGTGCATGACCTTCTGCATTTCGCCTTGCGGCAGGAACAGATCGTCCTGCCCGTCGTCGCGCACGAGGAAGCCGTAGCCGTCGCGATGCCCCTGCACGCGTCCCGCGACGAAATTCGAAGGATGGGCAAGCTGGTAGTGGCCGCGCGGGTCGAGCCGGATCTGCCCGTCGCGCTCCATGGCGGCGAGCCGCCGGAAGAACCCTTCACGCTCCTGGCGCTTGATAGCGAGCGCCTCGGCGATATCGTTCGCGGTGCACGGCGAGTCGCTGGTCCGCAGCACGCCGAGAATCTCTTCGCGGCTGGGAATCGGATACGGATATTTGCTCAAGGGCTTATCGATGGTTGTTCTCGTTGCGTGGACGTCGGATTTCGCGCGGCCTGATGTGCGATACATGCGGGCGGCGCCCGGTCTTCGAGTGCTGCAATCTGCCGGCCCGTACCGTGGATTGCCTGGCCGCTCGCGCTGCGTGCGCCACGCTGCACGCAGCACCTGAATCACGGACTTTTGCCGGCGGAACTTCTGCGAGGCATTCTAACACCCGCATCGCACCCTACGAGCCGCGGGAGCGGCCTCGCAGCGCGACGAGACGGCCGCTCGACGCGGTCTGCAACGCTTCGGCAGCCGCGCTTTATCGCCCTCCACAAAACGCTTGACAGTCATTCTGTGCCCGCTATAATCTCGCTCTTTGCTGCACAACACGTTGAGCAGCAAACGACACCTTGCCCAGGTGGCGGAATTGGTAGACGCACCAGGTTCAGGTCCTGGCGGTGGCAACACTGTGGAGGTTCGAGTCCTCTCTTGGGCACCAGATTCGAAAGGCCGGCTTCATGCCGGCCTTTTTCATTTCCGGCAGTGGCAACGAGTACAACTGCCCTGCTATCGCGTAAAACGCAGCAACCGCGTTCCCGGGATGAAGATTTTTTGAAAGAAACTATTGACAGGCGCGCGAAATCGCGTCAAAATTTCGTTCTAGCTTGAAGACGTGCCCAGGTGGCGGAATTGGTAGACGCACCAGGTTCAGGTCCTGGCGGTGGCAACACTGTGGAGGTTCGAGTCCTCTCTTGGGCACCACGTCTCATCAAGCAGAACTAGCAGCACACAGGATTCATCGAAAAAGCCCGCAAATCTGCGGGCTTTTTTGTTTTGCGGCCGGTATCCGCTTGTCGCTCCCCGCCTCCACTCATCTTCCACACACGCCGATGCTGGAATCGCACGGTTATCGCAGCGAACGATGCGGCCACGCCCTCGTTATGTTTCATGGTATACATTGCCACACGGCACGGCGCGTGCGTGCAAACCCAAGACAAGTCGATTGAGGAAGGCCGAATGGAATTCGTTGTCGTCGCAGCGATCGTCGCCGTCAGCTTTGGCGCCGCCGCGACCTGGCTGCTCGCAACCCGGCTGCCCGAGCGCTGGCTCGAGAAGAGCGCCAGCGAGGGCCGTTATGCTCATCTCGGGCTGGAAAACGAGCGCGCCGCCGAAGCGGACCTGCGTCGCGAGCAGGCCCGCATCGATACGCGGCGCGTACGGCGCTCACGCGTGCGCGCAAGAATACAGGGCGCCGCGCGGATGATGCGGGCATTGCGTCCCGCATCCGCTAGCCGCGATCACGACCGCACTGCCCGCCCGTAGCGCTTGGGGGCGCCTATCAAAAACGCGCTCACTCATGCGACCCCAGCGGCGACGGTACGAACGCCGAATCGGCGATTCTCGCCTCCTCACCCGACTGAAAGATCCAGCGCCGGCGCATGGGCTGCAAGATCACCTTTGCGCTCACGCCAGCCATCATCGCCACGCAGGCGACCATGTCGAACACCATGTTCCAGCCACCGTGGAGCGCCAGCAGCGTCGCGACAGGCACGAGCATCGCCGCGGTCCCCTTCGCGGTATAGAGCGTGCCCGCGTTGCCGGCCGCGTATTTCGCGCCGAACGTATCGGCGCAGGTTGCCGGAAAGTTCGAAAAGATATCGCCGTAGAACAGGAACACGAGCCCCGAGAACAGCATGAAGAGATACGGGTCGTGGCCGAATGCGCGCAAGCCCAGCAGCGCGAGTCCCTCGCCGAGAAACGTGATGAACATCGTATTCTCGCGGCCGATGCGATCCGAAATGAGCCCGCACAACGGCCGCGTGAAGCCGTTGCAGAGATTGTTGATCGAGAGCGTCATGGTGAGCAGCGGCAGCGTCGCCGCTACGAGCGTGACCGGCATCGAGGCGAAACCGTAGCTCTTCGCGATCGGGCCGATCTGCGCCGTCGCGATGATGCCGCCCGCCGCCACGCAGACGAACATCGCGTACATCACCCAGAAGACGGGCGCGCGGACCATTTGCTTCGTCGTATAGTCGGTCTTCGTCGCCACGATGCGCTTCATGCCCGCCACGTGTGCGGGAGGCTTCGGCCGCACCATCACCAGCGCGAGCGCCATGATGCAGGCACCCTGCAGGAGTCCGAAGAACACGAACGCGCGCTCATAGCCCGATTGCTGGATCATGTTCGAGATCGGGATGACCGTGAGCGCCGCGCCCGCGCCGAAGCCGGCCGCCGTCATGCCGGCGGCGAGACCGCGCCGGTCGGGAAACCATTTGAGCGCGGTGCCGACGCACGTGCCATACACGCACCCCGCGCCGATGCCCGAAATCACTGCCGCGACGTAGAGCACCGGCAGTGCGGGCGCCCACGCGTCGAGCACCCAGCCAAGCGCCACGCAGCACGCTCCGCCCATGACCACGGGGCGCGGGCCGAAGCGGTCGACCAGCCAGCCCTCCACGGGAACGAGCCAGGTCTCCGTCACGATGAAAATGGTGAAGGCGAGCTGGATCGCAGCCTGCCCCCAGTGATGCCGTGCGTCCATCGGCACGACGAAGAGCGTCCACGCGTACTGCAGGTTCGCCACGAGCCCCATGCAGAGAATGCCGGCGACGAGCTGCACCCAGCGGTTGTGCCGCCGGGCCGTGTAGCCGCCATCGATACGATCGGTATATGCCACGTTGTCTGTCTCCATCCGTTGTGATTGCGCGCGGGCTTGTCTCGCATCGCCTCGACGCCGGTACGTGCGCCATTTCCCGCGTTACCGCCAGCGCGGCAGAGGTGAGTTCTGCCGCGCCTTGCCTCGAACGTCAAGCCGCTTCGAGTTGCCGCAGCAGCGCGTCGACGCTGCCCTTCGCGTCGCCAAACAGCATTCGTGTGTTGTCCTTATAGAAGAGCGGATTGTCCACGCCCGCATAGCCCGTCGCCATGCTGCGCTTGGAGACCACCACGGTGCGCGCCTTCCACACCTCGAGCACCGGCATGCCGGCGATCGGGCTGCCCGCATCCTCCTGCGCACCCGGATTGACGATATCGTTCGCGCCGATCACGAGCACGACGTCGGTGCTCGTGAAGTCCTCGTTGATTTCGTCCATCTCGAGCACGATGTCGTAGGGCACCTTCGCTTCCGCGAGCAGCACGTTCATGTGGCCAGGCAAGCGCCCCGCAACGGGGTGGATGCCGAAACGCACGCGAATGCCCAACGCGCGCAGCCGCCGCGTGATCTCGCTGACGGTGCCTTGTGCCTGCGCGACGGCCATGCCATAGCCCGGCACGATCACGACCTCCTGCGCGTCGCGCAGCAGCGAGCCCACTTCGTCAACGCTGGTCGCCACGACTTCCCCTTGCTGTGCCTCGCTTGCCGTGGAACTCACCGTACCGAAGCCGCCCAGGATCACCGAAACGAAACTGCGATTCATCGCGCGGCACATGATGTAGCTGAGAATCGCGCCGCTCGACCCAACCAGCGCCCCTGTCGTGACGAGCAGATCGTTGTCGAGCATGAAGCCCGTTGCCGCCGCTGCCCAGCCCGAGTAGCTGTTGAGCATCGAGACCACCACGGGCATGTCCGCGCCACCGATCGCCATCACGAGGTGCACGCCGAGCGCCGCCGCCAGCACGCACATCACGATGAGCGCGTAGAGTGCGTCGCCACCATCAGGAGCACTGACGAAGCGATAGCCGAGTGCGATGCACGCGCCCAGCACGACCGCGTTGAGCAGATGTCGCGCGGGCAGCACGAGCGGCTTGCCGCTCACCGTGCCCTGCAGCTTCAGGAACGCGACGATCGAACCGCTGAACGTGACCGTGCCGATGAAAGCGCCGACATAGATCTCGGTGTCGTGAATCGCTCGCTCGACGCCACTCATCGGGGTCTGCGGCGAGAGAAAGTTGGCAAAGGCGATGAGCGTGGCCGCCAGACCGACGAAGCTGTGCAGCACCGCGACGAGCTGCGGCATCTGCGTCATCTCCACGCGGCGCGCGAGCATCGCGCCGAGCCCGCCCCCCACCAGCGCGGCGATGAGCGCGATTTGCAGGCCCGCACCGCCGGTGACGAGCAGCGTGGCGAGCACGGCGATCACCATGCCGGTCACGCCATACAGGTTGCCGCGCCGCGCACTTGCGGGATGACTCAGCCCGCGCAGGCTGAGGATGAAGAGCGTCGCCGCGCCGAGCCACGCCATGTTGCCGATTCCGTTGAGCATGACGTCTCCTCAGGTCCGTTGGAACATCTTCAGCATGCGCTGGGTGACGAGAAAGCCGCCCGCGATGTTGATGGTCGCGACGACGAGCGCAATGCCCGCCAGCACGGTCACGATCGTGCTGGCGTTGCCCGGATGCAGCAACGCGCCGATCACGATGATCCCGCTGATCGCATTCGTCACGCTCATGAGCGGCGTATGCAACGAGGGCGTGACGTTCCAGACCACCTGATAGCCGACGAACACGGCCAGCACGAACACCGTAAAGTGCGCGACGAATGCGGGCGGCGCGACGGCGCCGAGCGCAAGCAGCAGCAATGCGGCAATGACGAGCGCCGCCAGCGACCAGACGCCGTTGCGGCGCACGGACTGCGCGGTGGCTTCTTTCGCGTCGCCATTAGCGACGGCAACGGGCTTCGCCTGCGCAGCCGTTTGCGGCGCTGCCGAGACCTGCACCGGCGGCGGCCAGCACACCCGGCCGTGCTGCATGACGGTGGTGCCGCGCTGCACGACGTCGTCCATGTCGAGCTTCAACGCGCCGTCTTTCGCAGGCGTGAGATCGGTCAGCAGATGGCGGATGTTGGTCGCGTAGAGCTGGCTCGACTGGTTCGCCATGCGGCTTGGCAGATCCGTGTAACCGATCACGGTCACGCCGTTCGCATTCACGACTTCACCCGGGCGAGTGAGTTCGCAGTTGCCGCCCTGCTCGGCCGCCATGTCGACGATCACGCTGCCCGCGCGCATGCACGCCGCCGTCTTCGCGTCGATGAGGCGCGGCGCCGGTTTGCCGGGAATCAACGCCGTCGTGATGATGATGTCGACCTCGCGCGCCTGGGCCTCGAAAAGCGCCATCTCCGCTTCGATGAACTTCGCGCTCATCTGTTTGGCGTACCCGCCCGCGCCGCCGCCCTCCTCCTCGATGTCGATGCTCAGGAACTCCGCGCCCATGCTTTCGACCTGCTGGCCGACTTCAGGGCGCGTATCGAACGCGCGCACGATGGCGCCAAGACCGCGTGCGGCGCCGATCGCCGCGAGCCCCGCCACGCCCGCGCCGATCACGAGCACCTTGGCGGGCGGCATCTTGCCGGCCGCCGTGATCTGCCCCGTGAAAACGCGCCCGAAATGCTGGGCCGCCTCGACGACCGCGCGATAGCCGGCCATGTTCGCCATCGAACTCAGCGCGTCGAGCTTCTGCGCGCGCGAGATGCGCGGCACGCAGTCCATCGCGAGCACCGTTACCTCACGCGCGGCGAGTTGTTCGAGCAGCGCAGCGTTTTGCGCAGGCCAGATGAACCCGATCAGCGTCGCGCCGGGTTTCAGGCGCTGCACTTCCTGGCTCGAAGGCGGACGCACCTTGACGACGATATCCGCGCCGCTCAGGAGCGCTTGCGCGTCGTCCACGACGCGCGCGCCGGCCGCGCGGTAGGCGTCGTCCGGATAGGAAGCATTCGCGCCCGCCGTCGTTTCCACTTCGACGGCGTAACCGAGTTTAATTAGTTGTGCCACACTTTCCGGCGTCGCCGCGACGCGTCGTTCGCCTTCGTATGTCTCTCGGGGGACCGCGATCGTCAACGCCATGATGCGCCTCCGAACTCCACATCAGAGCGCGCTGCGGCTGGAACAAACGGAATCGGCGGCGCGCCAGTGCATCTGGCGCGCCGAAAGCGTAGCCACGACTTCATGAAACGTCTCCTGTGTCGGCGGCGTTGGCGCTTCAGCGCCTTACTCCGGCCCCATGTTGGAATGCTTTATATGCCGCGGCTCGATGAGGGCTTTGCCCTATGACACGCCCAGGCGCGGCGAATTGCCGCTCTTGAGAAAAGCGAGCGCCGCCTCGCGCGCACCGGCAATGGCGGCCGCCTCGCTTTCGAATACGGTTTCGTCGACCACCCATTGACGGGGCAATACGGCGGCCGCCAGTGTGTCGGCAGCAGGCTCGACCGCGTGGATCGCAGCGAACGCGGCCCAGCCGCCGTTGTGAATCATTTGCCGGGCCGAGAGTTCGACCTCGAAATGTCCGAGTCTTTCGGTATGCATCGAAGAGCTCCCGAGGTTTCAGGATTGCTGGGCCTGTGCTTCGAGTTCGGTGATGCGTTTCTTGAGCGCGCGCTCCTCCTGGAAGCGCACCGTTTCGTCGCGGATCACGGCGACGATGCCGTCGAGTTCGCCCTGCGGCGAGCGCAGAAGCGCCACGGTAAAGGCAATGGAAAGCGCCTTGCCCGCCTTGTCCACGGCCGGCACGCGCAGCACGTCGTTGCCATAGCGCGTCTGGCCGGTCGCCATCGTCTTGTGATAGCCCTCCCAGTGACGGCCGCGCAGCCGCTCGGGAATGATCAGGTCGAGCGTCTTGCCGAGCGCTTCTTCCGGCGTATAGCCGAACATGCGCGTGGCCGCCGGATTCCAGAACGTGATGTCGCCGGCTGCGTCCGAGATGACGATGGCGTCCCCGATGGCGTTTGCGAGCTGCTCGAAATCGATGGCGGATTGCATGGCGATGACTATGTGGGGTGAGTGATCGTTTATCGTCGTCGCGCGGCCCGCATTGCACATGCCGCGCGGCGTCCTGCCTGCCAGTCTGGTATTGCGATGCTGCGCGGGCGCAGCGTTGGCCGCGCCCGCTTTCTGCGTGCTGCGTTCAGCTGATGGAACTCGAGGCGGAACTCAAACCGCGCGCACCTCGTGCAGCGCCGCGATCTGCTGCGCCGTGTAGCCGAGGTCGGCCAGCACCTGGTCGGTGTGCTCGCCGAGCAGCGGCGAGCCCGTGATCTCCGGCTTCAGCTCCGAGAACTTGATCGGGCTGCCCACCGTGAGATACGAGCCGCGCTCCTTGTGCGGCACTTCGACGATAGTACCGCTAGCGCGCAGCGACGGGTCATTAGCAATTTCCTTCATGCTGAGCACCGGTGCGCACGGAATGTCGAACTTGCGCAGGATGTCGACCGCTTCGAACTTGGTCTTGTCGGCGAGCCACGCTTCGATCGTCGCGAAGATGTCGAAGATATGCGGCTGACGCGCCTGCGCGGTAGCGTAGTTCGGGTCGTTGATCCATTCGGGTTTGCCCAGAGCGTGGCAGATCGGCTCCCACGCGTGGCCCTGCACCGTGAAGTAGATGTACGCGTTCGGGTCCGTCTCCCAGCCCTTGCATTTGAGCACCCAGCCCGGCTGGCCGCCGCCGCCCGCGTTGCCGCCGCGCGGCACGACGTCGCTGAACGTGCCGTGCGGATACTGCGGGTATTCCTCGAGGAAACCCTGGCGGTCCAGCCGCTGCTGGTCGCGCAGCTTCACGCGGCACAGGTTGACCACGCTGTCCTGCATCGACACGGCCACCTTCTGCCCCTTGCCGGTCTTGTCGCGGCCGATCAGCGCCGTGAGAATACCGATGGCGAGGTGCATGCCCGTGTTGCTGTCGCCGAGCGCAGCAGCGCTCACCGTGGGCGGACCGTCCCAGAAGCCCGTGGTCGAGGCCGCGCCGCCCGCGCACTGTGCGACGTTCTCATAGACCTTGAGGTCGTCGTAGTGGTGGCCTTCGCTGAACCCCTTCACCGAAGCGACGATCATCTTCGGGTTGAGTTCCTTGATGCGCTCCCACGTGAAGCCCATGCGATCCAGCGCGCCGGGGCCGAAGTTTTCGACCATCACGTCCGATTCGCGAATCAGCTTTTCCAGCACTTCCTTGCCTTCGGGCTTCTTCGTGTCGAGCGTGAGCGAGCGCTTGTTGCTGTTGAGCATGGTGAAGTACAGCGCATCGACTTCGGGAATGTCGCGCAACTGCGAGCGCGTCACGTCGCCGGCGCCCGGGCGCTCCACCTTGATCACGTCCGCACCGAACCACGCGAGCATCTGCGTGCAGGCGGGACCGGCCTGTACGTGCGTGAAGTCGATGATCTTGATACCGTCGAGGGGTTTGCTCATTTCTCGTATCTCCTGATCTACCTGATCTATGGGGTCTTATTTCTTCATGGCCGCGCTTTGCGGATTCAGATTCGTGAGGCGGCCGCTTTCGGTCCCGGCCGATTCGTCGATGACTGCGTTGATCAACGTGGGCTTGCCCGACGCGATCGCTTCGAGCAGCGCGCTCGTGAGTTCTTCGGGCGTGGTCGCCTGATGGCCGATGCCGCCGAAGGCCTCGATCATCTTGTCGTAGCGAGCGTTCTTCACGAACACCGTCGGCGCGACGTCGCAGCCGCCGCTCGGGTTGACGTCCGTGCCGCGATACACGCCATTGTTGTTGAACACGATGGTGCAGACCGGCAGGTTGTAGCGGCAGATGGTCTCCAGCTCCATGCCCGAGAAGCCGAACGCGCTGTCACCCTCGATCGCCACGACCTGGGTGCCGCTCGTCACGGCTGCGCCGACCGCGAAGCCCATGCCGATGCCCATGATCCCCCACGTGCCCGAGTCGAAGCGCTTGCGCGGCTGGTACATGTCGATGATGCTGCGCGCGTAGTCGAGCGTGTTCGCGCCTTCGTTGACCACGTTGATGTCGGGACGCGTCTTGAGCACGTCGCGGATGGCGCGCAGCGCGCTGTGGAAATTCATCGGCGACGGGTTCTTCGCGAGCGTCGCGGCCATCTTTTCCAGGTTCTTGTTCTTGCGTTCGGCCACGGCATCGAGCCACTCTGCCGGCGGCTTCGGGAAGTCATTGCCGAGGCCGGCAACGAGCGCTTCCACGCATGAACCGATGTCGCCGATCACCGGCGCTTCGATGGCGACGTTGCTGTCGATTTCGGTCGGCGCAATGTCGATCTGCACGAACTGCTTCGGTCCGGCGCCCGCGCCCCACGTCTTGCCCTTGCCATGCGAGAGCAGCCAGTTCAGGCGCGCGCCGATCAGCACCACAGCGTCTGACTCGGCCAGCACGAACGAGCGCGCAGCCGACGCCGACTGCTCGTGCGTGTCGGGCAAGAGACCCTTGGCCATCGACATCGGCAGATACGGAATGCCGCTCTTCTCGACCAGTTCGCGGATCTGCGCGTCGGCCTGGGCGTAGGCGGCGCCCTTGCCGAGCAGGATCAGTGGACGCTTCGCATTCCTGAGCACATCGATAGCGCGCTGCACCGCATCCGGTGCGGGAATCTGGCGCGGCGCCGCGTCGACGACCTTGATGAGCGACTGCTGGCCCTTCACCGCGTCGATGGTCTGGGCAAGCAGCTTGGCCGGCAGGTCGAGATACACGCCACCGGGACGGCCCGAAACGGCCGCGCGAATCGCGCGCGCCACGCCGACGCCGATGTCCTCGGCGTGCAGCACGCGATACGCCGCCTTGGCATAAGGCTTCGCCGCGTTGAGCTGGTCCATCTCTTCATAGTCGCCCTGCTGCAGGTCGACGATCTCGCGTTCGCTCGAACCGCTGATGAGGATCATCGGGAAGCAGTTCGTGGTCGCGTTGGCCAGTGCCGTGAGGCCGTTCAGGAAACCCGGCGCGGAGACCGTCAGGCAGATGCCCGGCTTCTTCGTCATGTAGCCCGCCACGGCCGCGGCGTTGCCGGCGTTCTGCTCATGCCGGAAGCCGATGAAGCGCATGCCCTCGGCCTGAGCGAGACGGGCGAGATCGGTGATCGGAATACCGACGAGACCGAAGATCGTGTCGATATCGTTGAGTTTCAGCGCGTCAATGACGAGATGAAAACCATCAGTCGTTTGCTGCGCTTCGGGCACAGGGTTCTGCTGTACCTCGTTGATGCCTGCTTCTGCCATGACGTCTCCTCTTTGGCGGGGCGTTGTGTGACTCGTGATATACAATATTCCACACACAATATTAGTCAAGACGTTTTTTTACCCATGCCGCGTTTGCTGCACTGCGTCGCGCCGCGCTGCACCGTTGCCCTCTCGTGCGATCGCTCGCACAGCGACAAGCTCTGATGCGGCACACCATGGGCAAGCACGTTCAATCGGCCCAAACATCCTGACGACCTTGTTACGGACTCCATATCTTTCTTTCAGTATCGCGACGCTCATTCAGACGATCTGCGTATCGATACCGCTGACTCATGCGTCGAGCCGATATAAACCGGCGGCTCGACGCGGCGCGCCCTACGTTTCAGTCCAGAAAATCGCAGTTGGCTTCCACGAACAGCGCGAGTTCGATCGAGTGCTGCCGCACGAGCTGCTCGACGCGCTCGGTGTCGCGCGCCTCGAGCGCCTCGATAATGCGCATGTGCTCGACGATCGAGCGCGACGCGCGATCGCTTTGCGCGATCGTCATGCGCCGGATCGCGCGCACATGCATGAAGATGTTCTTGATGGTGTCGACGATGATGGGCGACTTCGAAAGCTCCACCAGTGACTGGTGAAACATGATGTTCGCTTCCGAGTATTCCTCTATATGGTCCGAGGGCGTCGAATCGCCGAAGGTCGCGAACATGCGCCGCAGACTTGCGATGTCGTCGTCCGAAGCGCGCTGCGTGGCGAGACGCGCGGCAATGCTTTCTAGCGCAGCCCACATATAGATCATCTCCACGATCTCCTTGCGCGTCTTGCGCAGGATGTAAACACCGCGTCGCGGCACCGTGCGCAGGAAGCCCTCTTGTTCCAGCAGCGTCATCGCCTCGCGAACCGGCGTTCGGCTCACGCCGAGCTTCTCGGTCAATTCCTTCTCGTCTAGCCGGATCTCGTCTCGCGAGCGGTAGATGTCGGTTTCGGCAATGGCCTGCTTGAGCTTCGCGTAAGCCTGATCGCGCAGCGAAGCGGTTGCGTTGATCGGCTCCAGCGTCAGGGTGACCGGGGGCATCCCGGTGACGAGTTCTCTTTCGGCGGACATCGGTCGTTTGTCTCCAACGTTCTGTTTAGCCGGCGCTAGCGGGGAATTTCATATTTCCAATACAATATATCAGCGACACGCTCATGGCTAAGCGGGGTTTACGCGGACCGGGCGCGTATCGCGCTTGATTCGCGGGCTTACCCGCAATCCATACAGCTTCACTTATATTTTTCGAAAAAAACTTTAACTATCGTTTATTCATTGGCGCTTCTACTCTTGCTTCACGCCACTCGACTTGAGGAGACAGCCATGAGCCACCTGGACACCCGCCACGATCGTCAACTGGACGCGCAGCTGTGCGCATTCAATACGGCATTTGCCGAACTGGGCCTGCGTTTTCGCTGGGACTCGCGCACGCTCGACTCGCTCGCATCGATCGCCGGTGAACATGCGCGCGTCGCCGCCTATATCGAGACGAATCACCCGCATCTGCTGAAGGCGTACAGCATGGAATTTCTGTGCGAGGCGATCCTGGCTCGCAAGAACGCGCAGGCGCCGGGCGAATGGCCGCTGACCGTGCCCGCTCAACGCGGTTCACAGGAATGGAGCAAGGCAGCCGCCATGGAGCAGGATTGGCGCGAAGGCGGTTTGCCCGCGCTTGCCGGCGCCTGATGCGTAAGCACGAACGTGCCAGCCCAATAAGAACAAAACCCGTCTGGATTGGCGCGCACTTGCGCGCTATCCAGACGGGCTCGATATTGAAGGATAACGAAGGAGAACTGCGCAGGCCTGTGCGCTCACGCGTTGCCGCGCGCCTCTGCCTCTTCTTCCTGCAGCTTGCGCCACAGAATTTTGCCGCTGCCCGACTTCGGCAGCGCGTCCACGAACTGCACGATGCGCGGCGCTTTGTACGCGGCCATGTTGTCATGCGCCCAGGCGATGACGTCGTCTTCGTTCACGCGGCCGACCTGCTTCGGATCGAGCACGACCACGGCCTTCACGGTCTCGCCGCGGCGCGCGTCCTGGGTGCCGATGATGCACACCTCGTTGATCGCCGGGTGCCGGTACATCAGCGCCTCGACCTCGGCCGGCCAGACCTTGTAGCCCGACGCGTTGATCATGCGTTTGAGGCGGTCGGTCATGAAGTAATAGCCTTCGTCGTCGCGCCGTACGAGGTCGCCCGTGCGCAGGAAGCGCTTGCCGTCGCGTTCGATGAACGCTTCGCTCGTCGCCTTGGGGTTGCGCCAGTAGCCCTGCATCACCTGCGGCGCATGCATGATCAGCTCGCCCGACTCGCCTGGCGTCACCTCCTCCAGCGTGATCGGATCGATCACACGCGAGTCGACGTCGAATACCGGAATGCCGAGACACTGCGGCTTGGGACGCCGCGGCGGATTGATATGGGTGCCCGCCATGGTTTCCGACATGCCGTAGCCCTCGACGAAGTCGAGCCCGGTGAGGTCCTTGAGCTTCTTCACGACCGCGTCGGGCATCGTCGCGCCGCCGCCGCGCATCCAGGCGAGGCTCGACAGGTCGTACTCGTGAATGCGCGGGTTCGAGATGAAGTCCACCACCATCGTCGAGATCGCCTGCCAGCCGTTGATGCGGTAATGCTCGATCGCGCGCGCCGCGGCGTCGCGATCCCAGCGCGGCAGCAACACCACGGTCGAGCCGTTGTAGATCGGGCTGTTCATGCCGCCCTGCATGCCGGTTACGTGAAAAAGCGGCAGCACCGAAAGTTGTACGGCATCCTGATTACTTCCAAACCAGTTGCAGCCGCCCACGGCCGTCGCCATCACGCTGCGATGCGTGTGCATACAGCCTTTGGGCTTGCCCGTCGTGCCCGAGGTGTATGGCATCACGCAGAGATCGTCGGGGCCGGCGGTTAGCGCTCCGGGCACGCAACGCGCCTCGAGCACGTCGGCCCAGTGCGCGACGCCCGGACCGCTCACGGAGCGCGGCGCGCCCACGAATTCGGGCGGCGGCGAAAAGGGCTCGCACTTCAGATAATCGCTATACGTCGCAACGAGCAGATGCTGCAGGCCTTCGCTTTCCTGCACGAGCGGCGCAATACGCGGGTAGAGATCCTGCGCGACGAAAGCCGTGGTCGCGCCACTGTCTTCCACGTAATGCGCGAGTTCCTCGGTGAGGTTCATTGGGTTGACCGGCACGACCACGGCGTTGGCGCGCAGGATGCCGTAGTAAGCGATGACCCACTGCGGACTGTTCTGCATGTAGAGCAGCACGCGGTCGCCGGCCTTCACGCCACATTCCTCCTGTAGATAGCCGGCTACGCGCTCGGCCTCGTCCTTGAACTGCGCGAACGTAACGGGCGTGTCGTAGAAGACGATGAACGGCTTGTCGGGATAGCGCGCCGCCGAGACCTCCGCGTTATAGAAGAGGTTCGTTTGCGGAATGCTCAGATGCGGCGACAGATGCGCGGGCCAATGCGGCGAGGCCGGCTGCGGCGATGACGGCGAATGTGCGGATAGCGTCGGGGCGGACGTGGACATGGCGGGCTCCGTCAGGCAAGACTTGTGAAGAACGCGGACGCCAACCGCTCGCTGAGGGCTGGCGCCACGTACCATGCGTAATCAGACGATGCTCGCGCCGCCATCCACGGCGAGATATTGGCCCGTCATATGCCGCGACGCCTGGCTCGCGAGAAACACCACGGCGCCCTTGAGATCGTCGTCGTCGCCGAGACGGTGCAGCGGCGTATGGTCGATCACCACCTGCCCCAGCTTGTCGAGCAGGCCCGCCGACATCTTCGAGGGAAAGAAACCCGGGCAAATCGCGTTCACGTTGATGTTGTACTTGCCCCATTCGGCAGCCAGCGCACGCGTGAAGTTGATGGCCGCCGCCTTCGAGGTGTTGTACGCGATGGTCTGCATGGCCCCGAGGGACCCCTTCAGGCCGGCAATCGAAGCTACGTTGATGATCTTGCCACGCTGGCGCGGGATCATGCTGCGCTTGCCCACTTCGCGCGCGAGGAAGAAGGGCGCGGTCACGTTCAGGTTCATGACCTTGTGCCACGCCTCGTCGGGATAATCCTCCGCGGGGGCGCCCCACGTGGCGCCCGCATTGTTCACGAGAATGTCGATCTGACCGCCGGCCGCCAGCGTCTCGTCCACGAGCGGCTTCACGGCCTCGGCGCGCTGCAGGTCGCTCACGATCGTGGTCGCCTTGATGCCGAGCGCCTGCAGATGGCTCGCAGCCTGGGCCAGTTCGTCGGCCTTGCGCGCCGTGATCACCACGTGGCAGCCCATCTCGCCGAGCGCCTGCGCCATCTGCAAACCCAGCCCGCGCGAGCCGCCGGTGATGAGTGCGACCTGACCGCCCAGCTCGAACATTTCCCTGACCCGCATGCTTTCGTCTCCTTGATGTCTGTCGACCGGCCGTCGCTCCGCATTGCGGAACGCGATGAGATGCCAACGATTCTAGCGAGGCCCGCCAGCTTGGCAACCAGGGAAAAGCACGACCGTTCATTAAACGGCATTTGTGCTTTTGCGACCGGGCGTATGCGGGCTGGGTAGACTGAAAAATGAAAGCACGCAAGGCGTTCCTTGCGCGCGCAACTGTTGCAATCGCGCGACGCCAGCGTTTTCACCCGACCGCCGTAGCGTCTATGATCGCCTCCCAGCCAGCACCCACTGGCTCGGCATACAAGAAATACGGACCCTGGTACCCCGGCGGTCCGAGACACTAACAACACGCAGCAGAAGAAAAGGATCCCACCGTGAGACACACCCAGATCGCATCGGCCATCGGCGGCCTCGCACTCGCACTCGCTTGCCAGCACAGCTTCGCGCAAAGTTCGGTCACGCTGTACGGCATCGTCGACACCAGCATCCGCTACCTCACGAACGCCAACGCGCACAACGACAACGAGCTGCAGATGACGCAAGGCCCGATCACCGGCAGCCGCTGGGGCCTGAAGGGCTCTGAGGATCTGGGCGGCGGCCTCTCAGCCGTGTTCCGCCTCGAGAACGGGTTCAACCTCTGGAACGGCCAATTGGCGAGCTCGAACACGCTGTTCAACCGGATGGCGTACGTGGGGATATCGAGCAACAAGTACGGCACGGTCACGATGGGCCGTCAGAACACGCCCCTGTTCGATCAACTGGGTAACACCTTCGACCCGCTGACCGTTGGCAACTTCGACCAGGACGGCTGGCTGCCGGGCGCACTCGGCTACGGTCTGCGTGAGAACAACTCGGTCAAGTACGACGGCAAGTTCGGCGGCCTCGAAGTCGAAGGCATGTACAGTTTCGGCGGCGTGGCGGGCAGCGTCGGCGCGAGCAACATGTATGGCTTCACGGCCACTTACGCAGCCGGCCCGGTCTCGCTGCTCGCGGGCTATCAGCAGAATAGCGACGCACACAACAACAAGTACCGCGTGGCCAACCTCGGCGCAGTCTATGCGCTCGGTCCGGTCCACCTGTACGGCGGCTGGCTGTGGGGCCAGGACAATACGGGCGTGGTGGACCAGTACATGGCAGCCGCGAACTCGCCTGCAGCGATCAACTTCGTGACGCCGGTGACGAAAACCAACCGTATCGACAACGGTCTCTATGCCGGCGCAACGTGGCAGGTTAGCTCGCCGCTGTTGCTGACCGCAGCGTACTACTACGACCACGCAAAGAACGGCCTGAATGAAGACGGCGTGACGCTCAGCACCGGCGTGCGCTACTCGGCAGTGCTGCTGGCCGAGTACTCGCTGTCCAAGCGCACCGAAGTGTACGGCACGGTCGACTTCATGCGCGGCAACGGCTCGGCAACGGCCGACTTCCCGGGTCGCAACAACCAGACCGGCGTCGCCGTCGGCTTTCGCAACATCTTCTAAGAGCGGCCTGCATCGCCGGGTCTGACGACCGGCTCAACGGCGGCGCGGCTTTTCAATGCAAACGAGCGGGCAAATGCCCGCTCGTTTGCATTCGTTCGTGCACTTCGATTAACTCACTCGCCATTGAGTTACCTTCACTTTAATTACATTTAAATTACGAATAAAACAAATAGCTTTCGCCTCTAGCCGAATTCCCCAGGGATTACTACGGGTTCCAGTCAAGATGCATGCAAATGTTTAACGCCGGGCGTACACTGCTCGCGCGTGGCCCGTTGCGGGGGGGCCGCACCAAGCCACACAACCAAGCCACACAAGGCAATGCCGACACGTGCATGAGATCGCGCGGGGCGCACAAGCGCCCATTGCGATCGACAGGAGACATGGCATTGCCCCCAGTATCACAGGAGAACAATCAACATGAGCTGGACGCGTGAACAGAAGAACGTCACGATCGCTGCGTACCTGGGATGGACGCTCGATGCATTCGATTTCTTTCTGATGGTTTTCGTTCTGAAAGACATCGCCACCGAATTCAACACCAAAATCCCGGCAGTGGCTTTTGCCATTACGCTGACACTCGCCATGCGCCCGCTCGGCGCGCTGATATTCGGCCGTCTCGCCGACAAATACGGCCGCCGTCCCACGCTGATGGTCAACATCGCGTGCTATTCGATACTCGAACTGCTCACGGGCTTCTCGCCCAACCTCGCAACCTTCATCGTCCTGCGTGCGCTCTTTGGCGTCGCGATGGGCGGCGAATGGGGCGTGGGCTCTGCGCTCACCATGGAAACCATTCCGCCCAAGTCGCGCGGCATCGTTTCCGGCCTGCTGCAGGCGGGCTATCCGAGCGGCTTTCTGCTCGCCTCGATCGTGTTCGGCGTGCTGTATCAGTACATTGGCTGGCGTGGCATGTTCTTCGTCGGCGTGCTGCCCGCGCTGCTGGTGGTCTATGTGCGCATGCACGTGCCCGAGTCGCCAGCCTTCAAGGAGATGCAAAAGCGTGTGCGCCCGACCCTGCTCACCACGCTCAAGCACAACTGGAAGCTGTCCCTGTACGCCATCGTGCTGATGACCGCCTTCAACTTCTTCTCGCACGGCACGCAGGATCTGTATCCGACCTTCCTGCGCGAACAGCATCACTTCGACCCGCACACCGTGTCGATCATCACCATCGTGCTCAATATCGGCGCCATCGTGGGCGGCCTCTTCTTCGGTCAGATGTCCGAAAAAATCGGCCGCCGCAAGGCAATCTTCATCGCCGCGCTGATCGCGCTGCCCGTGCTGCCGCTTTGGGCATTCTCGCAAGGCCCGGTGCTCCTCGCGCTCGGCGCGTTCCTCATGCAGATTTCGGTGCAGGGCGCCTGGGGCGTGATCCCGGTTCACCTCAACGAAATTTCGCCTGACGAAGTGCGTGCGACCTTCCCGGGCCTCGTCTATCAGCTCGGTAACCTGTTCGCTTCGGTGAACGCCACGCTGCAAGCGTCGCTCGCCGAAACGCACAACCAGAACTACTCGATGGCCATGGCGATCGTCGCCGGCACAGTGGCCGTGGTGATCGCCGTACTGATCCCGTTCAGCCGCGAACGTCGAGGCATCGACATGACGCAGACCGCGAAAGAGGTGTCGGGCGTCTGAGGTGCCGCACGCGGCGGCCCCGTAACGCCGCACCGCAGCAACACGATGAAAGGCCGTGCCGGGTTCGCCCGCACGGCCTTTTTGCTGGTTTTGACGATCGCCGAGCGCCCGCGCCCGCACACCGGGTAAGACCTCCTGGCCGCACGGCGCGCAGCGTTGCATGATGAAAGATGAAAGGCACTCGGTTGCCCTACCGTCCGGAGATCCACTATGAGCGAAACGCCCCAGCCCGATCCGGCGAACCCTGTGGCAGCTTCCGCACCTCAGACGGCCCCTCTTCAACCGGCCGCACCTGAGGCGGCCCCACCTCAGCCGGCCCCTCCCAACACCGACGGCATCTGGTATGCCTCGTACCCGCCCGGCGTGCCGCGCGAAATCCCCGCAAGCCAGTACGCCTCGCTCACCCATTTCTTCGACGACTGCACGGCGCGCTTCAGCGAGCGCGTCGCCTACGTGAGCGCCGGCTCGCCCATGACCTACGCCGCGCTCGCCCGCAGGGCCACGGCGTTCGCGTCCTGGCTGCAAGGCGCGGGCGCGCAGCCAGGCGAGCGCGTTGCGATCATGCTGCCCAACACCCTGCAGTATCCGGTTGCCCTCTTCGGCGCGCTCAAGGCCGGCGCCGTGGTCGTCAACGTCAACCCGCTCTACACCGTGCGCGAGCTTGCGCACCAGTTGCAGGACAGCGGCGCGCAGACCATCGTCGTGTTCGAGAATTTCGCCGCCACGCTCGAAGCGGCGCTGCCCGGCACGCAGGTGCAACGCATCGTCGTGACGGCGCTCGGCGACTTGCTGGGCGAAGGGCTGAACCTCAAGGGCCGCTTCGTCAACGTCATGCTGCGCCACGTGAAGAAGATGGTGCCGCCCTACCACTTGCCGCAGGTGGTGCGCCTGCTCGATGCACTCGCGCAAGGTGCGCGCGCGCCACACGCCCCGGTGGCGACCCACGCCGACGATCTCGCGTTCCTCCAGTACACGGGCGGCACCACGGGTATCGCGAAGGGCGCGATGCTCACGCACGGCAACGTGCTCGCGAACGTCCAGCAGGCCAAGGCCTGGGTTGGCAACCAGCTCGACGCCCGGGCCGAGACGGTGCTCACGCCGTTGCCGCTCTATCACATCTATTCGCTCACCATCAATGCGCTGATCTTCCTCGCCCTCGGCGGACGCAACATCCTGATCGCCAATCCGCGCGACATGAAGCGCGTGATGAAGGTGCTGCAACACGAAACGTTCAGTTGTATCAGCGCGGTCAACACGCTCTATAGCGCGCTGCTCGATAACGCGGCGTTCCGCCAGCGCGACTTCTCGGGCCTCAAGCTCGCGATGGCGGGCGGCATGGCCATGCAGAAGGCCGTCGCCGACCGGTTCCGGGCCGTCACGGGCAAGCCCGTCGTGGAAGGCTATGGTCTCACCGAATGCTCGCCGATCGTTTCGATGAATCCCGTCGATCTCGCGCGTGGGAACGCGGGCCAGGCGCATCCGGAAGGCTCGATCGGGCTGCCCGCGCCTTCCACGCAGGTGCGCTTTCGTAGGGACGACGGCACCTGGGCCGGCATCGGCGAAGCCGGCGAGCTCTGTGTCAAGGGCCCGCAAGTGATGAAGGGCTACTGGAATCGCCCGGACGAAACGGCGAAGGTGTTCGCCGACGGATGGCTCACGACCGGCGACATCGGCGTGATGGATGAGCGCGGCTATATCCGCCTCGTCGACCGCAAGAAGGACATGATTCTCGTGTCGGGATTCAATGTGTATCCGAACGAGATCGAGGACGTGGTGGCGATGCACCCCGGCGTGCGCGAGGTAGCGGCAATCGGCGTGCCCGATCCGGTGCAGGGCGAGCGCGTGAAGGTGTTCATCGTGAAGCGCGATCCCGCGCTCACGGAGGCCGCGCTGATCCAGTTCTGCCGTCAGCAGCTCACGGGCTACAAGGTGCCGCGCATCGTGGAGTTCCGTGAGTCCCTGCCGCAGTCGACCATCGGCAAGATCCTGCGCCGCCAGCTGCGCGACGAGGAAATCGCGAAAGCGGCGAAGAAGCCGCAGACTTGAGATGTCGATGCGCCATCGCTAAGGTTACCTAAGCGAAGTCGCGCAGCGTCACCCCGCGCGCGCTTGCTAGCCGCGCGAGCACGAAACGGTCCGAGGCACGCAACGCGCCAGTCAAGGCCGCGCCGGGCTCGAGCCGCCGCGCGATCCGCCCGTGCCACAGGATGCCGATGTCGCTATTGGCCGTATCGGCGCAGCCGTCGCCGATGGCCCACGCAACGCATCCCGCGCGCGCCGCTTCGCGCGCGAGCACGCGGCCCTGCGCGAGCGCCGGGTCGAATACCACGGCGCCTGGCGCATCCAGCACTGCGCCCGCACGAGGCACGCGTTCGCCAAACGCAACGCGGAGCGGATGCGCCTGGCATGCCGCGCCTAGCACCACGGCACCGGCATCGTAGAGAAAAGCCCGCCTGTCCATCGAGTCCTCCGTGCGGCCTTCCTGCCAATCCTTGCTGCAAATCCTTGCTGCCAAACGCTACGCAGTCTTGATTAACTCGATCACGTATAACCGCGCTCCGCACGCCACGCCTCGGGCCAAATGCCCTGCTTGCCCGGCGAGAGCACGCCCTGCGGATCGAGTGCGTCTTTCACGGTTTGCGCGAGGCGCAACAGCGCGCCGTCGTTGAAGGCGTATTGCGCCGCGGCGTAATCCATGTACAGCAGATGCGAGCGGTACACGCCGTAGCCGGCTGCACCCGCGTCGCTCATCAGCGCGCGTAGCAAATCCCCTGCGCGCGCGGCATCGTCACGGCGCTCGCGCGCGAAGATCGCCGCAAATACGTGATGCAGATAGCGCCCCGCCGCGGTAAAGCCGCCGTAGTAATCGAAACCGTACTCGGCCGCGCGCGCCTTGACGAGCGCGTACTGGCGCAGCGCGTCGCGCCCGTCGGCGGGACACAGCGGCGAGAAGTCCACGTGCGCCCCCTCGCCGCCGCGCCAGTCGAGCATGCGAAACGCGCTCATCGCCGGAATGCCGGCGAGGTTGCGGTCGGCGCCGCCCTGCGGTTCGTCGCCTTCGGCGCAGCGCTGCGCCGAGAAACGCACACCCGGCACGCCGGCAAACGCACGCTCGACGATGCGCCGCTCCACGTCGATCACCTCGGGCGCGCCATAGAGCGCATAGTGCAGATTCCAGCGGCCCACGCCCAGATCGCGCTGCATCGCGGCGACGGTGGCCTCGGGCATCGCGCCCTCGCCTTCGTACCAGCGCGCGCGCGGCGCGAGGCTCGCGGCGCGCCGGATCGCGCCTTCGATCGCTGCGTGCTGGCGTATCGTGCCGCCGAGTTGCAGCGCGCGCAGCGTATCGACGAGCACGCCGAGGTCGTCTTCGCGCGCGAACTGGATCTCGCCGATCACGAACGCCTGCGGCGCGGGCATGAGCCAGAGCCCCATCTTCGTGACGACGCCGTAGTTCGACTGCGTAAAGAGCGCATCGAACGAAGGCCCATAGCCCGCCCGGTAGAGTTGCCACGCCGTGCCGTTTTCGATCGCGCCCATGCCGGTGCGCACCACGTCGCCGTTGGCGAGCACGACCTCCATGCCGCACTGCGACGCGGCGTGGTCGCCGTAGGCGGTCGTACCGAAGCCGCGCTCGAGCGTGTTGCCGACCACGCTGCCCCAGCCCGCCGCGGGCGGATCGACCCACAGGCGCAGATGCTGCTCGCGCAGATGCGCGTGCAAATCGAAGTAGCTCACGCCTGGCTCGACGCGCGCCCAGGCGAGGCGCTCGTCCACTTCGAGGATGCGGTTCAGGCGCTGCAGGTCGAGCACGACCGAGCCCGCCAGACGCGGCGCGGCGCCGCCGTAGGCGAAGTTGCGCCCCGTGGAAACGGTCCACAGCGGCACGCGCGTTTCGTTCGCGACGCGCAGGATCGCGCGGATCTCTTCGACACTCGCGGGGAGGATCGCAGCAGAAGGTGCGAAGGCATGCGCATCCGCAACCGGCACGAACGGATCGAAATACGGTTCGAGCGATGCGCCGCCACGGCAGACGTTCGGCGCGCCCACGATGCCTTCGAACGCGGCGAGCGCACGCGCGAAACGGGCCTCGTCGATGCCGTGAGGCAAGACGGGAGCGGCATGGCGTGCGGTGTCGCTCATGAGTCCGCTCTAGTGGCGCCGCACATCACCACTGCCCGGGCTTGCCGCCCAGCGCGCCGCATACGTCCAGCGCGATCTCGCGCAGCTTCGGCTCTGTCTGCGGCCCGGAGAGCGCATAGCCGGTCCGTTCGGTGCTCCAGTAGAACGTGCGGCGGTTGCCGTCGCGCAAGAGGCGCACGGGGTCCCGCTCCCTGGCCGAACTGCCCACGTAGAGCGTGAGGCGCTCGCCCGCATCGTTCTCGTACATGAATTGCGCGGCCGGCCCCGTGTTGCCGGGCAAGAGACGCCCGCCCACGAGCGTGTAGCCGTACTCGGCCAGCGACGGCACCGAGAGCGGCTTGCCGAGCCGCTTGGAGAGCCACGCGACGAGATGCGCCTCGTCGGCCGCGCCCACCTCCACGGGATGCCGCTGCTCCGGCGAATACACCGCGTAGGCGATGTCGGCGCGGCGCGCGAACGCTTCGGGCGTTTCGCTGCGCGCGGCCGCCGGCGCCGAGACGGCTGCCAGTTCCGGAGCCAGGCCCGGCGCGAGTCGCGGCACGAGCGCCGTGGCCGCCACCGCGAGCCCCGCACCCACCGCCACCCATGCCGCCGCGATGCCGGCGCGCCACCACCACGGCACGCCCGGACGCAGAACGAGCACGGCGGGCGCGCTGCCTGCCGCTTCGGCGGCGCCGGGCGCTGCATCCTCGCCCGCCACGCGCGCGCCTTCGCACAACGCCTGCAGCGCAGCCTTCTGCGCGCGATAGGCCGCGACGCGCGCCGCGGCGCGCGGATCGTCGGCGAGGCGCGCCTGCAGCGCCTCGCTCTCGCCCGCGGGCAGTTCGCCGTCGACGAGAGCACCCAGCATCGTGAGGTCCTCTTCAGGCGAAGCAGGCGGCACGCCTTCGCCATCGCGTTCGGGGCCGAGATCGTTGTCGTTCATCGTAGCGTCCCCACCACCCTGAGCGGCGCGGTGCGTTGCGCCGGATCGCGCCCCGGATCCTGCACCGGCTCCGTGTCGAGCAGCGCTCGCAGATGCTCGCGCGCCCGCGACAGGCGCGACATCACCGTGCCAGCCGGCACCCCGAGCACCGCCGACGCTTCGCTGTAGCTCAACTCCTCCACGCACACGATCAGCAGCACCTCGCGCTGCGCCGCCGGCAACGCATAGAGCGCGCGCTGCAGATCGCGCAGCACGAGACCATCCACCTCGCCGTGCGGCGCTTCGAGCGTGCGCCACGGCGCGGCTTCGTCGTCGACGGCGATCTCGCGCCGGCCGCGCAACTGATCGATATAGAGGTGGCGCAGGATCGTGAGCAGCCACGCGCGCAGATTGCTCTGCGGGCGAAACGAAGTCCAGCGCGAGAGCGCGCGCTCTGCGGCGTCCTGCACGAGGTCATCAGCCCACGCGGCGTCGCCGGTCAAGGCGCGCGCATAGCGGCGCATGGGCCCGAGCTGTGCCACGACCTGCGCTTCGAACTCCGGCGACGGATGACGCAACACGCCGCACGCCGCTCAGTAGCCGCCACCCGACGAGCCGCCCGAACTGGTCGACGACGCCCCGCCTGAATTCATGTCGCTGCAGGCCGTGAGGCCGGCCCCGGCGACGCCGGCCAGCGCCGCACAAACGAGACACGCGAGAACTTTCCGAAACCGCTCCATGATCACCTCCGTTGAGGTTTATCCCCGATATCGCGTTAAACGTTGCAGCCGGTGCGCTTATTCCGCACAAGCGGCGATTTCGCCTTGCGTGTGCCGCCGCACGGAACGAAGCCCTCTGGCACCGCGAGAATCGTCGCAAGCGGATCGAAATACATCGTGTAAGGGTGTGATTCGGCCTCGAATCGGTCGAGCATGGGCCGCCGTCATGGACTACGCTGTGGTGAGTGAGTGCATGCGCGTCGAAAGGTCGCGCGGGTCTGACAATCCGCGGTCGTATCGTCAGCAGGCCTCTTTCCGAAAACCGCTGTCGCTGCCCATCGCAACCTGTCATCCGGACGCGCCGCTTCCCGGCAGCCGACGACAAGGGACGCAGCGATGCATTTTTCGTCAATCTGCGGTCGCGGCCGCGAGCCGGTATAGTTCTGCAGTAAGCTTACTTTCCCGCACGCGCGCTTCGCCGACACAAGGTAGAATCGCGGCGAGCAAACGTTTCCAACTGATTGCGGCATTGCGCCGCCTGGCCAAATCTAGTCCATGCCTTCCGCAGAATCGCACCCGCAAAACGACTTCATGAACGCCGCGCGTAAGGAAAGAAAGCGCGTCGAAATCTATCTGGTCAACGGCATTCGCCTGACCGGATGCATCGAGTCGTTCGATCAGTACCTGGTGATGCTGCGCACGCCCGTCGGCCTGCAAGGCATCTACAAGCGCGCCATTTCGACCATCCAGCTCGACACCGGCACCCGTCCCGGTCCGCGCCCGGGCGGTGCTCGCAGCTCGCACGGCGAGCATACGAGCCGCGGCCCGCACGGCAGTCACGGCGGCCATGGCCCGCGTGAACAACGAGAACCGCGTGAATCGCGCGAGCCGCGCGAGAACTGGTCGGCGCCGTCCGGCGCGCCATCGGGCGCATCGGGCGCCCCCGGCAACGACCGTGGCGCCCAGGACGGCCCGGTCGTCGTCACGCGCCGCCGCCGCCTTTACGGCGCGGTGAACAACGGCGGCAACGGCGGCGAAGGCTCGGGCAACAGCTAACCCGCTGCTGGCTGGCGCACTCGCTGCACGGTACGCCGGTCACGCCGATCTTCAGTACAGTACGGGCGCGCCTTGGCGCGCCCGCTTGTTTGCGCGCGTAGTTTTGTACAACTGCGCTGCAGTTTCGTTCCACTGTCTTCCGAAGCGCTCTGGAAGCCGTGGCTCGCAGTCACGATTCTGGCTTTGCGTTATTCTGGGCGTGACGCATATCGCCACGGAGACCGCCATGAGCGCATCCAAGCCGAAAGCCCCGCAACCCTCGCAGGAAGACCCGCTCGACGAAGCGCTCGACGAAACCTTCCCTGCGAGCGATCCGATCGCCGTGGCCCCCTCGCCCACCGGCTCTCAACAGAAACCCCATTCCGCAGACGAAAGCCGCAAGGGCCGCGACACGCATCGCCACGGCAAGCACTGAGCGCGCCCTGAACTATCGCCCAATGAAGAAAGGCGGAGCGCCCATGACGCTCCGCCTTTTGCGTGCCGCATCTGCGTATTTCGCGCAACCCATCGCACAACCTGTCGCACGGCGAGGCGCGTGCCACACCGCGTACCTGCGATCAGCGGATCGGCAGACCGCCTTCCACTTGTTGCTGCAGTTCGCGCACTTGACGCTGAACCGTGCGCAGTTGCGCCTGGGCGGCTGTCTTCTGCGCCTGCAATGCGGTCGCCTGATCGCGGCCCTGCTTCTGCTGGTCCGCGACGAGCGCCTGCTGCTCGCGCGCGATGGCCAGATCCGCCTGGAGCCGGTTCGCGTGGTCTTGCGTGAGCGCGATCATGCGGTCCGTGAACGCCTTCTGCGCTTCGAGGCGCGTGCGGCGGATTTCCACTTCGGCGAGCTGTCCCGACTTCACCGCAAAGTCGCGATAGATGGCTTCGGCGCGCGTCTCGTCGCTCGTCTTGATCACGCGCCAGAACGTCTTGTTCTGGAACAGCGTGACGTAGTACGTCATTTCCTTGCCGTAAAACAGCAAGCTCGCGCCATACGAGCCGTTGTAGGTCGTGCGCAACTCGGCGAGCTCCGAGCCTCGCAGCATCTGCTGCAGCTCGGCGACGTTGCCCGCGGCGTTCTGCTTCGCTTCATCCGGCGTGAGCACGCTCGGCTGGCTCGCTGCCAAAGGCAGCGCAGGGGTCGCGGCCTGCTCGTCCTGCACTGCGGGTGCGGCGGTGGTCTGTGCTACGGGCGCCGCTGCCGCTGCATTCGCTGCTGCTGAATTGTCAGGCGGCGTCTGTGCGCAGCCCGTACCGATTCCCCCGATTAATACCAGCACCGCCAGGGCGGTGCGACGAACTCTCCACTTGTAGTCCATGTAGTACCTGCTTTGAACAGTTCTAATTTTTACAATTCGGCACAATTATTACTCACTTTCACGTGTTTCGGGCCCCTCGTAGAAAATTTGCCGATTACGTATCTTTTCCCACAACACATAGCAAGAATTTCCTGGGAATTGCGCCGTGTCCTTGCATCGCCAGCCGTTTTGGTCCAGCGCGGCGAAGGGGCCGACCAAACTAGAGTTCCTTCTCTCAAACGCGCGCAGTGCTTTCCAGTATCCTGCCCTGACCTTGCGGCGTGCCAGGCGCGACGCACGGTCAGCATCGACATGACAAACAACATCAGTGGAGGAAGACATGAACCGAGTCATGGGACGCGCGGCGCGCCATGTCGCGCTTGCGAGTGCACTGCTGTGCGGCGCCCTCGTCGCGCACGCTCAAACCGATACGCCAGTCGGCGTCTGGCAGACCATCGACGACCACACCGGCCAGCCGAAAGCGCTCGTGCAGATCAGCGCCGACGCCAACGGCGATCTGAGCGGCAAGGTCATCAAGGGACTCGGCGCGAATGACCAGCCCGACCGGCGCTGCACGGCCTGCTCCGATTCACGCAAGGATCAGCCGATCCTCGGCATGACGATTATCGACAGCATGAAGAAAACCGGTGAGGGGTACGACGGCGGCCACATTCTCGACCCTGAGAACGGCAAGGTGTACCGCTGCAAGATGCATACGGAAGACGGCGGCCAGAAACTCGTCGTGCGCGGCTATATGGGCATTTCGCTGCTTGGCCGCTCGCAGACGTGGGTGCGTCAGCAGTGAGTGGATCGACCTGAGGACCGGTACGCAAACCGGCAAGGGGACCTGAGAGACGAAACCGGCCGAAGCGCACGCATGAGCTGCTTCGGCCGGACTTCGTAAGCGCCGGTATTACGCCGTGTGGCGATACACGGAGCGATAGTTCAAAGGCTGCGATTGCGCGGACGCGCTCGCCACCGACACGAACAGCGAATTGCGCGGCGTGTTGCGCGCCGCTTCCTGCTTGCGCGCGGCTTTTTCTGCGCGGCTCACGTGTTTGCGCATACGCGTTTCGATGGTGCCGCACAACCTCACGCCGTCTTCGCCGAACAACTCGCCCATCACGCACTTGAGCGCGCCGTTGTAATGCCAGGTCTTGAAGCGCCGATGGCAGGTTTGATACGAAGGGTAGCGGCGCGGCATGGCCGACCAGTTCGCCCCGCTGTACATGACCCACAGCACGCCGTTGAGCACCGAGCGCGTATTGGCGAGCGGCCGGCCGCGCAACTCGGTGCGCGGGCGCAGTTCGGGCAGGAGCGGCATCACGCGCTGCCATTCTTCGTCGGTAATATCGCGATGCGGGGTCATGGAGGGTCCTTTGTCAGAGGGTGTGCTGACAAACGATATCCACTCGCCCCCGCCGCCCAAATCAGACGAGTCCGAATCTTGAAAAAGGTGCCGCCGCGCTATTTTGAGACTGGTTTGGCACCTGCGTGGCACCACGCTTGACCGGTGCGTCGCCGCAGATGCGCCCACGGCCCGCGCTTGCGGTGCGGGCGCCGCGCGCTCAAGTCAGCGCCGTATCGACGATGCGGCGCGGCGTTTCGAGATATTCCCTGGACTGCATTTCGACGATGCGCGACACCGTGCGCGTGAACTCGTTGGCCATCGGGCCTTCCACGTAGAGTTCCTCGGGCGGCACCGCGGCCGACATCAGCAGCTTGACCTTGTGGTCGTAGAACACGTCGATGAGCCAGGTGAAGCGGCGTGCTTCGGACTGCATACGAGGCGTCATCTGCGGCACGTCGGAAAGGATCACAGCGTGAAAGCGGCTCGCCAGCTCCAGATAGTCGTTCTGCGAGCGCGGACCGCCGCACAGCGTCGCGAAATCGAACCACACCACGCCGTCGGCCTTGCGCAGCGCCTTCAGTTCGCGCTTCTCGATGCGCAGCAGCGGGCTTTCGTCGGGGACGGCGGCAAGCTCCGCGAACGAGTGGCGCAACGCCTTGTCGGCGGCCGCGCCGAGCGGCGTATGATAGACCTCGACCTGCGCGAGCGTGCGCTGGCGATAGTCGACGCCCGCGTCGACGTTGAGCACGTCGAGCTTGCTCTTGATCAACTCGATCGCAGGCAGCATGCGGTCGCGATGCAGGCCATCGGGATACAGCAGATCGGGATCGTAGTTGGACGTCATCACGAACTGCACGCCGTTCTCGAACAGGCGGTCGAGCAGACGGTAGAGGATCATCGCGTCGGCGATGTCCGAGACGTGGAATTCGTCGAAGCAGATCAGGCGATAACGCTTCGCAATGCGGCGCGCGAGTTCGTCGAGCGGATCGGCCTGGCCCTTGAGCTCTTCGAGCTCACGGTGCACCTCGCGCATGAATTCGTGAAAGTGCAGACGCGTCTTGCGCTGCAGCGGCACGACGGCATAGAAGCTGTCCATCAGGAAGCTCTTGCCGCGCCCAACCCCGCCCCACATGTACACGCCGCGCGGCAGGTCGGGGTGAATGAGAAACTTCTTGAACGCGTTCGAACGCCGCGACTTGTACGCCGCCCACTCGTCGTAGCACCGCTGCAGCCGGTCGATCGCGGCGCGTTGCGCCGTATCGGGCTTGTATCCCCGCTTCTGCAGTTCGTTTTCGTAGTATTCGGTGACGTTCATTTTCTGGGCCGCAAATGAGGAAAGGCGGGAGAGCAAAAGCCCACCCGCCTCCGTACGTGATGCTGGGTACTGCGGGGCAGCGCGGCCAAAAAGTCGGCCGCCCTGCCCTTGGCGCTTACATGTTGAGCGCGCGCTTGTCAGTGGCGAGTGCAGCTTCGCGCATGACTTCGGACAGCGACGGGTGCGGATGGCAGATGCGGCCGATGTCTTCGGCGGCAGCCTTGAATTCCATCGCCACCACGGCTTCCGCGACCAGGTCCGATGCGTTGGCCGAGATGATGTGCACGCCGAGCAGCTCGTCGGTCTTGGCGTCGGCGATCATCTTCACGAAGCCGTCCGACTTGTTGATGCCCAGTGCGCGGCCATTCGCCATGAACGGGAACTGGCCCGTCTTGATGTCGCGGCCTTCTGCCTTGAGCTGCTGCTCCGTCTTGCCGACCCATGCAATTTCCGGCTCGGTGTAGATCACCCACGGAATGCAGTTGTAGTCGATGTGCGGCTTCTGGCCGTCGATGATCTCGGCCACCAGCACGCCTTCGTCTTCGGCCTTGTGCGCGAGCATCGGGCCACGCACCACGTCGCCGATCGCGTACACATTCGGCACGCTCGTTGCGCAGTGGTCGTCCACGTCGATGAAACCACGCTCGTTGGCCTTCAGGCCAATCGCTTCGAGACCGAGGTTGTCGGTGTTCGGCACGCGGCCAACCGACACGATCAGGCGGTCGGCTTCGAGCACCTGCGCGTTGCCGTCCTTGTCCGTGTAGTTGATCGTGACGCTCTTGTCGGTCGTCGTCACTTCGCCGACCTTCACGCCAACGTGAATGTCGAGGCCTTGCTTCTTGAAGAGCTTGGCGGCTTCCTTCGCGAGCGCCTGGTCGGTCGCGCCGAGGAATTCCGGCAGCGCTTCGAGGATCGTCACGTCGGCACCGAGACGGCGCCACACCGAGCCCAGCTCCAGACCGATCACGCCTGCGCCGATCACGGCCAGCTTCTTCGGCACGGAGTCGAACGTGAGCGCGCCTTCGTTGTCGGAGACGATCTTGTTGTCGACCGGAATACCCGGCAGATGGCGCGCCTTCGAACCCGTCGCGATGATGACGTTCTTCGCCGTGACGACTTCGGTTTCGCCTTCGCCGCTCACTTCGATCTGCACGCCGGCGTCGGTCTTGCCGGTGAACTTGCCGTGGCCCTTGAGCCACGTGATCTTGTTCTTGCGGAACAGGAACTCGATACCCTTCGTCATCTTCTCGACGATGCCTTCCTTGCGCTCGATCATCTTCGCGACGTCGATCTTCACCTCGCCCACGCTGATGCCGTGGTCAACGAGATGATGCGCGGCGTTTTCGAACTCTTCCGACGAGGCGAGCAACGCCTTCGACGGAATGCAGCCGACGTTCAGGCAGGTGCCGCCGAGCTTCAGCGTGCCGGCCGGATTCTTCCACTTTTCGATGCACGCAACCGACTTGCCGAGCTGCGCGGCGCGGATTGCCGCGATATAGCCGCCGGGGCCGGCGCCGATCACGACGACGTCAAATTCTTTGGACATGACTATCCTTTTGATGGCGAGCCAGCGCGGCCGCGTTTCGCGGCGCGCGTGGCTTCAGTACTGCGGAAATGCGAGAGACTTGCTGCCTAAGTTGACATCGCGTCGCGACGGCGGCGCCCGGTTTCAAGCCGCACGCTGCCGTCGCGCGTCTTGCAATTACAGGTCGAGCAGCAGACGAGCCGGATCTTCCAGCGCGTCCTTCATCGCGACCAGCGACAGGACGGCTTCGCGGCCGTCGATGATGCGGTGGTCGTACGACATCGCGAGGTAGTTCATCGGGCGGATCACGATCTGGCCGTTCTCCACCACGGCGCGTTCCTTGGTGGCGTGCACGCCGAGGATCGCCGACTGCGGCGGGTTGATGATCGGCGTCGAGAGCATCGAGCCGAACACACCACCGTTCGAGATCGAGAACGTGCCACCCGTCATTTCTTCGATCGAAAGCTTGCCGTCCTTGGCCTTCTGGCCGAATTCGGCGATCTTCTTCTCGATGTCGGCGAGGCTCATCTGGTCTGCGTTGCGCAGGATGGGCACCACCAGACCGCGCGGCGAGCCGACCGCGATACCGATGTCGAAGTAGCCGTGGTAGACGATGTCGTTGCCGTCGATCGACGCGTTCACGAGCGGGAACTTCTTGAGGGCGTGAACCGCGGCCTTCACGAAGAACGACATGAAGCCGAGCTTCACGCCGTGTTCCTTCTCGAACTTGTCCTTGTACTTGTTGCGCAGATCCATGACCGGCGCCATGTTCACTTCGTTGAACGTCGTGAGGATGGCGTTGGTTTGCTGCGACTCGAGCAGACGCTCTGCGATACGCGCACGCAGACGCGACATCGGCACGCGCTGCTCCGGACGGTCGTTGAGCCAGTTCGTCGCCGACGCCGGTGCGCTGACTTGCGGCAGCGACGGCTTGGCGGCAGCCGGCTTGCCAGCCGGTGCTGCAGCCGGAGCGGCCTTCGGTGCGCCAGCACCGAGCACGTCCTGCTTCGTGATGCGGCCGTCACGGCCCGTGCCGGCGACGTCGCCGCCTGCGAGACCCTTCTCTGCCATCAGTTTCGAAGCTGCGGGCGAGGCAACCGTGCTGCTTGCCGTCGTTGCGGCGGCAGCAGCAGCCGGTGCAGCTGCGGGAGCTGCGGCAGCCGCCGGAGCGGCAGCGGCTGCGGGGGCCGCAGCGGCGCCAGCCTTGGCTTCCGTGTCGATCTTCGCGATCAACTGTTCGCTCTCGACGGTTGCGCCGTCGCCCACCAGGATCTCGGCCAGCACGCCGGCTGCCGGCGCGGGCACTTCGAGCACGACCTTATCGGTTTCGATCTCGATGACGACTTCGTCCTGGGCAACCGCTTCGCCCGCCTTCTTCTTCCACTGCAGCATCGTGCCTTCCGACACCGACTCCGAAAACTGCGGGACCTTCACTTCTACGATAGCCATGTGATTTTCCTGAATACTTTATCGGGGACATCCCCGTATGACGAACCGGTCGCGCACATGAGCGCGGGAAAGCGCGACGCTTTCCCGGTTCGGTTGCTCTAGTGCTTACTTCGCGACCTGCGCGCCCTTCAGGCGGCCGAATGCACCTTCGATCAGCGCCTTCTGCTGCTCGTAGTGCTTCGCGTAGTAGCCAACAGCCGGCGAGGCGGAAGCAGGACGGCCGCTGTACGCGAGCTTCATGCCTTCCTTCATGCCTTCCTTCAGGTGGTGCTCGATGTAGAACCACGGGCCTTGATTCTGCGGCTCGTCCTGCACCCAGACCACTTCGGTCGCGTTGTCGTACTTCTTCAGCTCCGCTTCGAATTGCTTGTGAGCAAACGGATAGAGCTGTTCGATACGGATGATCGCGACGTCGTTCGCCTTCGCTTCGCGGCGATGCGCGACGAGGTCGAAGTACACGCGGCCCGAGCAGGCGACCACGCGCTTGACCTTCTTCGCGTCGATGGCTTCGTCCACTTCGCCGATGACCGGCTGGAACGTGCCCTTCGCGAGTTCGGACAGATCCGACACGGCTTCCTTGTGACGCAGCAGCGACTTCGGCGTGAAGATGATGAGCGGCTTGCGGAACAGGCGGATCATCTGGCGGCGCAGCACGTGGAAAATCTGGGCCGGCGTGGTCGGCTGAACGACCTGCATGTTGTGCTCGGCGCACAGCTGCAGGAAACGTTCGATACGCGCCGACGAGTGCTCCGGACCCTGGCCTTCGTAGCCGTGCGGCAGCAGCATCGTGAGACCCGAAACACGGCCCCACTTCACTTCGCCCGACGAGATGAACTGGTCGATCACGACCTGCGCACCGTTGACGAAGTCGCCGAACTGGCCTTCCCACGCGACGAGCGTGTTCGGCTCGGCGGTCGAGTAGCCGTATTCGAAGCCCAGCACTGCCTCTTCCGAGAGCACCGAGTCGATCACCGTGAACTGCGCCTGGTTCTCGCCGATGTTCTGCAGCGGCACGTACGTGCCGTCGTCCCAGCGCTCGCGGTTCTGATCGTGCAGAACGGCGTGGCGGTGCGTGAACGTACCGCGGCCCGAGTCCTGGCCCGTCAGGCGAACTGCGTAGCCCGACGCGCACAGCGACGCGAACGCGAGGTGCTCGCCCATGCCCCAGTCGAGCTTCGCTTCGCCCTTGCCCATCGCGCGGCGGTCGTTGATGACGCGCTCGACCAGCGGGTGAACCTTGAAGTTCTCCGGGATCGTGGTGATGCGCTCAGCGAGGCGCTTCAGTTCTGCCAGCGGCACAGCCGTATCGGCGGCGTCGGTCCACTTGCGGTTCAGGAACGGAACCCAGTCCACCGCGTACTTGCTCTTGTAGTTCGAGAGCACCGGGTCGACCGTGTGGTGGCCTTCGTCCATCGCGGCGCGGTAGGCCTTGACGTAGTTGTCTGCGTCTTCAGCCGTGATGACGCCCTGCTGCACGAGCTTCTCGGCGTACAGCGCACGGGTGCCCGGGTGCTTCGCGATCGTCTTGTACATCAGCGGCTGCGTGACAGCCGGGGTGTCCTGCTCGTTGTGGCCGAGCTTGCGGAAGCAGATGATGTCGACGACGACATCCTTGTGGAACTGCATACGGAAATCGACCGCGAGCTGGATAGCCAGCACGACCGCTTCCGGATCGTCGCCATTCACGTGCAGCACCGGCGCTTCGATCATCTTGACCACGTCGGTACAGTAGAGCGTCGAACGCGCATCGCGCGGGTCGGACGTCGTGAAACCGATCTGGTTGTTGATGACGATGTGCAGCGTGCCGTGCGTGCCGTAACCGCGCGTTTGCGCGAGGTTCAGCGTTTCCATCACGACGCCCTGGCCTGCGAAAGCCGCGTCGCCGTGGATCTGCACCGGCAGCACCTGCAGGCCGTCCGCGTCGCCGCGTCGGTCCATACGGGCCTTGGCCGAACCTTCAACCACCGGGTTGACGATTTCGAGGTGCGACGGGTTGAACGCGAGCGACAGGTGAACCGGACCGCCTTCGGTCGAGACGTCCGACGAGAAGCCCTTGTGGTACTTCACGTCACCTGCCGGCAGGTCGTCGACGTGCTTGCCTTCGAATTCGGCGAAGAGGTCAGCCGGCATCTTGCCCAGCGTGTTGACCAGCACGTTCAGACGGCCACGGTGAGCCATGCCGATGACGATTTCCTGCACGCCCTTCGCGCCTGCGTGACGGACGGTTTCGTCCATCGCGGCGATGAAGGACTCGCCGCCTTCGAGCGAGAAGCGCTTCTGGCCGACGTACTTGGTGTGCAGGAAGCGCTCGAGACCTTCGGAGGCCGTCAGGCGCTGCAGGATGTGTTTCTTCTTGTCGTTCGAGAAGTTCGGCGTCGAGCGGATCGACTCGAGACGCTCCTTCCACCAGCGCTTCTGTTCAGGATCGCTGATGTACATGTACTCGGCGCCGAGCGTACCGCAGTACGTATCGCGCAGCGCCTTGACGATCTCGCGCAGCGTCGCGCGCTCGAACCCGAAATAGAGGTTCGTGGCGCTGAACGTCTGGTCCATGTCGGCTTCGGTGAAGTCGTAGAACGCAGGCTCGAGTTCGGGAATGTTCGGACGTTCGCGGCGCTTGAGCGGATCGAGATTAGCCCATTGCGAGCCCAGGAATCGATAAGCACCAATCAGGGACTGAACGTAGACTTGCTTGCGTGCCGTGGCGAGATCTTCGCCCCCGCCGCGCGCAACAAATGCGTTGGCCTTCGCGCGTTGAGCGAAGGATTCGACGATCGGCCCGTGGGCGATGTCGTTGTCGGTCGTGCCACTCGACGACGGCACGTTTTGCAGTGCGTCGAAGTATTCACGCCAGGTGTCCGGAACGGACGCAGGGTTGTCAAGATATGCTTCGTATAGCTCTTCGACATACGGAGCATTGCCGCCGAACAAATAGGA
The DNA here is from genome assembly GCF_024206515.1 of Paraburkholderia sp. CNPSo 3281. Taxonomy (NCBI): domain Bacteria; kingdom Pseudomonadati; phylum Pseudomonadota; class Betaproteobacteria; order Burkholderiales; family Burkholderiaceae; genus Paraburkholderia; species Paraburkholderia sp. CNPSo 3281. The sequence goes on along the minus strand of NZ_JAMBPS010000016.1, from coordinate 31,891 downwards.
GTTCAGCTGGAATTGCTTCATCGTTTCCGACATTTACGCTCACCTTTCTTCGAGTTTCTCGAGAAATAGCGGGTTACTCAACCTTCCGCGCCACGGCCTGACCGTTTAGCGGATTGCGAATCAAGTCTGCTTGGAAGGACCTAAATCATGCATCCGCGGAGTATAGCGCATATGCGCATCTCGCCACAGGATGCAATGCGACCGAACATCACGCGCAAACCCTTTTTATATGGGCTTTTGCGGCGTTCGCAATGCTCTCTTCCTGCACCGCAATGCAATCCCCGCCAGACGCAAAAAAGCCGCCCGTAAAGCGGCGGCTTTCCTGTATTTCTGTTTGCATTGCAGTGCGGAAAAAAGCGGTGACTGCAAATTACTCGGCAGCGCCTTCGCGGCTCGCGCGGCGACGCTCATGCTCTTTGAGGTGACGCTTGCGCAGACGGATCGACTGCGGCGTGACTTCCACGAGTTCGTCGTCGTCGATGAATTCCACTGCGTATTCGAGCGACATCTGGATCGGCGGCACGAGGCGCACGGCTTCGTCGGTGCCCGAGGCGCGCACGTTGGTGAGCTGCTTGCCCTTGATCGGGTTCACGACGAGGTCGTTGTCGCGGCTGTGAATGCCGATGATCATGCCTTCGTACAGCGCGTCGCCCGGCTTCACGAACATGCGGCCGCGGTCCTGCAGCTTCCACAGTGCGTAGGCGACAGCAGCGCCGTCGTCCTGCGAGATCAGCACGCCGTTGCGGCGCTCGCCGAGCGTGCCTTCCTTGATCGGGCCGTAGGCGTCGAACACGTGGCTCATGAGACCCGTGCCGCGCGTGAGCGTCATGAACTCGCCCTGGAAGCCAATCAGGCCACGAGCCGGAATACGATACTCGAGACGCGTGCGGCCGCGGCTGTCCGACGCCATGTCGAGCATTTCGCCCTTGCGGCGGCCCAGTTCTTCCATCACGCCGCCCTGGTGGGCGTCTTCGACGTCCACGGTCAGCATTTCGTACGGCTCCTGCTTCACGCCGTCGACTTCGTGCAACACCACGCGCGGACGCGACACGGCCAGCTCGTAGCCTTCGCGGCGCATGTTTTCGATCAGGATCGTGAGGTGCAGTTCGCCACGGCCCGACACTTCGAACGTGGTTTCGTCGCCGGTGTCCTTCACGCGCAGCGCGACGTTGTGGTTCAGCTCCTTCGTGAGACGGTCGCGGATCTGGCGGCTCGTCACGAACTTGCCTTCGCGGCCGGCGAGCGGCGACGAGTTCACGAGGAAGTTCATCGTGAGCGTCGGCTCGTCCACCGTGATCATCGGCAGGGCTTCGGGGGTGTCGACCGCGCAGATCGTCGCGCCGATGCCGATGTCTTCGATGCCGTTGATCAGCACGATGTCGCCGGCTTCAGCCGATTCGACCTGCACGCGCTCGAGGCCGCTGAACGACAGCACCTGGTTGATCTTGCGGTTCATCACCTCGCCGTCCGGACCGAAGCGCAGCGCCACCGGCTGACCCGGCTTGATGCGGCCGCGCTTGATACGGCCCACGCCGATACGGCCGACGTAGGTCGAATAGTCGAGCGACGTGATCTGCAGCTGGAGCGGACCTTCCGGATCGGCGTCGCGCACCGGCACGTGTTCGAGGATCGCCTCGAACAGGGGACGCATGTCGCCTTCGCGCGCGTCAGCGGAGAGCGACGCGTAGCCGTTCAGGCCCGAGGCGTACACCACCGGGAAGTCGAGCTGCTCTTCGGTCGCGCCGAGCTTGTCGAACAGGTCGAAGGTCTGGTTGATCACCCAGTCGATACGGGCGCCCGGACGGTCGATCTTGTTGACGACGACGATCGGCTTCAGGCCGAGCGCGAGCGCCTTCTTGGTGACGAAGCGCGTTTGCGGCATCGGGCCTTCCACGGCGTCGACGAGCAGCAGCACCGAGTCGACCATCGAGAGCACGCGCTCCACTTCGCCGCCGAAGTCGGCGTGGCCCGGGGTGTCGACGATGTTGATGTGGGTGCCTTCGTACTCGACCGCGCAGTTCTTCGCGAGAATCGTGATCCCGCGCTCTTTTTCGATGTCGTTCGAGTCCATGACGCGTTCGGCGATCTGCTGGTTGTCGCGGAAGGTGCCGGACTGGCGCAGCAGTTGGTCGACGAGCGTGGTCTTGCCGTGGTCGACGTGGGCAATGATGGCGATGTTGCGAAGAGCGCGGGACATAGGAACCTGGGTACAGTTGAGTGCGCCGCGCATGCCTGCTGGCAGGCCCGGCGAGGGCGCGCGGCCGCCGCTTCGATCCGCCCCGGTTTACTGCCGGCGGGTCAATTCAGCATCGCTGCGATGACGCACTTTTGGGAACCTGAAATTGTAGCACGCGCAGATGAATTGATCTTGCGTATATAAGGGGGCACCCTGGATCGGGGTGGCCGGCGTCGCAACGGCGCAACGCGGGCAAAGATGTAACGGGTGCCGCGGCGCGCCGTCCACGCCGCATTTTCTCATGCCCATGGGGCCGGATTCAGCCCCTACTCTGCAAAGGTTTCTCGGCAAAGGCAGAATAAACCTTGCCGCGTCAACTAACCGCCCCTATAATCCCTGCCTGGTCAACCATTGCAGTCGCAGCAGAATCATGACGGATTTGACTCCCACGCCCCCGCCCGAAGTCCGCGACTACGACCTCGGCGAAAGCGTCGGCTACCTGATCTCGCGGGTGAAATCGACCATGTCGAACATGGTCACCCAGCGCGCCGTTGCCGAACTCGGCGTCACGAGCCAGCAGGCCAGCATCCTCTTCATGGTGGCGACCGGCAAATGCACACTCGCGGCCGAACTCGCCCGCGAGTACGGCATCGACGCGAGCGCCGTCACACGCCTCGTCGACCGGCTGGAGAAGCGCGGGCTCCTGAAGCGCGTGCGCAGCTCCGAAGACCGCCGCGCGGTACGCCTCGCGCTCACACCCGAGGGCCTTGCCATCGCCGCGCGCATGCCAGCGATTTTCCGCAGCGTCACGGAGCATCTCTCCGCCGGACTCACGCCTGAGGAAGTCGGCTTCCTGAAGAGCATGTTGCGGCGGATTCTTTCGAATAGCTGCGAAGCTAGCCAGAGTTCGAACCCGAATCCGTCCGAGAATTGATGACGGGGCAAGCAAATTTGAAATTGCCGAACAAGAAAATAGCTGCATCGTCCAGTATCACCACACACTCTCACGCATCGAGACGAGCAATGAAATCCCAAACCGAGTTTGCGCCTGTTCCGGCCGTGCGGGCACTGTCCTGCCGGGCGGCGGTCGCCGCCGCGGTCGCGGCGCTCGCCCTTGCGGGTTGCGCGAACTACATCGGCATCAAGAGCGACAAGACCATCGATCAGCCGCAGCAGTTCGAAAGCTCGCAGAGCATTCCGGCGCAAGGCGGCCAGTGGCCGACGCTCGACTGGGCGAACCAGTTCGGCGACCCGCAGTTGCCGAAGCTGATCGATGAGGCGCTCGAAGGCAGCCCGAGCATCGCTCAAGCGCAGGCGCGCATTGCCAAGGCGTCGTCGTACATCGAAACCTCGCGCTCGGCGCTCTTCCCGAAGGCCAACCTGAGCTATTCGTGGACCCGCGAGCTGTACTCGGCCAACGCCCTTTTTCCGCCCCCGTACGGCGGCACCTGGTATAGCGAGAACAACGTGCTCGCCAGCGCCTCGTGGGATCTGGACCTCTGGGGCAAGAACCGCCAGCGCCTCGCGCAAGCCGTTTCCGCACAACGTGCCGCCGAGGCGGACATGCAGCAGGCGCGCGTCGCGCTCGCCTCTTCGGTTGCGCGCACGTACAACCAGCTCGCCCAGCTCTACGAGCTGCGCGACATCGCCGTGCACGAGATCGACAACCGCAAGACCATCGGCACGATCACGAACGGCCGCGTGGTGGCGGGCCTCGACACCAACGTCGAGAAACAGACCGCGAACGGCAACATCGCGACGAGCCAGGCGAACCTCTCGCAGATCGACGGCCAGATCGAATCCGTGCGCTATCAGCTCGGCGCGCTGCTCGGCAAGGGCCCCGACCGTGGCCTGCAAATCGCGCAACCGGTGCTCAACCCGGTCGCCAACGTCGCCCTGCCTGACAATCTGCCCGCCGACCTGCTCGCGCGCCGCCCCGACATCGTCGCCGCGCGCTGGCAGGTGGAAGCCGCGATGCACGACGTAAAGGAAGCCAAGGCCGAGTTCTATCCCGACGTGAACCTCGCGGCCGGCTTCGGCTTCGACGCGTTCGGCTGGGGCAAATTCCTGAACTTCACGAGCCGCCAGGCGAACATCGGGCCGGCCGTGCATTTGCCGCTCTTCGACGCGGGCGCGTTGCGTGCGCAGTTGAAGGGCCGCTACGCCGACTTCGAGCTCGACGTGGCGAACTACAACCAGACGCTCATCGGCGCGTTCCAGGACGTGGCGACCAACGTATCGACGATCCGCTCGGCGGACAAGCAGCTCGTGGACGCCGATCGTGCGCTCGACGCGTCGACCAAGGCCTGGCAGCTCGCGGTGATCCGCTACAAGGCGGGGCTCTCCGAGCAGCTTCAGGTGCTCAACGCCGACCAGAACCGCCTAGCCGCGGAGCAGACGGTGTCGAACCTGAAGGCGCAGCGCCGCGACCAGCAGATGGCGCTCATCAAGTCGCTTGGCGGCGGCTTTGAAGCGCAAGGCGCGGGTCTCACGCCGCCCGCCGAAGTCGGCAGCGAAGCGCGGGGCCAGAGCGACGTGAACGGTGCCCCGTGGCGCGGTACGCGCTCGCCGCAGAACGCGGCGGCAGCGACGAACGCGGCCAACGCTACGCCTGCGTCGAATTGAGCGCCGAGCAGCACACGAACATCAAAAACTGAACGAACAGCACGCAAGCATCCGGAGATCCTTCCATGAGCACCCCCCAGCAGCCGGCGGCCAATCCGCAGCCGAACGCGAACAGCGGCAAGCGCAAGCGCATGATGACGCTGCTTGTCCTCGTGATCGTGATTGCAGCCGTTGCCTACGGCCTGTACTACTTCCTCGTCGCGCGCTTTACCGAAAGCACGGACGACGCCTATGTGAACGGCAACGTCGTGCAGATCACGCCGCAGGTCACCGGCACCGTGATCGCACTGAAAGCGGACGACACGCAAACCGTGAACGTCGGCGACCCGCTCGTGCTGCTCGATCCGGCCGACGCGCGCGTCACGCTCGAGCAAACCGAAGCGCAGCTCGCGCAGACGGTGCGTCAAGTGCGCGGCCTGTTCGCCGACGACAGCCAGTACGAAGCGCAAGTTGCGCAGCGTCAGTCCGACCTCTCGCGTGCGCAGGACGACCTGCGTCGCCGTATGCAGGTCGCGCAGACGGGCGCCGTCTCGCAGGAAGAGATTTCGCACGCCCGCGACGCCGTGCGCAGCGCCGAAGCCGCACTCGAAGCCGCGCAGCAGCAGCTCGCCGCGAACCGCGCGTTGACCGCGAACACGACCATCGCCAATCACCCGAACGTCGAGGCCGCCGCAGCCAAGGTGCGCGACGCCTATCTCGCGAACGCGCGCAACACGCTGCCAGCGCCCGTTACCGGCTACGTGGCCAAGCGCTCGGTGCAGGTGGGCCAGCGCGTCTCGCCGGGCAATCCGCTGATGTCGGTGGTGCCGCTGAGCTCGCTGTGGGTCGACGCCAACTTCAAGGAAGTGCAGCTCAAGCACATGCGCATCGGCCAGCCGGTCGAGATGACAGCCGACGTGTATGGCTCGTCGGTCGTCTACCACGGCAAGGTGGTGGGCTTCTCGGCGGGCACGGGCTCGGCCTTCTCGCTGCTGCCTGCGCAGAACGCGACGGGTAACTGGATCAAGGTGGTGCAGCGCCTGCCGGTGCGTATCTCGCTCGATCCCGAAGACCTGCAGAAGCACCCGCTGCGTATCGGCCTCTCGATGCAAGTGGACGTGAGCATCCGCAACGATTCGGGCACGCAGCTCGGCAATGCGCAGAACACCGTCTACGAGACCGATGTGTTCGCCAAGTACGGCGCAGAAGCCGATGCGGAAATCGCGCGCATCATCGCCGAAAACGCCGGTCCGAATGCGCACAAGGCCGCTAGTAACAACGCCAGCAGCGCGACCAGCAACACAGCCGCCAAGGCGCAGGTGTCGTCCGCTCACGCGGCGAAGCCGGGCGCGTAAGGCTGATCGAAGCCCTGATAAAAGCACTCGCAAGCGCCGGCGCGGGCTGATCCTCAGCCCGCGCCGCTTTGCTTCGTGTTGCCTCAAACAGGTCAACAAGAAAGGACGCAATGGCAGCAGCACAACAACCCGTCGCGCATCCGCCGCTACAGGGCGCGCAACTCGTGATCGGCACCATCGCGGTGTCGCTCGCGGTGTTCATGAACGTGCTCGACACCTCGATCGCGAACGTGTCGATCCCGTCGATCTCGGGCGACCTCGGCGTGTCGTCCGACCAGGGCACGTGGGTCATCACCTCGTTCGCGGTGGCCAACGCGATTTCGGTGCCGCTCACGGGCTGGCTCACCGACCGCATCGGCCAGGTGCGCCTCTTCATGGCGTCGATCATCCTGTTCGTGATCTCATCGTGGATGTGCGGCCTCGCGCCCACGCTGCCCATTCTGCTCGCCTCGCGCGTGCTGCAAGGCGCCGTGGCCGGCCCGATGATCCCGCTTTCGCAAACGCTGCTGCTCGCGAGCTATCCGCGCGCGAAGGCGCCCATGGCGCTCTCGATGTGGTCGATGACCACACTGATCGCGCCGGTAGCCGGCCCGATTCTTGGCGGCTGGATCTCGGACAACATTTCGTGGCCGTGGATTTTCTACGTGAACATCCCCGTTGGCATTATCGCGGCGCTCGCCACGTGGATGATCTTCCGCAATCGTGATTCGGTCGTGAAGAAGGCGCCGATCGACGGCGTGGGTCTTGCGCTCCTCATCATCTGGGTGGGCTCGCTGCAGGTGATGCTCGACAAGGGCAAGGATCTCGACTGGTTTTCGTCCACCACGGTTGTCGTGCTCGCGCTCACCGCAGTGATCGCATTCGCGTTCTTCGTGGTGTGGGAGCTGACTGCCGCTCATCCGGTTGTGGACCTGTCGCTCTTCGCGCGGCGCAATTTCACGGGCGGCACGATCGCGCTTTCGGTGGGCTACGGGCTGTATTTCGGCAATCTCGTGCTGCTGCCCCTGTGGCTGCAAACCACGCTCGGCTACACCGCAACGGACGCGGGCCTCGTGATGGCGCCGGTGGGCTTCTTCGCCATCCTGCTCTCACCCATCACGGGCAAGATCTTGCCGCGCACCGACCCGCGCTATATCGCGACGACAGCCTTCATTGTGTTCGCACTATGCTTCTGGATGCGCTCGCAATACACGACCGGCGTGGACACGTGGGCGCTCACGCTGCCTACGCTCATTCAGGGCATCGGCATGGCGGGTCTGTTCATTCCACTCGTGTCCATCACACTATCGGGGCTGCCGGGCAGCCGTATCCCCGCGGCGTCCGGCCTGTCGAACTTCGTGCGGATCATGTGCGGCGGTATCGGCACGTCGATCTTCGAGACGGCGTGGGATCACCGCACGACGTTTCACCACGCGCGCCTGAACGAAGTGGCCACGCCGACCAACCCGGTCTTCAACCAGTCGATGCAGCAATTCCAGGGCGCGGGTCTCGATCCTTCGCAGGCGCATGGGCTCTTCGACCGGATGCTCTCGCAGCAGGCCGCGCAGCTCGGTGTGAACGACCTGTTCTGGATTTCCTCGATGATCTTCATCGTGCTGATCGCGCTCATCTGGATCACGCGGCCCGAGCGTGCCGGCGGTGCGGACGCGGGTGCAGCGGCTTCGGCAGCGCACTGAAGTTGATGCGTTAGCGCTTGCGGGTGCCCATAGCAAAACGGCACGTCCGGTTGTTCACCGGCGTGCCGTTTTTGTTTTTGCGCTCCTGGCGCGGTGCGAGTACGCTCAGGCCGCGCCGCTGACCACTAGCCGCTCCGGCGCAAGCACGCCGTTCGCGGCCTTCGCGACGCCGAGCAAGCGCCCATCTTCCGCGTACACGCGCACGCGCTCGGCCGCTTCGCAAATCGCGCGATCGAGCAGCAGCTCGTTGAGCGGCAAGCGCTGGCCATGCGTGAAGCGGCGCGCCGCTTCCGCGTCGAGCGTGACGGCGGGGAACGTGGAGAGCAGCGCATCGACGGGGCGCAGCCAGGTGTCGCGCTCGGGCTCGTCGGCGGCCGTGAGTGCGTCGAGCGTCACCGCATGCTCGAGCGTGAGCGCCCCCACACCCGTACGCCGCAGCATCACGAGATGCGCGCCGCAGCCAAGCGCCTCGCCGATATCTTCGGCAAGCGTGCGGACGTACGTGCCCTTGCTGCAGGTCACGCGAAACGTCACCTCGGGAACCTCGGGAAGCGCACAGGCGATCATCTCCAGCGCAAGGATCTTCACCTCGCGCCCCTCGCGCTCGACCGTCTGGCCCGCACGCGCATATTCATAGAGCGGCTTGCCGTCGCGCTTGAGCGCCGAATACATCGGCGGTACCTGCACGATGTCGCCGAGGAAGCGCGTCATCGCCTCACGCACGGCGGCTTCGTCGCAGCTGACCTCGCGCGTTTCGATCGCCTCGCCTTCGGCGTCGCCGGTGGCCGTGCGAATGCCGAGGCGCATGGTCGCCTCATAGGTCTTGTCGGCTTCGAGCAGATCCTGCGAAAACTTGGTCGCCTCGCCAAAGCACAGCGGCAGCAGGCCCGACGCGAGCGGATCGAGCGTGCCAGTGTGGCCGGCCTTCTTCACGCGGTACAGACGCTTCGCACGAATCAACGCGTCGTTGCTGGACAGGCCAACGGGCTTGTCCAGCAGCAGCACGCCGTCGAGCAGGCGACGCGGGACTTTCGGTCGCGCCCCGCCCTGATTCTGTTTCGATGATGCAGTCATTTCCCGCGTCAGTCGTCCTTCGCGCGCGTGGCGTTCGCCTCGTCGATCAGGCGCGACATCTCGACACCCTTCTCGACCGACTGGTCATAGTGAAAATGCAGCGTCGGCACCGTGTGAATATGCAGGCGCTTGAAGAGTTGGTTGTGCAGATGGCCTGCGGCGTGATTGAGCGCTTCCTGCGTGGTCTTCGGGTCGCCCGTGAGGGTCGTGAAGTAGACCTTGGCGTGTGCGTAGTCGGGTGTGAGTTCGACGCTCTGGATCGTCACGAGCCCGATTCGCGGGTCCTTCACTTCGCGCATCAGCTCAGACAGATCGCGCTGGATCTGATCCGCGATCTGCACGTTGCGATTCGGGGAAGTACGTTTTTTCGGCATGATGGTTCCACCTCTTTATCTGCGAGGCATTCAGGCGGCGTTGCGTCCATGCAGGGGCAAACGGCCGCGCAAAAAACAAAACGGGCGGGGCTGGCCAGCGCCTGCCCCGCCCGTTATCGGCAAACCCGCGGCAAACCCGCGGCCAAGCGGGCGACCCTGAAGGTCTGCCCGCGGGCGCCGCTGTATTACAGCGTACGCGCGACTTCGGTGATCTCGAACACTTCGAACTGGTCGCCTTCGACGATGTCGCTGAAGTTCTTGATCGACATACCGCACTCGAAGCCTTGCTTGACTTCCTTGACGTCGTCCTTGAAGCGCTTGAGTGAGTCGAGTTCGCCGGTATGGATGACCACGTTGTTGCGGATCACGCGCACCGACGACGAACGCTTGACGAAACCGTCCGTGACCATACAACCCGCAATCAGGCCGACCTTCGGCACGCGAATCACCTGACGCACCTCGGCCATGCCCGTGACCGTCTCGCGCTTCTCCGGCGCCAGCATGCCCGACATCGCCGCCTTCACCTCATCCACTGCGTCATAGATGATGTTGTAGTAGCGGATGTCGATGCCATTCGCCTCGGCAACCTTACGCGCCTGCGCATCTGCACGCGTATTGAAGCCGATGATGACCGCCTTCGAAGCCGTTGCCAGGTTGACGTCCGACTCGCTGATCGCACCGACCGCGCTGTGCACGATCTGCACGCGCACTTCGCTGGTCGACAGTTTGAGCAGCGATTGCACCAGCGCTTCCTGCGAACCCTGCACGTCCGCCTTGACGATGAGCGGCAGGTTCTGCACTTCGCCTTCGCCCATCTGCTCGAGCATGTTTTCGAGCTTCGCGGCCTGCTGCTTCGCCAGCTTGACGTCGCGGAACTTGCCTTGACGGAACATGGCGATTTCACGCGCCTTGCGATCGTCCGGCAGCACGATGACTTCTTCGCCCGCGCCCGGCACTTCCGACAGACCCTGGATCTCGACCGGAATCGACGGGCCCGCTTCCTTCGTGGGCTTGCCGGTTTCGTCGAGCATCGCGCGCACGCGGCCGTAGGCGCTGCCAGCGAGCACGACGTCGCCACGGTTCAGGGTGCCGGACTGGACGAGGATCGTTGCAACCGGACCCTTACCCTTGTCGAGCTTCGCTTCGATCACGAGACCCTTGGCCGGCGCTGTGACCGGTGCAGTCAGTTCCAGCACTTCGGCCTGCAGCAGCACGTTTTCGAGCAGATCGTCGATGCCCGCGCCGGTTTTCGCCGACACCGGCACGAACGGCGAGTCGCCGCCGTACTCTTCCGGCACGACGCCTTCTGCGACGAGCTCCTGCTTCACGCGCTCGAGGTTCGCGTCCGGCTTGTCGATCTTGTTGATCGCCACGACGAGCGGCACACCCGCAGCCTTGGCGTGCGAGATCGCTTCCTTCGTTTGCGGCATCACGCCGTCGTCGGCTGCGACCACCAGAATAACGATGTCGGTTGCCTTCGCACCGCGAGCACGCATGGCCGTAAAGGCCTCGTGACCCGGCGTGTCGAGGAACGTGATGACGCCACGCGGCGTTTCGACGTGGTAAGCGCCGATGTGCTGCGTAATGCCGCCCGCTTCGCCCGCGGCAACCTTGGCGCGGCGGATGTAGTCGAGCAGCGACGTCTTGCCGTGGTCGACGTGACCCATGACCGTGACGACCGGCGGACGCGGCAGCTGCTCGGCGTCCGTAGCCGTGCCCTGACCTTCGACCAGCAGCGCTTCCGGATCGTCGAGCTTCGCGGCAACCGCACGGTGGCCGAGTTCCTCGACGATGATCATCGCCGTTTCCTGGTCGAGCATCTGGTTGATGGTGACCATCTGGCCCATCTTCATCATCACCTTGATGACTTCCGATGCCTTCACGGACATCTTGTGCGCGAGGTCGGCCACCGTGATGGTTTCCGGCACGTGCACTTCACGCACGATCGGCTCGGTCGGCGCCTGGAACGTCGAAGCGTCCTGGTGACGGCCACGGCCCTTCGGGCCGCCGCGCCAGCCGCGGTCCACGCCGCCCGACGAGTCGCCGCGCGTCTTGATGCCACGGCGCTTGGCCGCGTCGTCCTGCCAGCCGCCCTTGCCTGCGCCCGGCTTCTTGTTGCGGTCGCCCGCGCCGGCACCCGGCGCGCTCGTCGAAGGCGCGGCCGTCGTGGCCGGCTTCTTCGCCGCGGCGCCTGCACCGGCCGGACGGGCCGGAGCACCTTCCGGACGGGCCGGCTTGTGCAGCGTGCCCTTGGCTTCGGCGGGCTTGGCCGGCGGCTCGACGGGCTTGGGCGGCTCGGGCGCCTTCACCTGCGCCTTGCGCGGCGTGTTCATCATTTCGCGGATCGCGCGCGCTTCGGCTTCGGCAGCCGCACGGCGGCGGGCGATCTCGTCCTGTTCCTTCTGCGCCTTTTCGGCGGCTTCGCGTGCGGCGGCTTCGGCCTTCTGGGCCGCTTCGCGCTGCGCGGCGCGCTCGGCTGCGGCGCGCTGTTCTTCTTGCTGATCCTGCGCTTGCTTCACTTCTTTCGCTTCCGCTTCGGCATTGCGCTGCGCAGCCACGGCCTGAGCGGCCAGCTCGCGAGCGGCGGCATCGGCCGAAGCCTTCTTCTTTGCAGCTTCTTCTTCGGCACGGCGGCGCTCGGCCTCGGCGGCCTCTTCGCGCGAACGGCGCTCCGACTCTTCACGCGCGAGCAGTTCCTGGCGCTCCTTGAGCTCCAGGGCCTGACGCTCGAGCAGTTCTGCCTCGCGGCGCGCTTCTTCCTCGCGGCGCTGCAGCTCCGCCTCTTCGGCGGCAGCGGCTGCGTCGGCTGCATGATTCGATGCATCCGCTTCACCGGCGGACTCGTCGCGGCGGACGAACGTGCGCTTCTTGCGCACCTCGACCTGAATGGTGCGTGCCTTACCCGTCGAATCGGACTGCTTGATCTCCGACGTATGCCGTTTCGTCAGCGTGATCTTGCGCTTGTCTGCATCAGTCGAGCCGTGAGACTTGCGCAAGTGATCGAGCAGACGCGCCTTGTCGGTCTCCGACAAGGCATCGCTCTCGCTCGCTTTCGTGACGCCCGCCGCCTGCAGCTGCTCGAGCAGCACGCCGGCAGGCATCTTCAGTTCCGCGGCAAATTGGGCTACGTTGTTACTCGCCATTCATTCCTCTTAATGCAAGGACCGATTCCTTGCGGTTGACATCGGGTCATGCGGCCTTCGGTGCCTCGCGTTCTGCAAGGCTCCGCCGCGTTCAGTTCAGTGGGTCATGGTCGCTTCCTGCTCGTCGCGCCCTGATGCAGTTTCCCGTCGGCGGGTTACTGGAACCAGTGCTCACGTGCCTTCATGATCAACGCCTTGGCGGCGTCCTCTTCCATTCCCGTCATTTCGACCAGCTCGTCCACGGCTAGCTCGGCGAGCTCGTCGCGGGTGTGAACTTCATGCTGCGCCAGTTTCGCGAGCAGGTCCGGGTCGATACCGTCCAGACTCTTGAGGTCCAGCGCGGCGCTTTCCACCTTCTCCTCGTTCGCGATCGCCTGCGTGAGCAGCGCATCGCGAGCGCGGTTGCGCAGCTCGTGCACGGTGTCCTCGTCGAACGCCTCGATTTCCAGCATTTCGTTGAGCGGCACGTAGGCGATCTCTTCGAGGCTCGTGAAGCCTTCGTCGATCAGGATGTCGGCGACTTCCTCATCCACGTCGAGACGCGCCATGAACAGGTCGCGCAGCACCGTGCGCTCCTGATTCTGCTTTTGCGCAGATTCGTCCGGCGTCATGATATTGATTTGCCAGCCGGTCAGTTCACTGGCGAGACGCACGTTCTGGCCGCTACGGCCGATCGCGACTGCGAGTTCACTCTCGTCGACCACGACGTCCATCGAGTGCTTTTCCTCGTCGACGACGATCGACTGCACGGCAGCCGGCGCGAGCGCGCCGATCACGAACTGGGCGGGATCTTCCGACCATAGCACGATGTCGACGTTTTCGCCACCGAGCTCGTTGCGCACGGCCTGCACGCGCGAACCGCGGATGCCGACGCAGGTCCCGATCGGATCGATGCGCTTGTCATAAGCCACCACGCCGATCTTGGCGCGTACACCCGGATCGCGCGCCGCCGCCTTGATCTCGAGGAGGCCCTGTTCGATTTCAGGCACTTCCATCTCGAACAGCTTCATCAGGAACTCGGGCGCCGTGCGCGAGAGTTCGATCTGCGGGCCGCGCGCGGTGCGGTCGACCTTGCCGATCCAGGCGCGCACGCGGTCGCCCACGCGCAGGTTTTCCTTCGGAATCAGCTGGTCGCGACGCAGCAGCGCTTCCACACGACCGGATTCGACGATGAAGTTGCCCTTGTCCATGCGCTTGACCGTACCGGTCATGATGCTTTCGCCGCGCTCGAGGAAGTCGTTCAGGATCTGTTCGCGCTCGGCGTCGCGCACCTTCTGCAGGATGACCTGCTTGGCGGCCTGTGCGCCGATACGGCCGAACTCGACCGAAGCTACCGGCTGCTCGACGAAGCCGTCGATCTGCGCTTCCGGGTCTTGCTCGCGCGCTTCGAACAGCAGGATTTCCTGGTCCGGCTCCTGCAAGCCCGCCTCGTCCGGCACGACGCGCCAGCGGCGGAACGTTTCGTGTTCGCCGCTTTCGCGATCGATATGCACGCGGATATCCGCATCCTCGTCGAAGAGTTTCTTGGAGGCCGACGCAAGCGCCGCTTCAAGGGCGGCGAACACCACGTCCTTGTCGACATTCTTCTCGCGTGCCAGCGCATCCACCAGCATCAACACTTCGCGACTCATTGTTTGCGGCTCCTAAAGTCAACTTTGGGGACAAGGCGTGCTTTGTCGATGTCCGCGAGCGTGAAATCGAGCATCGCAGGACCCGCCTTCCCTTCGAATTCCAGACCGATGGATTCGCCTTCGGGAGCATGCACGATGCCCCGGTACGATTTCCGTCCGTCTAATGGCTTTTTCAACGTGATTACCGCTTCGCAGCCTGCGAAGCGTTCGAAGTCCGCCAGTTTTTTCAGCGGACGGTCGAGACCCGGCGACGAAACCTCGAGTCGCTCGTAGTCGATGTTCTCGACCGTCAGAACGTGCTGCAGCTGACGCGTGACCTTCTCGCAGTCCTCGATCGCGATCCCCGCGGGCTGATCGATGAAGATGGTCAGCATGCCGCGCCCGGTGCGCTCGAGGTCGACCAGCTCGTAACCGAGCCCGGTGACCGTGGTTTCAATCAGTTCCGTCAGTTGCACAATGCCCACTCCAGATGTTCTGCGCAGCGGGCCAGCAACTTCCTTCGCTCTAGTTCTTGCTTCGCTAGGGATTCGCGGGCCGCGCGCCAGGTGAGCGCGCGCGCTTCTCACCTACCTGCCCCACGATGACGAACGACCTGGCGCGTTGGTGACTTTAGACGCCCCCAAATTGACAATGCCGAACGTGAAACGTCGGCATTTTGGTAACCAGTTTGGGGCGAACCAAAAAAAAATGGGCGAAACGCCCATCTTCTCACTTAGCCAGGTGGTCGCACCTGGGGCGCAAATAACAGCCGCACGCCCAGCGACTTTGTGATTCTAGCCTTTTTTACACATTAACGCAAATCACAGGTCAAGCCGGTGCGGCCTTTTACCGTTATTTATGGGCTCGCAAGGGGATTTTCCGGTGTTTTGCGCGCTAACCACGCGTATCGCCGCCGTTGCGTGGCCGCGACGCCCGCCGCATGGCGCGGCCGGGCGTCGCGCCTCGCGGGTCAATGCCCGCGAGTGCGGTTGCGAGGCGTGCCACGCTGGCCGCCACGGCTGTTGCCGCCCGCGCGGTCGCCACTGGAGTTGGCATTGCCGGCGTTGCCGGGACCGCTGCGGCGATTCCCGTTGGCATTGCCGCCCGCACGCTTGCCCTGCGCGCCCGGCGCACGGTTGCCGTCGACTTCGCGGCCGCCTGCACGGTTGCCGCCACGGCCGCCGAAACCGGAGCCCGCGCCGAAATTGCCGTGACCGGCGCCCGCGCCGCCGCCGAAACCGCCCGTCGCGCCGCGCCGTCCCTGGCCCTGACGCGGCTGACCCATCGCACCGTGCGAGCTCAGCACCGGCTCGCGGTTGATGAAGCCCATCGACGTCTGCATCGGATCGGGCTGGCGACGCTCCTGCTCCTTGCCGCCACGACCGCCCTTCTCTTCGCTCGGCGCCTTCAGGCCGACCGCTGCCATCAGCGCGCGCACCTCGTTGTCTTCGAGCTCTTCCCAGCGGCCGCGCTTGAGGCCCTTGGGCAGCGCGATCGGGCCGTGGCGCGTGCGGATCAGGCGGCTCACCATCAGGCCTGCCGCCTCGAACATACGGCGCACTTCGCGGTTACGCCCTTCGGCCAGCGCGACGTGATACCAGTGATTCGTGCCTTCGCCGCCGCCGTCGCGGATGCGCAGGAAACTCGCGGGGCCGTCCTCGAGCTCGACGCCCTTGAGTAACTTCTGGCGGTTACCCTCGGTCAGCTCGCCCACGACGCGCACGGCATATTCGCGCTCCACGCTGTAGCGCGGGTGCATGAAACGGTTGGCCAGGTCCCCCGAGGTGGTCAGCATCAGCAGACCTTCGGTGTTGAAGTCAAGACGGCCGACAGCCAGCCACTTCGCCGTTTTCATCGACGGCAGGCGGTCGAACACCGACGGGCGGCCTTCCGGATCGGCGTGGCTCACGATTTCGCCGGTCGGCTTGTGATAGATCAGCACGCGCGGCGGCTTGTTCTGCAGCTTGCGCTTGATGGGCTTGCCATTGATGCGGACCTGGTCGGTCGGCAGAATGCGCTGGCCAATGTGCGCGGGCTCGCCGTTCACCGAGACGCGCCCGGCGATGATCAGCTCTTCCATGTCGCGGCGCGAGCCCATGCCCGCATCCGCCAGCACCTTGTGGAGCTTGGGCGCGTCGTCGTCCGGGCTCAGCACGCGCTTGGGCTGCTGGGCACGGCCGCGGCGCAGCATCGGTGCGTGCACGCCCGAACTGGCGCCGTTGTCGGCGTCGAACGCCGGCGACGTCACATAGAGGAACAGGTCGTCCTGCGTGGACTCGCCCGCGGCGGCGGCTGCCGGCTGGCCTTCGCCTCGACCCTGGCCCTGACCTTGGCCCTTCTGGCGTTTGCCCGCGCCTTGCTGGCGCTCGCCCTGCTGGCGTTCGCCTCGACGCTCACCCTGAGCGGCGGCGCCCGTGTTCTGGCGGCGGGCCGGCTTCTTCGCGCCTGCGTCCTTGCGCGGTGCGCGCCCGGCGGGAGCGCGCTCAGCCGCCGCTTCCGGCGCGGCAGCAGGCGCTTCGGAAGCGTCGGCGCCTTCAGCAGACTTTGTCTTCGCGCCCGCGCGGCGGCGCGCGATCAGGCTGCGCGGCCCGCGGCGCAGGCCGCGGCGTGGGCGCTCTTCGCCCTCGCCGCCCTGTGCTTCGCCTTCGACCTGCGTAGCACGCGTGTCGTCGTCGCGCGCGGAGGACGCGCGGCGCGCGGATTCGGGCGCGTCGGTCGAATCGGTGTCGTGGATATCAGTCAAAACAACCTCAAATGTCAGGTTGCGCGCCCGCTTGCGGGGCGCGTCAAAAATGCTTGTTGCTTCAGATGCCGCGTCGTGCGGCTTCGTCGTCCGTCGTAGAGACGGGGTCGTCCTGCGCCGCGTCGCGGCGGTCTTCGTGTTCTTCTTCGCCCGCCGCATCTGCTGCGTGCGCGGCATCCTGCGCGTGAGTCTCCGGGGCTAGCCCGTGCTGCGCGAGGCTTGTTTCGTCAGGTACCGCTTCGCCCTCGGCTACCGGCGTCAGCGCATCTTCCGCGCCCGCTGCTTCGGTGGCCGCCTCGGGCTGGCCTTCCGCGACGAGCTGCGCCGCGGCGCTATCGGGAAACTCGATCGCATGCTGCGCAAGCAGTTGCTCCCCGAACTGGCTCGACGGATCGTCGAGCGGCGGCAATTCGTCGAGCGACTTCAGTCCGAGATCGTCGAGAAACTCCCGTGTCGTTGCATAGAGCGCCGGGCGGCCCGGCACGTCACGATGACCGATGACTTCGATCCAGTTACGGTCCTCGAGCTGTTTGACGACCTGCGTGTTGACCGTGACGCCACGAATTTCCTCGATGTCGCCGCGCGTGACCGGCTGCCGGTACGCGATGATCGCGAGCGTTTCGAGGACCGCGCGCGAATAGCGCGGCGGCTTTTCGGGGTGCAACCGGTCAAGGTACGTCCGCATGGCCGGCTTGCTCTGAAAGCGCCAGCCCGACGCGAGCCCCACCAGCTCGACGCCGCGCCCGGACCATTCCTGCCGCAGGTCTTCGAGCAGGTTGCGGACCGTGTCGGCCGAAATGTCGTCGGCAAACAGTTTGCGCAGTTCGCCGATCTTCAACGGCTCCTGCGTGCAGATCAATGCAGTCTCGAGGACGATCTTCGCCTCTTGGGTATTCATGCAGCCAGGTCAGACCCTAAGTAAGGTAAATCAGGTTCAAGGAACCGGATCAGACAGACGAAAGACGATATGGAACTGGAGACGCGCTCGCCCGATTCTGATCGGTCATATTGATGGGAGCACGCACCGGGGGCCGAAATTCAGGCAAGAGCCAGACCCAGCCGGAGGGAGCCGCGAAATTCCCGCAGGGAATCGCTTGACTGAGCGCCATATTACGCAAAAACGCTGGGTGCGTAAAGACGCCATTCCGCATGAGGCGCCTCATTTTAATCCGGGCCCCGCCATCGCTTTATGTGCGCTCGCGCCCCGCGGCCGCATGGCGCGGCGCATGCCGGCCGTACGCACGCCCAGTGCCGGCTCAATACGCTCGCACCGCCTCCAGATAGCGCGCGAGTCGCTCGACGCCTGCATCGAGCCGCGCCGGATCGCACGCATAGCACCAGCGCACGAAGCCTTCCCCTTGCGGTCCGAACGCGCTGCCCGGCGCGAGCCCGAGGCCCGCGTCGCGCACCAGCGCCTTGCATAGCTCGAGGCTATTCTGCGCGCCGGCCAGCCGGAAAAAGAGGTACATCGCGCCGTGTGGCACCTTCACGTCGACGCCGGGCAGTTTCGCCAGCGCCGCGGCGAGGTGGTCGCGCGAAGCGCGCAGATCGGCCACCAGCGCCCGCGTGAACGGCTCTCCGTGCTCGACAGCCGCAATGCCGGCCTGCTGCACGAACGAGGGCGCGCACGAGGTGTTGTACTCGACCAGCTTGCTGAGATCGTCGGTCAAGGTGCACGGCACGACGATCCAGCCGAGCCGCCAGCCGGTCATGAGCCAGGCCTTCGAAAACGAATTGACGCAGATCAGCCGCTCTTCGCGCGACGCCATGTCGAGGAACGAGGGCGCGGTGCGCTCACTCGCGTCGCCGTAGTGAAGGCGCTCGTAGACCTCGTCGGCGACGATCCAGATGCCGAGGCGCCGGCAATGCTCGAGCACCGCGCGCTGCTGGTCGCGCGTCATCACCCAGCCGGTCGGATTGTTCGGCGAATTGATCATGAGCAGGCGCGTATCGGGCGTGAGCGCCGCCAGCAGCCGGTCGAGATCGAGCGTCCAGCCGTGCTCGCCGTAGCTGAGCGAGACCGTCTCGACCGTGGCGCCGAGGATCTTCGGGATTTCGACGAGGTTCGGCCACAGCGGGGTCACCGCCACCACCCGGTCGCCCGCGCCGACGACGAGCTGCGCCGCGAGCATCAGCGCGTTAACGCCGGCGCTCGTGACCGCAAGGTTGTCCACCGACGTCGCGCCGTGCAGTTCGCTCACGTAGCGCGCGAGCGATTCGCGCAGCGGCGCGATGCCGAGGTTGTGCGTATAGAACGTGTCGCCGCGCCCCAGCGCCTCGGCGGCCGCCTCGCGGATGAACGGCGGCGTCACGCGGTCCGACTCGCCGAACCAGAACGGCAGCACGTCGGGAACGCCGAACCCGGCGTTCGCCACTTCGCGGATCTGCGACGAGCGCAACGCACGCACTGCTTCACGCGGCAGGGAGATGGAGGACGACGGTTCGAAATCGCTCATCGGGGTTCCGGGTGGCACAGAATGTGGGAAAACATGCAGTGTAGCGCGCGGCCCCGCGCGATGAGGACCACGCCTGCAAGCGTCAGCGCCGCGGCGTCAACGTTGCGCCTCGGGCTGGCCGGCAAGTTGACGGATCAGCGACCAGACGGCTTCGGCGGCAGGCGAAAGCGAGCGGTCGCGCCGCCGCACGAGCTCGACGGTGCGCTCCGCGCGCGGCACGAGCGGCCGCGCAAGCAGGGGCGCGCCCGCCGGCACCGGCAGCGCGAGCCAGGGCAACACGCTGATGCCCACGCCCGCCTCGACGAGGCCGAAGACCGTGGCCGGATGACCCAGCTCCTGCACCACGCGTGCGCGCACGCCCTGCTCGCTCATCACGGCGTCGATGAGCGGGCGGCTGCCCGAGGCGTAGTCCAGCATCACCAGACGCTCGCCGTCCAGCTCCTTCCAGGGGACTTCCTGGCTCAGCGCGAGCGCGTGATCGCCGCGCACCACCACGCAGAACGAGTCCGTGGTCAGGCATTCCGTTTCGAGATCCTCAGCGGCAAAGGGTCCGATGATGACACCGAAGTCCACCTCGCCCGAGCGGATCTTGCGGACGACGTCGCTCTGCACGTCGTCGCGCAATCCAAGCGTAATGTAGGGAAACTGCCGCCCGCACGCGGCAACGACCTGAGGCATCAAGCGGCACGCGACCGTCGGACTGGCCGCCACGACGACGCGGCCACGCCGCTGCTCGCCGATCTCGCGAATCTCGCGCAAGGCATCGTCGAGATCGTTGAGCAGGCGCGGAATGCTCGCGATCAGGTTCGCGCCCACATCGGTGAGCTGCACCTCGCGCGTGGTCCGGTCGACGAGCTTCACGCCAATCTCGGCTTCGAGTTCGCGCACGCAGCGGCTCACCGCAGACTGCGTGAGCCCGATTTCGTCCCCTGCCCGGCTAAAACTCTGCAGCCGGGCGACCTCGATGAACACCCGCAACTGCCGCAGCGTCACATTCATCCACTCGCCTCATGAATTGTCCGTTTTCATGCAATTCTATGCCGGACACCCACTGTTACGGGCAGATGACCCTCACTGCCCATTGTTCGCCGCAATGCAGCAATACGGCGCAAACGCACGTCGGACGGGCTTGCCTGCACAAGATTGGTGATTCTCCCGATTTTCTCGATAGGTGTTTTCGAGTCTTATACGCCCCTGGCAATCTCCCGCGCGGGCTTGGCGCCACGCGGCTTCAAGACGAGAACGTACGTGCTGGCACGGTTTTCGCATTAAGGCACGCACAGGTTCGATGGACGTACCGGAAACATTGAGTCCGGGACGATCCAGCCGGGCCCGCCTGGTACTCCGGCATCCGGCCGGGAGTACATGAAGAGTGCGCAGCGCGGGGCAGCGCACCGGAGATAGCTTCGCTGAGGTGAAACATGATGCTGTTCGACGATTTGAGAGACAACGAATGGGCGCTGGTCGAGGCGTTGTTCTGTGCCGAACCGGCACGGAGCGAACGGCGCGGACGGCCTCGCGTCGAAGCGCGTGCTGTGGTCAACGCGGTGCTCTGGGTGCTTTCGACGGGTGAGGGCTGGTCCAAGCTGCCGGGGCGCTACCCGTCGCCGCCGACTTGCCGCCGTCGTTTCGACGAGTGGCAGGCAGACGGGACGCTTGCAGAGATCGTCAAGCGGCTTAGCACGAGCGGGCGTGAAATTTCGCTGCGCGGCCGTATCGGCGCCACGGCGACCAAGCCGCCGGCGCCGCCCAGCCGTGATCGCCTGCGCGGCGCGTTCTGGACCAATCCGGAATCGTGGCGCGCGCCGGTCAAGATGGCCTGAGCCACGCTTCACTTACTTTTCCGCCGGGCGCCTCGTGCGCCCGGCGTGTTTTTCTCTGACCCCTTCCGCACTTCGCGGTCAGTGCAGACTGCTTTCCGGTCATGCACTAATAGCGCCGCCCCTCTCCAGCCGATGCAGGCTGCAGCGACATCGCTGCGTCCGCAACCAGGCGACCGGCACCGCGATACATCTCTTTACCAATATTTACAGCGCGCTTTCGCGGCCGACGTTAGCTTAGGAGCATGTCCACTAACGTCAAGAAACCGGATTGACGGGAACCTCCATGAAATCCATGAACCTGCACCTTCGGGGCATCATGGTTTCGCTGTCCGCCCTCGCCCTCTTCGCGCCAACGGCCTCGTTCGTTTCGTTCAGCGCCGCGGCCCAGCCGCCGCATGCCTCCGCACCGACATGGTCGATATCACGCACCGGCGCGCGCGCAATGCCGCCCGTAGCGCCTGGCCCGAACGCGGGCAAGCCGCCCGTGCCGCGCGGCGACTTGCGCGGCGACATTGCGGACAATGCCCGCCGCAGCGCGACGCAGAAGCAGGAACCGACGCAGCGCCGGTAAGCCGGCGAGCGAAACACCATCGAGGGGACGGCCGGAACCGATGAAAGCGCCGCGATTCCAGGCGCCGGCAAGACCGCCCGGCACGTCGCGGCTCAGCATATACCCTGCCCCGGGGAACCACCGCGCTTCATGTGCGGTCTACCCTTACGCCATCAAGCACAGCGTGGCAGCAGTAATTCCGGTAAGCCCGTATCTTTCGATGCGGGCTTTTTTTTGGCGGGACAAAGAGGATTCAGCGCTACTGGCTGGCTTCGAGGCCGGATTGGGGCACGCGCTCCGCGACGTAGTCGGCCACGCGATGCGCGCTCCACTGCACCGTGCGCTCGTCGCGTGCGAGCCGGGCGAATTCGGCGCGGCCGCGATCGGTCAGCACCGCGATATCGACCGGCGCATGGAAACCCGGCGCCGGCGCAACCGTGCGCTGCCGGACGATGTCCATCATGCCGAGATCGCGCAAATACTGGAACACTTCAGGACGACGCGCCCACGGGACCTGCCGATACTGCACCCGCCTCAGCGCTTCGAGTACTGCTTCGTTGGAATACGTGGTCATCTCACTTCTTTCTTAAAATGCAGTCCTGCGATCATTGAGCCTCGCGCGGGCCGGCTGCGGCGCAATGCGGACCTGAGAACGGCGCGGACTGTGCCCTGGCGGGCCCACGCGCCCCATCCGTGCGCTGTGCAGCGGCAGGGACTGCAGGTTATCCGGGCCCCCGTGAAAGCAGCATCACTGCTTCCCGCACGGCCAACGCCGCGCCACGCTCGCGGCGCGGAGGTCGGTCAGACGCGCATTTTCCCGAAAACAATACGTTACCTCATCCAAATTGATTCTATTCGTTTTGTTTGTGCTATTTGTTGCGCTCGGCCTGCTGTGGCGCAGCGCGCGCTGGCGGGTCGCAGCCTGCGCGGCCGGGGTCTTCTGGCTGCTCGCGGCCGGCTGGCTCACCGGGGTGCTGCTCGATATCGCCCAGCCGGAGTTGTATCGCACTCCCTACGATCAGGCGAAAATCGGCCCGGCGCGCTTCGGTGCGCGCACCGCCATCATCATGCTGGGCGGCGGCACCGAATCTCGCCACGGCCAACTGTTCCCCGCGAGCGACGTCTACGCACGCATTGCCCTTGCCGCCGAACTGTACGCGCAGTGCGCGCGCGCGGGCGGCATGTGCCGCGTGATCGTGAGTGGCGGCAACCCTGAGCACCATGCGAGCGCCGAGGCCGACAACTACGCGCCCTACTTGCTGCGCGCCGGCGTACCGAGCGCCGATCTCGTGCTCGAGAACCAGAGCCTTACGACGTATCAGAACGCGCGCAACGTCGCACCCATCGTCCGGGCCGGCAACGACGAAACGCTCCTGCTCGTGACGTCCTCGTACCAGATGCGCCGCGCGATGCTCGATTTCCGGCGCTTCGACATGAACCCGCTGCCTGCGGTTTCCAGCGTGCGCCGCGTCGAGCGCGGCCTGCTCCCGCGCATCGCGAATCTCAAGTCCGCCGAAACGGCGCTCCACGAATCAATTGGGGTTGCGCAGTTTTATGTGTATCGGATGATCGGCTGGTTCTAGTATGACCGTTAAGCGGCGCCAGATGTAACGAGATGTAACTCCCGTGCGAACGGCTTACACGATGTCATCTGGCGCGAGTATTTGATCGTTAGAATGGCATGTCCATCCTGCTTGGACAGGTAACGGCTGGGTCCATAAACCGCTCCTTCGGAGGTAGAGATGAAAAAAGTGTCCCTCGCAGTCCTGATTTCACTTTCCGCACTAGCGGGCGCTGCGCATGCGCAGTCGGATAACGGCATCACGATGAGCACCGACCCGGCCAAGGCCGACGACGTCCTGCAACGCGCGCAGGCGCTGCAGCAGCAACAGGAAGCCGCGCCCGCGCCGGCGCCCATGATGCATCACAAGTCGGGGCATCCGCATCACAAGAAGGCCCCCGCCCAGTAAGAACGGGCGAGGCCTGGCCACGTGCTGCCCTGCTCACGCAGGCAGCGCCTTCCCTGGAATGAAGCCGATGCCGGTCTAGCCGCCATCGGCTTTTTTATTCGCCACGCCGCTGCGTGTGTGGCCTCGCGCGCGGATCGCCACCGCGCCGGTGCGCCGGTGCGCCGGCGCGGTATGCTAAAGTCGCGCACCTCGAAAACGCCCCGCTCGGCTAGATGCGGTCGGCATAGACCCAACCTTTTGTGCGCGCCACGCGCGGAGATACGCAATGAGCAACATCCAGCTCGACATCGAATGGACCGAAGCGGCCTCACGCAAGATCGAAAAGCTGATGCCGCGCGGCGGCAACCAGGACGCGTATCTCGCGCTGCCCCCCATCGAATGCCTGCCGATGGAGGGCGACGTGCTGTTTCTCGGCCCGGCTGGCAAACAGCAGCCGTTCATCGTGGCGGAGCGTCAATACCATCACGAGGGCGATGCGGACTGGACCATCATCCTGATTCTCGACGTGCCCGACACGGCGCACTGACCGGCAAACCGTGCCGCCAGCAGGCGGCATGCGAGGCACTCGCACCTGACGCGCGCGCCCTCTCGCGGCTTCGCCTCCCCCCCGCCTGTCATGGCATGCCTCACCGCGCTCGCGCAGTCAATGTGGCGGCGCTTCGCCGATTATCAGCGCAGCACCGAGATCATCGAGCAGGTCAATTTCGGCGCGCTCTCGCACACCATCCTGCGCGGCGCGCGCGTACTCACGGGTGGCGGAACGCTCGAAGCGGCCGCCGAGGCAATTTTTGGCGACAACGGCAGCCACGCCCAGCGCGTATTCACCGCGGATGAACACGGCGAGCAGCACGAGCCTTCGATTGCCGTGCCCGGCGTCGGGCCGCCCGCGCGCCTCGCACCTTTCTATCCCGACACCGACAGCAACTGGTCGCGCCGCGAGTATTTCCGGCGTGCGCTCGCCGAGCCCGGGCCGCGCGTGCGCCCGTGGCGCGTGCCGGGTTAAGCCGCCGCGCCGTCCTCGTCGCTATTCGGAGACGCGCCGACGTCCCGCCTTCAGCTCACCGGTGCGCGCCTTGCTGTCGAGCCGGCGCACCTTCGAGGCACGTGTGGGGCGCGTCGCCACGCGCGCCTTGCGCGTCACGCTCACGCGGTCGACCAGCTCCTCGAGGCGCGCAAGCGCAGCCACGCGATTCTGTTCCTGGGTGCGGTATTCCTGCGACTTGATCACGACGACGCCCTCGCTCGTAATCCGCCGGTCGGCGAGCGCGAGCAGGCGCATCTTGAGCACCTCGGGCAACGACGAGGCGCGGATGTCGAAGCGCAGATGAATCGCGCTCGATACCTTGTTCACGTTCTGGCCGCCCGCGCCCTGTGCGCGAACGGCGACGAGTTCGATTTCCTGCAACGGGATGGGCGCGCGTGCGGTCATGGGCGAATAGAAAAAGGCAGGCCGCATCGGGCCGGACACGCGGCAGTGTCGCATAGCGCGGCTGAATCGGCACAGGTATGACACAGGCGTGACACCTCCTGGCGTAAGCGGCAGGCCGATCCGCCGCGGGCATGCGAAATGCCGCCCCGCTGCGCAGCCAGTTTGCCGCCGCGGGGCGCATGAACCATACTTGCGACATTCCCTTGGGCGAACCCTCAGGAGCACGCACCCCATGAAGCTGCGTCCCGCATTCGTTGCCGAACTGGCGGTCAACCTGCTGCTTCCCTGGGTCGCCTACCGTCTCGCCGAGCCGCACTGGGGCGAAGTCGGCGGCCTCATTGCCTCGGCCGCGCCGCCGCTTGCCTGGAGCATCGTCGAACTGGTGCGCTTTCGGCGCGTGGATGCGCTCTCCGCCGTCATTCTGCTGGGCATCGTGCTCTCGCTTGTCGCCGTGGCGTTCGGCGGCAGCCCGCGCGTGCTGTTGATGCGCGAAAGCCTCGCCTCCGGCGCGATCGGCGTCGCGTTCCTGATCTCGCTTCTCGCGAAGCGCCCGCTCGTGTTCTATCTCAC
Source organism: Paraburkholderia sp. CNPSo 3281 (assembly GCF_024206515.1). Classification (NCBI taxonomy): domain Bacteria; kingdom Pseudomonadati; phylum Pseudomonadota; class Betaproteobacteria; order Burkholderiales; family Burkholderiaceae; genus Paraburkholderia; species Paraburkholderia sp. CNPSo 3281. Next base: position 6,338 of record NZ_JAMBPS010000016.1, on the reverse strand, counting down.
GCGCGCGACGGTCGCGCGCGAGACTCGCGAGGGCGTCGCGCGGCTCGAACAGCTCTGGAAGGAGAACGCGAGCTTCGCGGCAGCGATGCGGCTCCTCACGTTCATCTGGGGCTTCGGGCTTTGTCTCGATTCCGCGCTGCGCACTTATCTGGCCGCCACCTGGCCGATCGAGCGCTTTCTCGTCGTCTCGCCGATCATCGGTTATGGCGTGTTCGGCTGCCTGATGGCCTGGACCTTCTGGTATCGCACGCGCATGCGGCGCATTCACGGCACGCACGGCCTGCTCGGCGACGCGGCCGCGGCAACGAACGCGAGCACGCTCAGCGTGGACTGAGGCGCCGGCGCCGGCTTCCGCCCGGTCCGGCACGCACCGGCGGTCAGATCGCGCCCGAAATACGATAGACTCAGCGCCACACTCCGCGGCGGACCGTCCGCTCTCGAACTTCCCCGGCAGTCGATGCGCTACTCCGTAGAAATCAGGAAATTCCTCTATAGCCAGTACTTTTACGGCGGCCTGCGCATCGCGATCGGCATCTCGCTTCCGGCTGTCCTGTGCCTGTTCGTCTTTCACAAGAGCGAGCTGGGCTTCACCATCTCGACCGGCGCGCTCGGCGCCTGCGTGGTCGACATGCCGGGACCGCTCAAGTACAAGCGCAACGAAATGCTCGCGTGCAGCGTGATCGGGTTTCTCTCCGCTTACGCGACCGGCCTCGCCACCTTCAGTCCCATCGCGCTATGGGCCACCGTGGTGCCGCTCACCTTCGTGCTCTCGCTGATCGTGGTCTACGGCAACCGCTGGCCGCAGATCAGCTTCGCCACCCTCTTCATGATGGTGATGACGCTCGAGGAGCATTTCACGCCGCACCTCGCCCTCGTCAATGCGCTGTGGATTCTGCTGGGCGGCCTCTGGTACACGGCGTGGTCGACCTTGATCAGCCAGCTCATGCTCGATCGCATCGAGCAGCAGGCGCTCGCCGAAAGCGTGTTCGCCTGCGCCGACTATCTGCTCGCGCGCGCCCAGTTCTTCGACCTCGACAATGATCTCGACGAGTGCTATCGCAACCTCGTCGCGAAGCAGATCGCCGCCGTCGAGCGCCAGGACGCGGCGCGCGACATCGTGCTGCGCAACCTGCCCAAGCTCAGAGCCGGCAAGATCGATGCGCGGCGCGCGATGCACTTCAACCTGTTCATCAACACGGTCGATCTGCATGAGCTGTTCGTGGGCGCGCACACCGACTACCCGCTCGTGCGCAACACCTTCGGCGGTTCCGACCTGCTCGTGTTCTACCGCGACCTGATCCGCAAGGCCGCCGCCGATCTCGAAGACATCGGCCTCGCGGTGCTGCAAAACGAGGCGCCGCGCGCGAGCGTGAACGTGAAGGCCGAGTTGCGCGCCATCGAATACGAGCTCGAGCAGCTGAAAAAACGCGACCTGGCCGCGACCGACCCGGAGGCCTATGCGGCGATCTCGGCATCGTTCCGGCGTATCTGGAGCGCGACACGCCTGATCGACCGCATGCGCCGCAACCTCGCGAGCGAAGTGCCGACGACCGAGACCGAGCTGCGCATCGACGAAGCGCTCACACGCTTCGTGACGAACCGCCGCGTGTCCTGGCTGCAGATCTTCTCGAATCTCACGATGGCCTCGCCGAGCTTTCGCCACGCGCTGCGCGTGACGATCGCCGTGGCGGTGGGCTTCTGGCTCGGGCGGCTTCTGCCGCTCACCAACGCTTACTGGATCGTGATGACGAGCATCATCATCCTGAAGCCGGGCTACTCGCTCACGCGCCAGCGCAACGCGCAGCGTATCGTCGGCACGCTGATCGGCTGTATCGCCAGCATTGCGTTGATCCTGCTCGTGAAGCAGCCGCTCGTGCTGCTCGTCTCGATGTTCGCGGCGATGGTGATGAGCTACAGCCTGCTGCTCTTCAACTACACGGCGAGCGTGGTGTTCACGTCGGCCTACGTGCTCCTGATGTTCCATCTGCTCGCGCCGGGCAGCATGCGCATCATCGGCGAGCGCGCGATCGACACGGTGGTGGGCTGCATGATCGCCATCGCCGCGAGCCATCTGTTCCCGTACTGGGAATACCGCCTGATGGGCAAGCTCGTGCACGACATGATCGCCGCGACGCGCAGCTATCTCGAGGCGAGCTGGTGGTGGAGCGGGCGCACGAGCGCGCCGCAGCCGGCGTTCGCGGGAGCCGCGGTGAGCGAGGCCGGCGCACGCGTGGCAGCCCGTGCAGCGCCCACGGCGGCGCTCGCAGCCGATGCGGGCAGCGCGGCTAATCCGCTGCCCGGCAGCGTGAGCGCCATGGCGAGCGCTTCGGCGAACGCGGCGAGCGTCGCCGACGAATCCGTCGCCGCCACCACCGCAACCCTCGACGACTCGCCCACAGCGGGCGCTCCCGGCTCGCCCGTGTCGGCCGTGGGCGCGAAAGCCACCGCCCAAACCGCGCAGTCCACGGCGGGCGCAGCCGCCGCAGCGCCGTCGCTCGCGCGCGACTTCCGCTACCGGCTCGCGCGCAAGAACGTTCACGTCGCGTTCGCGAATCTCGGCCAGGCGTTCCAGCGCATGATGCTCGAACCGAAGGCCGCGCAGAAGTTCGTGCCCGAACTCAACGATCTGCTCGTGCGCAGCCACGTGCTCGCCTCGCAGATCACCGCCACCGCTCCGCTCCTGCGCAGCACGGCGCGGCCCGACCAGCCGGAAGTCAAGCTCGACGCGCTCGAGAGCGCGCTTTCGTGCGTGCGCGAGAATCTCGTCGCCGCCGAAGCTGGCACGGCTGCGCCCGTCGATCAGGGCGACATCACGAAGCAGCTCACGCGCGAACTCGATGCGATGGTGGTGGAAGCCGAGCGCGCGCTCGGCGCCGCCGCGGAACTGCCGCAGGAACTCAGGCTGCTCGCACACCAGTGCAAGCAGATGATCACGGCGTCCTGGCTGATTCGCCGGGACGCGAGCATTATCCGGCTACCGGAGGAATAAGAAGGACGCGGCCCGGCGCGTCACTGCGTGGAGCCGCTGGCTTGCGAGGCGGCCGTGCTCGCCGACGCATGCGCCGCGCTGGCGCCCACGGTCTCGTCGTACTCGCGCTTGCTTTTCAGCGCGTTGAACAGCACGGTGCCGATCACGAACAGCACCACCACGACGATGAGCACGGCAACGCCAACGGTGGGGTTTTTCTTGCGCGGTTCGTTCATCAGTCGTGCCCAGCCTCGAATTGGATGACAGGAACGGGCATTCTACGCCGCCATGCCTTGCAGACGGCTTGCGCCGCGGGCCGCCCGGTACCGCGCTACGTGCCGCTGCGCACGGGCAGCGCCGTCGAATATTTGAGCTGCTCCATCGCGAAGCTCGAACTGACGTCGAACAGCGGCACGGCGCGAATGAGCTGCTTGTAGACGCGGTCGAAGTCGTCGATATCGGAGACCACGATGCGCAGCAGGTAGTCGGTCTCGCCGCTCATGCGATACGCCTCGACGATCTCGGGAATCTCCTGCACGGCGCGCGTGAAGGTCTGCGCCCAAGCCTCGGTGTGCTGGTTCGTGCGCACGGCGACGAACACCGTTGTCCCCACGCCGAGCTTGCGCGGATCGCACAGCGCGACCTGCGCGCGGATCACGCCCGTTTCCTTCAGGCGCTGCACGCGTTTCCAGCACGGGGTTTGCGAAAGATTGACGCGCTGCGCCAATTCCGCGACCGGCATGGTCGCGTCCTGCTGCAGCAGCTCAACCAGCTTTCTGTCGATGAGATCCATTTCCGCACTTGCCAAGCGTAGAAATTTATTCTACACGATGGGCAAACGGGAAAAAAATAGGAAAACTCTTTCCAGGCGCGAACGGCTATAAATCTTCTTGTAGAAACCGCGAGAAGAACACGCCATGAACGCCCCTGCCGAACTCGCCCTGCTGAGCGCCTTCCACACCGCGGAGCAGCACGCCGCCGCCGTCGCGCGCTTCACCGCCGCACTCGACGGCGCCTTCGATGCCTGCGCGACGCCCGGCGACCCGTCGCGCTGCGCACGCTTCGCGCGCGGCATGCGCACGGCGCTCACGCTTGCGCTCGCCGACCCGGCGCTCGTCACGCATGCGCAGCGCGAAGGCAGCGCCGACACGTACCGGCGTCATGTCATCGCGGCCGACAGCCTGGGCCGCTACACGGTCGCGGCGCTGGTCTGGCAGGCGGGCCACGCAAGCCCGATCCATGCGCATCACACCTGGTGCGGTTACGCCGTGCTCGACGGTACGCTGACCGAAACGCTCTACGCGTGGGACGACGCCCGCCTGGGCGCCGACGTGGTTCGCTCGCATCCGCGCGCGAGCGGCGCGGTATCGTTCGGCGGACGCGGCCGCACCGGCATTCACCGGCTTTCGAACGGCGGCGACGCGCAGGCCGTCTCGCTGCATGTTTACGGCGTCGCCGCCGAGGACATTGGCACACAGGTCAACGACGTGCTGCCGCTCGTGCGCAAGACGGCGCTCGTGTCTTAACGCGACCGCCCCATATCCAACGAAGGCGTCATAGCGCGCTGCTGTGCGCCCTCGTTGACCGGCGCCGCATCGCGCCGGGCCGCTTCGAGAATGCGCTGACGCGATTGCTCCGGGTTCAGCAGCACGAGACCGAGCGCGCCGCTCGCGAGCAGCAGCGCTCCCACCACGTTGAAACCGTGCTCGTAGCCGAGCGCCGGGTTGCCATGACTGGCCTGCACGATGCCGCCCATCAGCGCCGGCGCAATCAAGCCGGCGAGCGTGCCGATCGAGCTGTTGATGCCGAGCAGCGCGCCGCGCTGCCTGACCGACACGATATCGCTGATCATCAGCGGTCCGAACGAAAACACGAGCTGGCTGAGCGCACCGCCGATCGCGAGACAGGCCACCTTGAGCGCGGGACTTAGCCCGCTCGACGTCGCGAGGAACAGCACGCCGCCGAGTATGGCAAAGCCGCTCACCATCACACCGCGGGCGAGACGCGAGCTGACGCCCTTGCGGATGAGCCGCTGCGAGACCCACGCGAGGAGCAGCGTGACCGGAATGAACGAGCCGACGATGGCTGAAAAGAGCCAGCCTGTCACGATGGGGGCGTAGCCCAATCCCAGCCGCAGATAAACCGGGAACCAGGTGAACGCGAGCGAAATGACCGCGTACTCCACGAAGTAGATGAAGAGCACGCCGATGAACGTGCGGTTGAGCAGCAGGTGACGATAGGCGATCGTTTCCCCCGCGCCGTCATGCGCCACGCCCGGCGCATGGCTTGCCGCGCCCACCGGTCCGTCGCGACCGATCGCGAGCCACAGCGCCGTCCACACGAGCCCGACGATCCCGAGCGCAAAGAACGCCATGTGCCAGTCGTAGCGCACGATGAGGTACGAAAGAATCGGCCCCGCGAGCATGAGGCCCGCGCTCGCGCCCTGCTGCACGATAGTGTTCGGCACATTGCGGTGTGCATTGTCGAACCACTTGTAGCAGGCGTGCTGCGCGAGTGGAAACGCGGGGCCCTCGCCAGCGCCGAGCAGCACGCGCGAGGCGATCAGCAAGGGCAAGGTCACGCTTGCAGCCACGAGCGGAAACTGGACCGCGCTCCACACCAGGGCCAGCAGCGCGAGCAGCCATTTGCTCTGCACCCGGTTCGCGACGAAGCCAAAGCCGATGCCCGAGAGCGAGAACAGCAGGAAAAAGCTGCTGCCGACCAACCCAAACTCGCGCGGGCTGAGATTCAGGTCGCGCATCATCGGCACGGCAGCGAGGCCGAACACGGCTTTGTCGGCGAAATTGATCACCATGAACAGGAACAGCATGGCGACGATCAGCCACGCGCGTATCGATCCGCCTGATGCCTTTGCATCCATTGTCGTCTCCGTGTCGTTTTGTTTTCGTCCGGCGTCTGTACTTTCGCCAGCGCCATTGCTTCAGTCGGACATCGCCGCTTCGAGCGTTGCGAGCGCCGCGTTCGCATCCGCGATCAGCGTGGCCATTTGCGCCGCGACCGTCGTCGGTGCATCGATGGCAAAGACGCTCTGCCCCGCCGCCTCGTAGATGAGATCCGCGCGGTCGTATTCGTGCATCGCGCTGAAGTCGCCGCCCGTGAGCGCCTGCTGCTGCGGCATGGGCAGCGGCACCGGCGCGTCGCTCGCCTGCCACGCGTCGATCCATGCGCTGCGCACGACGCGGCACGGCTTGCCGCTATGGGCGCGCGTGACGAGCGTGTCGCCACTGTCCGCCTCGATGAGACGTTGCAGCAGCGCCGGCGACGTATGGTTCTCCTTCGCCGCGAGCCAGAGCGTCCCCAGCCACGCCCCTTGTGCGCCCATCGCGAGCGAGGCGGCAACCTGCGCCCC
>NZ_JAMBPS010000150.1:0-1175 GCF_024206515.1 Paraburkholderia sp. CNPSo 3281 | reverse complement strand
CTGTTCTGCGAAGACCTCAAGAAGCGCAAGCCGTCGATCGTCATCGGTCTGGTGGGCGCGAAGGTGCAGGTCGATCCGCACAATTCGCTCACGGCCACCGAGGCGGTCGACTTTGTCTGCCGCGAGGAGTTCGACTTCACCTGCAAGGAAATCGCCGAGGGCATGCCGCTGGCCGAGGTCAAGGGCATTTCGTGGCGCGCGAAGGACGGCTCGATCGAGCACAACGCAGGCCGTCCGGTGCTCGAGGACATGGACTCGCTGCCGTTCGTCGCGCCGATCTACAAGCGCGACCTGAAGATCGAGAATTACTTCATCGGCTACCTGAACTACCCGTACGTGTCGATCTACACGGGCCGTGGCTGCAAGTCGCGCTGCACGTTCTGCCTGTGGCCGCAGACCGTGAGCGGCCACGTCTACCGCACGCGCTCGGTCGAGAACGTGCTCGAGGAAGCGAAGTGGATCCGCGAGAACATGCCGGAAGTCAAGGAGCTCATGTTCGACGACGACACCTTCACCGACGACCTGCCGCGCGCCGAAGCGATCGCCATCGGTCTCGGCAAGCTCGGCATGACGTGGTCGTGCAACGCGAAGGCGAACGTGCCGTACAAGACGCTCAAGGTGATGAAGGAAAACGGCCTGCGTCTGTTGCTCGTGGGCTTCGAATCGGGCGACGACCAGATTCTCGTGAACATCAAGAAGGGCGTGCGCACGGACTTCGCGCGCCGCTTCAGCGCCGACTGCAAGAATCTCGGCATCAAGGTTCACGGCACCTTCATTCTGGGGCTGCCGGGCGAGACGCAGGACACCATCAAAAAGACGATCGAGTACGCGAAGGAAATCAATCCGCATACGATTCAGGTGTCGCTCGCAGCGCCCTATCCGGGCACGACGCTCTACAAGCAGGCCGTGGAAAACGGCTGGATGGAAGAGAACAAGACCATCAACCTGGTGAGCAAGGAAGGGGTGCAGCTCGCGGCGATCGGCTATGCGCATCTGTCGCGCGACGAGATCTATCACCACCTGGAGCAGTTCTATCGGCAGTTCTATTTCCGGCCGTCGAAGATCTGGGAGATCGTGCGCGAGATGCTCACGAGCTGGGACATGATGAAGCGGCGTCTGCGCGAAGGCGTGGAGTTCTTCCGCTTCCTGCGCGCGCACGAGGCATGATGGACCGC
>NZ_JAMBPS010000149.1:0-1184 GCF_024206515.1 Paraburkholderia sp. CNPSo 3281 | reverse complement strand
CCCACCGCCTTTACCCGCAATCGCACACTGACGTTGCCGCGCATGGCCGCGATGATGATGTCCGCCATGTGTAGCAGCGTGCAGGCCGAACTCGACTCCCTGTTTGGCATGCTCGGCGAGCACGGCACGCCTACCCGTGCCGTCAGTGCACAGGCCTTCAGCAAGGCGCGCCGCGGGCTCTCGGCCGATCTGTTCGAACTGGCCCGCGCGCGCCTGATTGCACTGGCCCAACCTCATCTCGATTCGATGCGCTGGCACGGTCTGCGCCTGGTGGCCGCCGATGGCAGCCGTCTGCGCGTGGGCACGCGTCGCGGCCATGAACTGTGCGCCGATCACTATGCGTTTGCGCTGTTCCTGCCGGGGGCTGAACTGACCCTGCACGCCGCGCTTCATCCCGCCGACGGCGCCGAGCGGCAGATGCTGTTCGAGGCCCTGGATGTGCTGCAACCGCGCAGCGATCTGCTGCTGCTCGATCGCGGCTACATCGGCAACACGATGGTGGCTGCGCTCGTGCAGCGTGAAATCGCGTTCTGCATGCGCGTCGATGCCCGTAACTGGAAATGCGTCACCGCGTTTGCGCGCAGCGGCGAGGCCGAACGCGTGGTGACGCTGGCCGCGCCCAGCGAGCAGGATGCCCACGACTATGAACTGGCGCGCCTACCCAGCACGGTGCGCCTGATCCGCGACGTTACCCCCAGCGGGCGCGTGCGTGTGCTGATGACTTCCCTGCTTGATGTCCAGCGCTACCGCGCCGCGACATTCGGCGCGCTCTATCATCAGCGCTGGCGCGTGGAGGAAGCGTTCAAACGCCTGAAGCACCGGCTACGGCTGGAGGCCGTCACGGGTCTGGACTATCTGGCCCTGCAGCAGGACTTCGGCGCAAAGATCCTCGCTGACAACCTGTGCACCTTGCTCAGTGACCTGGATGCGCCGCACGAAGAGGCATTGACCAGTCGTCCTAACCGCATCTACGCACTGGGCGCACTCAGGCCGATCCTTGCCGGCTGCCTTCTGCGCATCCAGCGCTGCCTGGACAGCCTCGCCCCGGTTCTCTCGGTGATTCACCGCACCCGATGTCGAATACAGCCGTCACGCTCCTGTCCCAGGCCACCCAGAAAGGCCAAGCCCCATTTCTATCTCGCCTACAAACTCGCGTAATGCGAAGGCTTAAGTTGAGAGCATTG
>NZ_JAMBPS010000148.1:0-1194 GCF_024206515.1 Paraburkholderia sp. CNPSo 3281 | reverse complement strand
CTGCGCAGCAGGTTGGCGTTCAACCGGTAATGCAGTGCCACCGCCGCAATCGACACGTTCGGCTGCATTGCCGCCCGAATGACCGTCTCCTTGAATTCCTTGCTATGCCGACGGCGCCGCGTCGGCTGAACGACATCCGGTACAACCTCGACTTCGTCCATCGTGTACACCTGTCCATTTAAAATTTGAATGGACATGATCCTGGGGTGGCACGACTTGCCGATCAAGATGACTTCACCGGCTGCTTACTCACCGCGCTCCCCGCGCGGTCTCCTTTCGCGAGAAAATAGCGAATCATGCGCGCTCACTCTCACGCTTGATCAGGGATTCTGTTACGGGTTCGTAGGTGTCGGGATGGGCGCCGCCTGCGCGCTCGGGGCTATGCGTGATGGTGTCGCCGTTATCGAGCGTGCTGCCGACGTAGGCCAGTTGCGCACACGCGCGATTTGCTCTAAGAGCGAGGCCGCTCGTAATGCGTGCGGTGGTACCGTCTGGATAACAAATCAGATCGCCGATTTGCCCGACCCTTATGTCTTCGCCATTGCTGCGCCATTTGCCTCCAGGCTCGCGCAGAACCCCGCCACGTGCGGTGGTGGAGCCGGATAGTGCGAACCGCCAGCATGGCTTGGGCGGCGCCGGCACGTAGAACGGATCGAATAGGCCTGCCGGCTTTTCACCTTCGGGAACAAACAGGCCAGATATCTCATCCTCCCACGGCGTGGACACGATCCGATCGCCGTTGCTAAGGTGACTGCCGACCAGCGCGGCGGACTTCCCGTCATCGACAAACAACGAGCCCGCACCGTCGATGATTGCTGCTTCGCTAGCATCGTTATAGGTGACGACATCTGACACTGATATGTATTTGACCTGTCCACTGGTTTATAAAAGATCCTGGCTCGCACAGTGTGCAGGTAGCAGAACGGACGGCATGCCGACGGTTGATCAGTGCGTATTTCGGCGAAGCCGAACACGGATTTCGGTTGAAGTCGAACAGTGTTTCCGGAGGAAGATGAACAACCGTTTCGCTTGAAGTCGAACGGTTTCGGAGAATTCCGGAATTGGTGTTCGGCGCTCCGAAATGCGTGTTCATCTTCCCGAAATCGGTGTTCAGCCTGCCGAAACGGCTGTTCACCCCACCGAAATGCGTGTTCGGTGGACCGAAACGAAAGGTGTGGTTTCGGTTGGCGGTAC
>NZ_JAMBPS010000147.1:0-1276 GCF_024206515.1 Paraburkholderia sp. CNPSo 3281 | reverse complement strand
ATCGGCGCGAAGTTGAGTTTGCCGGCGATCAGGAACAGCACTGTGCGCATGGTTTCGAGGTTTGCGTAGCCGCGAGCGCGTCGCTTGGCGGCCTGAAACAGGCCGTTGAGTGCTTCCAGAAAGCCGTTGGTCTGGCGCGTCTGGGTCCATGCGACGATGCCGTCGAAGTGTTTTCGGATCATGCGGGCGACCTCCTTCATGGGTTCAACCTTGGATCGCATCACGTTGGTACACCACTGCTCGAGCATCTCGGAAACGACATTGATCTGCTTACGATCAAGGATCTCGCGCAACTGTTCTCGATAGAGCCAGGCACGGGCCGTACGTTTGGTCGTGACGTTGGCGACCAGCGCGTCCATTTCGGCTCGCTGTGCCACATTGAGCCGCTCGCGGTCTTTGAGCAGCGCCCAACGCAGGCCCTTGAGATCGGGATCGGTCTTCTGTTCGAGTCGCCGGGTCTTGTCCAGGGCGGTCGATGCCTGGGCGACGACGTGGAACTTGTCGAAGCTAATGCGGGCGTTCGGCAGATGTTCGCTGACACCTTTGATGAAGGCGGGAGACATGTCGATGCTGACCGAGGTGATCTGTTCGGGCTCTGCGCGGTGCGCTCGCAGGTGGGCGGCGAACTGTTCGATGGTGGCGGCATCCTTGCCTTCGGTGACGAACACGACCTTGCGTTGTTCGGCGTCGGCCACGAGCGTCAGATAGTTGTGTACGCGCCTGTAGGAGGTCTCGTCCACGGCGATGCTGGTCATGCCAGACAGGTCGATTGCGGCCAGCGCAAGTTCGACGTAGCGCTTGCAGATCGCATGCACGCGATGCCACGATTCGCCGACGGCGCGGGCTACAGCTGCAAAGGGCATCTGCTGGGCGAGCGTGAGCACCATCGCCTCGAACAGCAGCGTGAATCCGCTGAGCTTGCCGGCCCAATCTGGCTCGACAAGCGCCACGCGGCCGTCGGGCAGCTTCACGCGCGGCGTGCGCACTTCGAGGTAGCAGTCGTGCTGGAAAAAATTCAGGTGGCGGTAGCGTTTGACGACGGTGTCATGCACAGGATGCACTCCGGCCACCTCAGGATGCGCGAAGCGGCTTCCAGCAGTGAAGTCGATCTGGATCGTCAGCAGCTTGGTGGCCGCGTCGAAATCGACGCCGCTCACGAACCAGGGATCGCTTACGCCCAATGCGGCTTCGAACAGCTTGCTATGCATGACCTGCCTTCGTCTTGTTTATGCAGAAAACCGGACGATACCACCCACTGGAAATTCAACAGAGGCAA
>NZ_JAMBPS010000146.1:0-1317 GCF_024206515.1 Paraburkholderia sp. CNPSo 3281 | reverse complement strand
CATCGGCCCGTTCGCGCTGATGTTCACCGGCCTCGGGTCGATCATCGGTTCGGGCTGGCTGTTCGGCGCGTGGAAGGCGGCGAAAATTGCAGGTCCGGCGGCCGTTTGCGCCTGGATCATCGGCGCTGTGGTCATTCTGGCCATCGCGCTCACCTATGCCGAACTCGGTGCGATGTTCCCGGAGTCGGGCGGTATGGTCCGCTACGCCCGCTACTCGCATGGCGCACTGGTGGGCTTCATCAGCGCGTGGGCAAACTGGATCGCCATTGTCTCGGTGATCCCGATTGAAGCCGAAGCCTCGATCCAGTACATGAGCACCTGGCCCTATGCGTGGGCGCACGCGCTCTTCGTCGACGGGTCATTGACTCATTCAGGGCTCGGGCTCTCCGCGATTCTCGTGATCATCTACTTCATGCTCAACTATTGGGGCGTGAAGCTGTTCGCGCGTGCCAACAGCGCGATCACGATCTTCAAGTTCATCATCCCGGGTCTGACGATCATTGGCCTGATGGCTGGAAGCTTCCACCATGAGAATTTCGGCCAAACGACCACGTTCGCGCCGTATGGCTGGTCGGCGGTATTCACGGCGGTCGCCACGAGCGGCATCGTGTTCGCGTTCAACGGCTTCCAGAGCCCGATCAACCTCGCGGGTGAAGCGCGCAATCCGGCCAGGAGCGTACCGTTCGCAGTGATCGGCTCCATTCTCTGCGCGCTCGTGATCTACGTGCTGCTGCAGATCGCCTATATCGGCGCGGTCAATCCGGCGGACGTCGCGAAGGGCTGGAACACGTTCAACTTCAAGTCGCCGTTCGCGGAACTCGCGATCGCGCTGAACCTGAACTGGCTTGCGATCCTGCTCTACGTCGACGCCTTCGTGAGCCCGAGCGGCACCGGTACGACCTATATGGCGACGACCTCGCGCATGATCTACGCGATGGAGCGCAACAACACGATGCCGAAGATGTTCGGCGATGTGCACCCGTTCTACGGCGTGCCGCGCAACGCGATGTGGTTCAACCTGCTCGTCTCGTTCATCTTCATGTTCTTCTTCCGCGGCTGGAGTTCGCTCGCGGCGGTGATCTCGGTGGCAACGGTGATTTCGTACCTCACGGGTCCGATCAGCCTGATGGCGCTCAAGCGTGCCGCCACGGACATCGAGCGCCCGCTCTCCGTGCCGTTCATGAAAGTGATCGCGCCGTTCGCATTCGTCTGCGCATCGATGATCCTGTACTGGGCGAAGTGGCCGCTGACCGGCGAAATCATTCTGCTGATGGTCGTCGCGCTGCCGGTGTACTTCTACTTCCAGCGCAAGCAGGG
>NZ_JAMBPS010000145.1:0-1371 GCF_024206515.1 Paraburkholderia sp. CNPSo 3281 | reverse complement strand
GGACCTGTCCGGGATTTTGTGGGTGAGGCATATCATGAGAGGTAAAAGCCATGGATATGCCGATGAAGAAGAAACGTACGGTCGCAGCTCAGGCGGCGGCCCGAGGGCCGCTGCCTGAGCTGCCCAAGGCCCTGCTGGACGAACTGGTCAAAGGCCCCATGACGCCAGCCGAGGTACAGGATCTGATGCTGGCGTTCAACAAGGCGGTCATCGAACGTGCCATGGGCGCGGAGATGAATCTGCATCTGGGATACCCACCGGGCCAGTCCAAACCGGCCGGCCAGGCCAATGAGCGCAACGGCGCCAGTGGCAAGACGCTCATCACCGATCGCGGCCCCGTCCGGGTCGAGGTGCCCCGCGATCGAGACGGCAGCTTCGAACCCATCCTGATCCCCAAACACGAGCGGCGTTTCACCGGATTCGATGAACGCATCATTGCGATGTACGCGCGCGGCATGAGCGTGCGCGAGATTCAGGCCTTTCTGGCCGAAAGCTACGGCACCCAGGTATCGCCCGATTTCATCAGCTCGGTCACCGACGAGGTGATGGCCGAAGCGCTGGCCTGGCAGAGCCGTCCGCTGGAGGCGATGTATCCGGTGGTGTTCTTCGACGCCTTGCGCGTCAAGATCCGCGACGACGGCGTGGTCAGCAACAAGGCGGTCTATCTGGCCCTGGGCATTCAGGCCGATGGCCAGCGCGATGTGCTGGGCCTGTGGATCGAGCAGACAGAAGGCGCGAAGTTCTGGCTCAAGGTGTTCAACGAACTGAAGACCCGCGGCTGCCAGGACATCCTGATTGCGGTGGTCGACGGCCTGAAGGGGCTGGCCGACGCGATCGCTGCCGCTTATCCCCGAACGGCTGTGCAGACCTGCATCGTGCACCTGATCCGCAACAGTCTGGAGTACGCCAGCTACAAGGACCGCAAGGCCCTTGCCACGGCGCTGCGGCCAGTCTACTCGGCCGCCAGTGAAGACGCTGCGCGGCAGGCTCTACAGGCCTTCGCTGACGGCCCCTGGGGCCTCAGATATCCGATGATCGTGCAGTCATGGCAGCGGGCGTGGGAGCACGTCACGCCGTTCTTCGCATTTCCACCAGAGATCCGACGAGTTGTGTACACAACAAACGCCATTGAAAGTCTGAACATGCAGTTACGCAAGATCATCAAGACCCGTGGCCACTTCCCGAACGACGAGGCGGCCATCAAGCTGCTCTGGCTGGCGCTACGCAATGTGCTGGCCAAATCCGTTCGCGCAGCCTTCGACTGGAAGTCGGCCATGAACCAGTTTGCTATCCTGTTTGGAGACCGATTCACGCAGGCGCGCGGATAATGATTCCTTTAACCGCCTCGCCCACGAAAATGCGGATAGGTTC
>NZ_JAMBPS010000144.1:0-1382 GCF_024206515.1 Paraburkholderia sp. CNPSo 3281 | reverse complement strand
CGACATTTCTTATATGGTCGCCTCCCATTTGCAAGGTGATTGTGCGTGGCGAGGAGGGTGGTTGCGGACTTATATCCGGACTCGATCGCGGGCATGCCCGCCGGCCCCGATGGATTTCGCCGCAAAGGTCCTAATCTAATTAGCGGACTCGAGGTCCGAGAAATGTCTCAGGCTTGCCTTTGCGCGGTCCAACCTGTCTTGCCATCACTCAGTACACCTGTGCAACCGTGAATGGGGTTACTGCCTTTGAAGCGTGGTCACTGCGCTTGTGCTGCTTCATACGTTCGGCCGTACGCGAGGAGCGCCCAGATTGTTCGCGCCATCTTGTTGGCGAGTGCAACAGCTACGACGTTCGTTGGACGACGGGACAGCATCTGGCGCAAGCGCTCCGGCAAGTGCCTTGCGCTTACGATGACCGATCGCGCACCGTGGATCAGCAGCGTTCGCAGATACACGTCGCCACGCTTGCTGATGCTGCCGAGCTTCACCTTGCCGCCGGAGCTGTTCTGTCGCGGTACGAGCCCCAGATAGGCGGCAAATTCCCGTCCGGAGCGAAACGTCTGTGCCTGTCCGATGACCGATACCGCAGCAGTCGCCGTGAGGACACCCACGCCAGGAATCTCCGAGATGCGTTTGCATGCATCATCATTGCGGCGCCAATCGAGAATGCGCTGCTCGATCCGTGCGATCTGATCGTCGAGTGCGCGAAGCCGCGAGAACTGGTCCTGCAGGCTGTCTGCGAGCATGGCTGGCAGCTGTTCGGCCAGTGACGCCAGCGCGACTTTCGCGGCCTCGATCGATGCCCGGCGACCTTGCGGCAGCACGATACCGAATTCGTAGAGCAGCCCTCGAAGCTGGTTGACCTGCATGACGCGGATCCGGACCAGCTGCTGGCGTATCCGGTGCATCGCCAGCATGGCCTGCTGGTCTTCGGTCTTGACGGCCACGAACCGCATGCCGGGACGCTGGGCAGCTTCCCAGATCGCCGCAGCGTCGGCCGCGTCGTTCTTGTTTGACTTCACGAATGGCCGTACGAACTGGGCTGCGATGAGCCGGACGTCGTGCCCAAGCCGCGCGAGCACCCGTGCCCAGTGATGGGCGCTGCCGCAGGCCTCCATGACGACACGGCTCGCAGGCCGGTTGGCGAAGAACGGCACGAGCTGGGCGCGTTTGAGTACCTTGCTGCGGATTGCGCCGGTCTCGGTCTCGACGTAATGAATCTGGAAAACGCGCTTGGCCAGGTCGATGGCAATGGTCGTGGGTTCCATCTGATTCTCCTTGGCGGCTGGACTGCCGAACCAGCAATGTCGCATGTTCAGGACGCGAGACTGCGGCGCTGGACGGCCCATTAAGGCGGGAGGCGACCATTCCATCTATTTAGC
>NZ_JAMBPS010000143.1:0-1383 GCF_024206515.1 Paraburkholderia sp. CNPSo 3281 | reverse complement strand
GGGAGTGTCTGAATTTTTGTGTGCAAGGCAGATAAAAGCCTGCCGTCTGGCAGGCTCATCAATTGCATTCTACAAATGATTTCTGGTGAAGCGATCCTCGTAGAGGATCGCGAACTGGTTCATCGCGGCTTTCCAGTCATGCGCGGCACGGCTCCAGTCAGCCGTGATATTGCGCAAGGCCAGCCAGAGCAGTTTGGTCGCGGCCTCGTCCGTCGGGAAGTGCCCACGCGTCTTGACGATCTTGCGTAGCCGCGCGTTCACACTTTCAATGGCGTTGGTCGTGTAGATCACCTTGCGGACCGCAGGCGGAAACGCGAAGAAGGGAATGACGCGATCCCAGGCGCGGCGCCAGGCCGCCACCACCGTCGGGAATTTACGGCCCCACTCGCCCTGCTCGAACGCGTCCAGTTCGGTCTGGGCAGCTTCAGCGCCCGTTGCCGAATAGATCGGTTTGAGGGCAGCAGCCAGCCCCCGCCGGTCTTTCCAGCTCGCGTAGTCCAGCGAGTTGCGGATCAGGTGCACGATGCACGTCTGGAGCGTGGTGGCCGGAAACACCGCGCCCAGCGCTTCAGGCATGCCCTTCAGTCCATCGGTGACCGCGATCAGGATGTCCTGCACGCCACGCACCTTCAGGTCGCTGAACACCTTCATCCAGAACTTCGCGCCTTCCGTGTTCTCGATCCACAGCCCCAGGATGTCCCGTGTGCCGTCTGGCAGGATGCCCAGCGCCAGATAGATCGCCTTGTTGCGCACCATCCCTTCCTCGCGGATCTTGACGCGTAGCGCGTCAAAGAACACTACCGGGTACATCGGCTCAAGCGGGCGCGCCTGCCAGATACTCACCTCGTCCATCACGGCATCGGTCACCGAGCTGATAAACTCCGGCGACACATCGGTACCGTACTGCTCAGCCAGAAACCCCTGGATCTCGCGCACCGTCATGCCACGGGCGTACATCGCGATGATCTTGTCGTCAAAGCCGGTGAAACGTCGCTCGTGCTTCGGAATCAGGATCGGGGCAAAGCTGCCGTCGCGGTCACGAGGAATCTCCAGGCGCAGCGGACCGTCATCAGTCAGCACCGTCTTGCCGCTCGTGCCGTTGCGCTGGTTGGTCGCATCTTCGGGCCGCACGGCACCCGCCGGATAACCCAGATGGTGTCCAAGTTCGGCACCCAGCGCCCGCTCGATCAGCGCCTTCTTGAACGCGGCTGAAGCGGCGTGCACCGCTTCGGCGGTCATGGGTCCCTTCACGAACTGGTCGATCAGCTCCTTCGGAATGGACGGTAACGCTGTCTGCGCTTCGGTAGTTGTCTTGGGTTTGCGTGGCATACATGCTCCTTGAGCTACATGTTATGCCTTGAACACAAAATCTATGGCAGACCC
>NZ_JAMBPS010000142.1:0-1387 GCF_024206515.1 Paraburkholderia sp. CNPSo 3281 | reverse complement strand
GTGACCGGCCGTGGTGCCGGCACGGATAGAAGTTAGATCGGGCATACGCCCGACATCGAGCGCTCCGAACCAAAGACTATTGACACGTGTTGTGACGCACGCGAGTTATCCACCGCCTGCCGACGTTCTGGTCATGTGAAGGGACCCGGCGGCAGGCCGTGGATAACTCGCGGAGTCCTAAAGGAGAATCTTGCGAATAAAACTGTCATCGAGGGGGCTTGACTTCGAATACCCCATAGAAGCTACTTCGAGGCGACGCGCGCATATATCGAACGCCACGGCAAGCCTGGCGCGTTCTACAGCGACAAGGCGAGCGTGTTCTATGTGAAGAAGCGTTCGGAGACCGCAGGCAAAGGTGTCACGCAGTTCGGCCGCGCCATGTACGAGCTCAATATCGACACCTTCTGCGCGAACTCGAGCCCCGCCAAGGGGCGCGTCGAGCGGGCGCACCTCACGCTGCAGGATCGCCTCGTCAAGGAGCTGCGGCTGCGCGGCATCAGCACCATCGAGGCTGCCAACGCCTATGCGCCCGCCTTCATGGCCGCCTATAACGCGCGCTTTGCGAAGCCGCCACGCAGCGCTTTCGATGCGCACCGGCCGCTGCGCACCGACGAGGATCTCGACGCGATCCTGACCTGGCGGGTCCTGCGCAAGGTCTCGGATTCACTCACGCTGCTCAACGATCGCGTGATCTGGCTGCTGGACGATACGCCGGCTAACCGCAAGCTGATTCACCGCTACATCGAGGTGTGGGAGTATCCCGACGGACGCCTCGAGATCCGCGCCGACGGGGTGGTGCTGCCCTGTGTGCCGTACGACAAGCTCGCAGAGATCGACCAGGGCGCGGTGGTGGAGCACAAGCGTCTCGGTCATGCGCTGCAGGTCGCCCAGGCGATCCAGGCGCAGCGCGACAACCGCCGCGTATCGGGCTCGCCATCCCGCACGAATCGCGGCGCTGCGGTACGCAAACCGAAGCCGTTGCCCGGCACGCGCAAGCAGCGCGAAGTGACGCTCGAGGACTTGAATGCGGCGGTAATGGGGACTCACCGGAACCCGGGCAGGCTCGGTGCTAAAAGCCCCCTCAAATAGAGAGATAAGAGCGCCAACACCGCCCTCACCCGAACCCCCAAACCAATCAAAACCCGACATTTCTTATATGGTCGCCTCCCATTTGCAAGGTGATTGTGCGTGGCGAGGAGGGTGGTTGCGGACTTATATCCGGACTCGATCGCGGGCATGCCCGCCGGCCCCGATGGATTTCGCCGCAAAGGTCCTAATCTAATTAGCGGACTCGAGGTCCGAGAAATGTCTCAGGCTTGCCTTTGCGCGGTCCAACCTGTCTTGCCATCACTCAGTACACCTGTGCAACCGTGAATGGGGTTACTGC
>NZ_JAMBPS010000141.1:0-1446 GCF_024206515.1 Paraburkholderia sp. CNPSo 3281 | reverse complement strand
GTAAGCACCCGGTGAAGTCATCTTGATTGCGTAAGGCTCGAAGGCGAGGATCGTGTCCATCTAAATTTTTAATGGACAGATGTACATGATGGACGAGATCGAGGTGACGCAGGAGGTCGTGCAACCGACACGACGTCGGCGGCATAGCAAGGAGTTCAAGGCGCAAGTCATCCGGGCGGCGATGCAGCCCAACGTATCGATCGCGGCGGTAGCACTGCACTATCGCTTGAATGCCAACATGCTCCGAAGCTGGGTGGCGGCGCAGGAGGAGCTGGATGCGGCCGAGCTCGCCCGCAAGTCAATGAGCGTGCCATCGGCAGAATTTGTGCCGTTGCAGCTGGAAGCGTCCGGAGCTGCATCTGGCGCGACAGAGATCATGATCGAGGTACGTCGGGGTGCGGCAACGGTGACTGTACGTTGGCCGTTATCCGCAGCCAGCGATTGTGCGGTGTGGTTGCAGGGGTGGCTGCGGTGATCCGCATCGACGCGATCTGGCTGGCGACCGAACCGCTGGATATGCGCGCCGGCACAGATACGATTCTGGCGCGCGTGGTGAAGGTGTTCGGCGCAGCGCGGCCACATCACGCCTATCTGTTCGCCAACAGGCATTCGACGCGCATGAAGGTGCTCGTCTATGACGGGTTCGGAATCTGGCTGGCCGCGCGTCGCCTGAACAAGGGCCGGTTCGTCTGGACGAACGGTGAGCAGACGATCGCGACCGCGCTCAATCCCGAGCAGTTGCGTGCGTTGGTGACCGGACTGCCCTGGCAGACGTTGGTTCACGATCACGCGATCACGGTCGTGTAATACCCCCAGAGCCGTAAGCTTGCTTCCGTCGCGGGTGAGGTTCTGGCAGACTGCCTGCATGGACCTGCCCGCCGACCTCGACACCCTGAGCCACGACGAACTGCGCACGCTGGCCGCGCGGTTAATGTCGCAGGTTGGTGAGAACGAACGGGAGCTGCATTACCGGCAGACACGTATCGAGCAGCTCGCGCATGAGATTGCTGTACTGAAGCGCATGCAGTTCGGCCGGCGTAGCGAACAGACCAACAGCGAGCAGATGAGCCTGCTCAATGAGGCGATTGACGCCGATCTGGCGTAGAACAAAACAAAGATGTCAATTCGAAATCCCGGAAGCGTGGGGATTCCGCACGCCGAATTGACGACTTTATTTGCAGTCTCAACGAAATAAAGGTAAGCAGCCGGTGAAGTCATCTTGATCGGCAAGTCGTGCCACCCCAGGATCATGTCCATTCAAATTTTAAATGGACAGGTGTACACGATGGACGAAGTCGAGGTTGTACCGGATGTCGTTCAGCCGACGCGGCGCCGTCGGCATAGCAAGGAATTCAAGGAGACGGTCATTCGGGCGGCAATGCAGCCGAACGTGTCGATTGCGGCGGTGGCACTGCATTACCGGTTGAACGCCAACCTGCTGCGCAG